>JAGQQW010000289.1:620-5729 GCA_020426005.1 Planctomycetota bacterium | reverse complement strand
CGCGGGAAAGTACGGCGAAATGACCCTGGCACGATTTACGCGCGAAAGTACGGCGAAATGACCCTGGCACGATTCGCGCGCGAAAGTACGGCGAAATGACCCTGGCACGATTCACGCGGGTGCGTGGATTCGCTGGTGCTCTGGTTGCGCCGTGCCCGTGAGCGTGAGCCTGGGCTGTGGACGACCTTTTCGAGTACTGTCTAGTCGGACGTGGATGGTCCTTCGGCAGGTGGATCTTCCAGGTCGGGGGCCGTGCCGTCCGGGTTTGCTTCCGTCCCGGTGGTGTCGGGTAGTACTTCCTGGAAGAGCTTCTCGAGCCGGATCATGCCTTCGATCGATTCATCGAACACGAACTCCAGCCGGGGAGCGTGCCGTGTCGTCAGCGATGCCGCGACTTCGCGCGCGAGAAACTTGTTGGCGCTTGCCAGAGCACGTTCGGTCGTGCGGCGTTCGTTTTCGCCTCCCATGACCGACCAATAAACCTTCGCGCGTGTGATCTCGCGGTCGAGTTCGACGCGCTGAATCGTGACGAACCCGAGGCGCGGGTCTTTGACTTCGCGTTGGAGGACCTGCGCGAGACGTTCGCGGATCAAGGATTCGAGCCTGGCGATGCGGCGGTCGTTGGCCATGACGGGACCTGTTCAGAGAACCTCGACCTGTGTGTCGAGGAGGCGTGCTTCGGGCCAGTCGCGGAGGGACTCCTTGAACTTCTCGAGCGCGCCCAGGATGTATTGCACGTCGGTCCCGGCCATCACGACACCGATGACGATGCTCGTGATGGTGTCCTGGTTCTCGACCTCGGCAATCGAAACGTTGAAGTGACGACGCGTCTTGTCGCGAATGCTCTTCACGACGCTCCGCTTGTCCTTGAGGCTGCGCGCCCAAGGGACTTCGAGTTCGGCCTGGAGGATCCCGACCTTGAGCACGGCAGTCTACGCCCTTCGCGCAGCAGCTCAGCTATCCCCGAGCGTGCGTTGCAACTCGATGATCTCGTAGGCTTCGATGATGTCGCCTTCCTTCATGTCATCGTAGTTCGTGAGCAGGATCCCGCACTCGAAGTTGCTGCGCACTTCGCGCGCGTCGTCCTTCTCGCGGCGCAGACTCTTGATCTTGCCGGTGTAGATGACCTTCCCGTCGCGCACGAGGCGAGCTCGGTTGTTGCGGCCGATCGTGCCATCCGTGACGTAGCAGCCAGCGATGTTGCCGAGCTTGCTCGAGCGGAAGACACGGCGAATCTCGGCGTGACCGCGGACCTCTTCTTTCTCCTCGGGAGAGAGCAGGCCTTCGAGCAGCTTCTTCGCGTCGTCGATCAGCTCGTAGATGATGTTGTAGAAGCGAATCGTGACGCCACTCGCATCGGCTTGATGGCGAGCCTTCTCGTCCGGGACGGAGTTGAAGCCGACGATGATCGCCTCGGAGGCATCCGCGAGTGCGACGTCGGTCTCGGTGATGCCACCGAGCGCGGCGTGCAGGATGCGGATCCCGACTTCTTCGTTCGAGAGCTCTTCGAGCGATTGCTTGATCGGCTCGAGCGAGCCCATCACGTCCGCCTTGACGATGAGCTTGACCTCCGAACGCTTCTTCGCGAGGAGCTGCGCCTTGAGGTCCATCGCGCGGGACTTGCTCTTCTCGGCGAGGGCGAGGTTGCGTTGCTTGCTCGCGCGTTGGAGGGCGACCTCCTTCGCCATCTTCGTGTCCTTGACCTCGAAGAACTTGTCGCCGGGCTGCGGCAGCTCGGGCAGACCGAGGACCTCGACCGGCGTGCCAGGAGGCGCCTTGTCGATCGGGTTGCCGTGGTCGTCGAGCAGGACGCGGATGCGACCGGTCCCCGACCCGCAGAGCACGAGGTCCCCGCGTTCGAGCGTGCCGTCGAGCACCATGAGCGAGATGACGTTGCCCTGGGCAGGCGTTTGCTTCGCCTCGATGACGGTGCCGCTCGCGAGGTGATCCGGGTTGGCCTTGAGTTCGAGGATCTCGGCCTCGAGCGCGATCTTCTCGGCGAGGTCGTCGAGCCCGGCTCCGCTGAGCGCCGAGACGTCGACGAACTGCACGTTGCCACCCCATTCTTCGGGTTGGACGCCCTTCGCCGACAGCTGCTGGCGCACGAGCATCGGGTTGGCGTCCGGCTTGTCGCACTTGTTGACCGCGATCAGGATCGGGACCTCGGCGGCGCGCGCGTGCGCGAGCGCTTCTTCGGTCTGCGGCATGACGCCGTCATCGGCTGCGACGACGAGCACGACGACGTCGGTCAGCTGCGCACCACGTGCACGCATCTGCGTGAAGGCCGCGTGACCCGGTGTGTCGAGGATGACGAGCTCGTGGCCCGCACGTTCGATGCGATATGCACCGACGTGCTGTGTGATACCGCCGGCTTCGCCCTTCGTGATATCGCTACCGCGAAGCGCATCGATCAGCGTCGTCTTGCCGTGGTCGACGTGGCCCATGAAGGTCACGATCGGCGGGCGGACCTGCATGTCCTCCGCAGTCGTGGCTTCTTTGTCCTCGGCGAGTTTCTGCACGAGAGCGTCTTCGGCACCCGTCTCCTCGACGACCTCGACGTTGCGTCCGAGTTCGAGCGCGAGGAGCTCGATCTGGTCCTTGTCGAGATAGCTGTTGATGTTGGCAGGCACGCCGAGGCGCATGAGGACGAGCAAGATCTGATTGACCTTGTGACCGAGGGCTTCGGAAAGCTTCTTGACCGAGACCGGAGCCTCGACCTGGACGAGCTTGTCCGGATCGATCCCTGGCGGGGGAGCAAGCGGGTCGACGGCGCGGCGACCGCCGCCTCCGCGTCGGCCCGAACCGCCACCGGGACCACCGAAGCGACCGCCGCCCGGGCCGCCGCCCGGCCCACGGCGCGATTGGCCACCGAACGGCGACTTCTGCGCTCCGCGATTCCGGAACTGATTCATCGCCGCTTGGCGCAAGTTGCGATCGACCCCGGAAGGATTGCGCGGACCGCCGGCGCTGCGTCGCGTCGCGTCGCGAATGGTCGCCGCTGGGAGCTCGATACGGCCGAGGATCTTCGCCTTCTTCTCGGGCTGAGGCAGGCGGCGAATCTTCTTCTCGTCGACCCCTGCGGTCGTCGAATCGCCAGCTGCCGGCGTCTTCTCGCCCGCAGCTGCCTCGGGTGTCGCGGTTGCGGCTGGCTGTGCGCGCTCGGGGCTCCGAGTCGGTTCACGCCGCTCGAGGGGGGCCCGCGGGACGGAGCGCGTTGGCTCGGCAGTGCGTTCGGGTGTCGGTGTTTCGACTTTGGTCATCGTGTCCCCGGAGCCCGACGCGGCAGGGATCTGCGCTGGTGCGTCGGGTGTCGCGGGTTTCTCCTCGGTCTCGGAGGGAGCGGATTCGGTCGTGTCCACGGCGCCCGTGGTCGGCGCCGCTTCGCCAGCGGCACTCGCCTTTTGCGCGGGCTCGTCTGCGGGCGTCGGCGCTTCGGCTGCAGTGCCGGATTGCGTCGGGGTTCGTTCGTCGCTCGCGGCGACAGGTTGTTCGGGTGCACTGGGACGTCCCGTGCTCGCCTGTCCCTGGCTCGGCTCGGACGCGGTCGTGCCGCTCGAGACCTCGGACTCCGGAACCGCGTCGACCTTGGTGGGCTCCGCGGCGACGGCTTCAGGATCGGCTGCTCTGAAGGTCGTTGCGTCCGATTCGCTGTGCGTCTCTTCGACGGTCGACGTGGCTTTCGCCGCAGGGGCAACGGACGGCGTCTCGCCGCTGGTTGCCTCGGCCGTGGGCTGCGCCTGCGCGGCCGCGTCGGCCGCGGTGTCCACCTCGTCGGTCGACGCCACGGACGCTGCTGCGGGATCGCGCTTCGGGAGCAGCTTCTTGCGAAGCGGAATCTCCGTCGCCGCCTCGGACGCCGCGGTTGCCTGCGGAGCCGTCGCCGAGCTCTTCTTGTTCAGGGCCTTCTTGCGGATCGGGCTCTTCTTACGGATGGGAGAGGGCTTGCCGTCCTCGACGTCCGCGTCTCCCGCGGTCTTCGAGAAGCCGGCTGCTTCCAAGCGGATCTCGAGCACCATTTGATCGGCGTCATCGAGAACTGCCATGTGCGTCGCGACCTTCTCGTAGCCGAGATTGTGCAACACCTCCACGAACTCGGGACCTCGCATCCCGTAGTCCTTCGCCAGTTCGTATACCCGTCGCTTCGCCAAGCTTCACCTCGCGCACGCGTTGCGGCGCTTCGCTTTTTCGGCTTCGATCAGCCGACCTTTTCTTCTTCTTCGATTTCCTGATCGTCGCCACCCGTCCGGTCTTCCGTCTCGCTCTCGGCGGGCGGTTCCTCGGGGGACGCGTCTCCTGTTTCCGTCTGCGGAGCTTCGGTCGCCGACTCGGCGTCCGTGGCCCCTGCCTCCGCGACCGCGGCTTCTGCATCGGTCGCCACCTCGGCGTCCGCCTCGTCGGAGTTGCCGGCTTCTTCCGAGCCAGACCCCTCGCCGTCTTCGCGGAAGGTGTCCTCGAGCTCCTGTCGGGTCATGATGTCGATGTCCCAACCGCAGAGCTTCGAAGCGAGTCGAACGTTCTGTCCCTTGCGACCGATCGCGAGCGACAGTTGGTCCTCTTCGACGAGCACCAATGCCTTGTGGTTCTCGGAGTCGAGTTCGATGTGACTCACTTCCGCAGGTTGCAAGGCATTGATCAACATTTGTTGCGGATCGTCGTTCCACCGAATGATGTCGATGCGCTCTCCGCCGAGTTCGTCGATGATCGACTTGATGCGCGTTCCGCGAACTCCGACGCACGCGCCGACGCAATCGACGCGGGTGTCGGAGGACGTGACCGCGATCTTCGTGCGATAGCCGGGCTCGCGCTCGAGTTTGCGGATCTCGATGATCCCGTCGTCGATCTCGGGCACTTCGAGTTCGAAGAGCCGACGCACGAGGCCCGTCGAGCTGCGCGAGAGGATGACCTTGACCTTGAGGCCGACTTTCTTGACCTCGAGGATCAGGGCACGGATGCGATCGCCGACGTGGTAGTTCTCACCACGCACGCGTTCGGACCGAGGCAGGATGCCTTCGATCTTGCCGAGATTGACGATGACCGAGTCCCCTTCGAAGCGCTGCGCGGTGCCGGTCACGATGTCGCCGACCTTCGCTTCCCACTCGTTGAAGAGCA
>JAGQQW010000289.1:0-611 GCA_020426005.1 Planctomycetota bacterium | reverse complement strand
CGTCGCGCTCGGCTTCCTTGATCCGCGTGAACCAGGTCTGCTTGACCGTCATCGCGAAGATGCGACCGAATTCCTCGAAGTCGATCTCGTAGTCGCACTCGAGGTTGCCGGACTCGCGATCGAAGCTCAGCGTGAAGTCGTCGTCCATGTCGTAGCGCTTCTTGATCGCTGCGATCAGGGCGTCCTCGAGCGCGACCCACAGGACTTCGATATCGATGCCCTTGTCGCGGTGGATGCTGTCGATGTAGCGGACCAGATGCTCGCCGTTCATGAAGCTGCTCGCTCTTCTTCGAGGACCCTGTCGGCCACAGCGCCGCCCACCGAAATCGACGAACAGCGAATGCTCGCGGCCGCGCAGCGCAGCGAGCTCGTCGAGTTCGCAAACGGTCTGAGGACAGAACTCGCGCCCGAACCGACTCGCAACGGGGCCACCCCGAACGCGACGGTCACGATCCAGCGAGGTCCGTCCTCCTCGGCACTGCGAGCCGCGCCCTTCGCCGAAGCGACGACCCGGCCGACGATTCCCGGCCCGCGGACCACGACGATCCGCCGGTGAGGCTCACCGTAGAACACCGTGGATCGCCTCGAGAACCGACAGTTGCGCGAAGAGG
>JAGQQW010000028.1 GCA_020426005.1 Planctomycetota bacterium | reverse complement strand
CGTCGAAGCACGACAGCATCTTCTCGCCGAAGAACGGGTTCTTGACCTCGCCGGCGCGCTGCAACCAACTCGCGCCACCTTGGTTCTCGAGGAACATCGGACAGTGCAGATCTTCGAGTGGTCCCGCCGGGGATGACGGAACTCCGGTGGCTCGCAGAAGCTTGCTCAGCGCGATGCTGAGATCCGCGAAGAGCAGACGCGCCTCCGCGAGATCGGGCCCACCCGCCAGCGCGAACGCCTTGCCCCTCACGGTCGCGACCTCGTCGTGCGCTTGCCAGAACCCATCGTGCCCTGCGAGTTCGACTGCGAGCATCGAGTCGACGGCGGCGGCGATCTCGAGCCCTCGTTCGTCGAGACCCGTGGTCTCGTCCGAAGCGAGCATGTCCCCGATGCGCAGATAGGCCGCGAGTACGTTCTCGATCGCGGATTGCAGCGCAGGTGGCAGGGAGGCGAGTTCGGGACCCGCGACGGGCTTGGCCGCTTCTTGCCCGACGACGTCGCCGCGCACCATGCGCGCGAGCCCCTCTCGGATCTTGGCCTCGCTATCGAGCAAGAACTGTGCACTCGTCACCACGCGTTCGCCTGGCACGAGTCCATCGAGCACCTCGACCTTGCCGCCATCGGTTTCGATACCGACACGAACGTCACGTGGCTCGAAGCGACCCTTGCCGAGGCTCACGATCGCAACTTGCCTCTCGCCAGTGTCGATGACCGCGAAGCGATCGACGAGCGTGCGCTCGGCAGCCAGCGTCCGCCGCAACTCGACGTTCACGAACATGCCCGGCTTGAGGAGTCCCTTGCCGTTGTCGAACTCGAGACGGACACGCACCTCGCGCGTCTTCTCGTCGGTCCACGGATACACGTAGGTGACGCGGCCATGGAATTCCTCGCCGGGCACGTAGGACAGGCGCACCGTCGCCTCCTGGCCGAGCTCGACGAACGGCAACTGATACTCGTAGACCGTCGCGGTGACCCAGACCTTGGCGAGATCCGCGATGCGATACATACGCATGCCTGGATCGACGCGCATGCCATCGACGGCCATCTTGTCGACGACCGTGCCCGAAGCCGGGCTCTGGATCGTCATCGTCTTGCGTGCACGTCGATCGCGCTCCAACTGCTCGATCTGTGCATCGTCGATTCCGTAGTATCGGAGTCGCGCTCGAACGGCATCTGTCGTGGACGCGGCATCGGCAGCGATCCTCGGAACGAACGAAACGTCCGGTTGCTTCTCCTGCTCGAGAGCGAGGAGGTAGTCGCGTTGCGCCTGGAGCAGCTCGGGCGAATCGAGTTCGAAGAGCGGTTGCCCCTGCTCGACGTCCGCACCGAGGAAGTCGACGTAGAGCTTCTCGATCCAACCCGACACTCGCAAGTTGACGTCGTGCAGCGAGGTCTCGTCGTAATCGACGTTCCCGACGGTGCGGACCGTGCCGACGAGCGGACCGCGCTCGACGAGGCGAGTACGGACGCCGATGTTCTGCGCGATGACGGGGTCGATCGAGATCTCGCCACCGAACTTCGAAGGATCCAGCGGAGTCAGATCCATGTGGCAGATCGGGCAGAGTCCCGGTTGGGGCAGGATCACCCATGGATGCATGCCGCACGTGTAGAAGGCTGGACCGTCGTCCTTCTTCTCGTGAACCGCTTTGCCTCCGAACAAGTCGCTTCGCACCTCGCCGAAGAAGGCACCAATGCGCGCGCCGTATCGGTCGCCGACGAAGAGCAAGGCAGCGCCGACGACGCACAGCACGAGGATGAGGACCAACGTACGACCTGCCTTCGGTGGGCGACGGCGTGTGTCCTGAGATGCTGGGGTCGAAGCGTTCATCTCTCGTCCTCCTGGATTTCCCTTGGCTCTTCGCGCGGCAGGTCACCGCCGGCGAGGTATTCGACTTCGCTGACTCCGTGCTCGAGGGCCGCGAGTGCGCGGTGATAGTCGAGCGTGAGTTCGAACAACCTGCGCCATGCGGCGAGCAGCGTCGCGAACTCGACGGTTCCGGCGTCGTAGCCGGTCTGGGCAACGCGCACCGCCTGGTCGGCGCGCGGCAAGATCCCGTCTCGCAGCAACACGGCCTTGCGATAGTCGGCATCGACGCGGGCCAGTTGCTGCTGCAACGCGAGGACCACTCGATTGCGCCCATCGCGGTAGCGATGCACGCTCGCGATTGCCTCGGCATTGCGCTGCAGGACACCGGCATCGAGCTTGTCTCGGAAGATCGGGAGCGTGACCCCGAGATTGAGATTCCACACGTCGCTGCCGTCCGCGACGGGGCTTCGCCCACCGCTCGCGATGAACGTGAAGAGCCCACCCAGACCGAGGTCGGGGTAGTACGCCAAGTCGGCGTAGTCGACGCGCAGCAGGTCGGCCTCGATCCGTGTGCGCAACGCGGCCAGCTGAGGCCCGAACTCGTCGGCACGCTGCAGAAGCGCGAGGAGACGCCATTGCAGGGGAGCGGCTTCGAGCGGTCCGGGCATCGGCAATCGGGCATCGACGGGACGGTCCATCAGCACGTTGAGTCGTGCTCTGGCAGTCGTCGACTCCTGCTCGTAGTCGAGGCGGGCATTCGTGAGCGCGTAGAGCTCGACCTCCGTGCGCAGCAAGTCCTGCTGGCTCGCGAGTCCGGTCGTGATGCGCGACTGGGCACTGTCGCGCACGCGCTGGAGCAGCACCTCGAGCGCTCGCGAGACGTCGATCGAGACCCGGGCGCGATAGAGATCGAAATAGGCTTGCTTGACGTCGGCAACGACGCGGAGTCGCTCCGTGTCGAGGTTGGAGATCGCGATGCGCACGACGTGTTCGGCGACCTTGCCCAAGGTCTCGAGTTTGCCGGGCCACGGAAGACCCTGACTCAAACCGACGGCCGCCTGCATCGCGCCCCCCGCCGTCTGGACGAGGTCCCCCGTCGGCGGGACCAACGAGAGCATCGGGTCGCCCAACGACGAAACCTGAGGCACCCGCATGCCGAGTGCTTCGATATCGCGGACTCGCGCCTGCAGCCGCGGGTTGCGATCCAAGGCCCAACGGATGTAGTCCGCGAGACCGGACCCGTCGCGGACAGCGATCGGCGCAGGGTCTGCGAGCACGCCGTGCGCGGCGCGCTCCGCAACCCGGCGCACGTCTTCGTGGTCGGAGATCTTCGGGGACAGCCCATCGCTCTCGGCGGCGATGCGCTGCCGAACGTCCGGCGCAAGCTCGTAGAACGGCGTACAGCCGCCAAGCGCGACGCAGATCGACGTCGCTACGAGTCTCCGCCGCTGGCGCTGGGCGCCGACAGGGAATGCACTCATCGGTAGTCAGGCTCGAGAATCGAAACGAAAGACCAGGGCGGCATCCTCGCCGCACTCAGGGGTCACTCTTCTCGCGGTGGGTACAGAACGGTCCCCACCGAGCCTCGCTACAACCGCCAGACCGAATGCGCGACGTGGAGGGAGCAGTTCGTGTGCAGCGCGAACCGCCGTGCACCGAGCTGGCTCGAAACCGGTCGAACCCGCTTCGCGCGGCGTCGCAATGGACTTCGCGGCTCGGGCTTCTCGGCCTCCGCAGCCACCATCGGGCTCGATCGATGCACGACGAGGATCGCCTCGGGTTCGATCGGGCCCTCGGGATCGACCGAACAGGCACAAGCGACATCGCAGCCCCCGCCCTCGCCACAACAGCCGCAATCCGCTCCGCAGCACGAGGAGCCAGCAGCCGCTGCGACACCCGGATCGGCATGGCCCGCGTTGCACGTCTCGCCCCGCATCGCGATGCCGCCGGTGAGCACCAGCGCACAGCAAACGAGGGCCAAGAACTTGCGGAAACCAGTCATCGATCGGGCATCGTGCCGTCCGACAGGGCGGCGACGACAAGGCGTATCCTACGGCGCGAGCCTCGTCGCGGTCCGCGAAAAACGAGCTTCGCCGTTCTCGGGCGCGGAGCGCGCGCCACTCGAGTGCTCGCTATCGGACCGTGAGGATCTGATAGGTCGAGAGACGGAGCCCGCCCACGAGCGGGGTGGCGCCGATGCCTTGCAGGCCCAGACGCAGGCCGACCAGGGACGGAAGTTGCGGGATCGCGTACGGGAGACTGGCTGTCCCCTGACTCGACACCACCGTTCCGCCGAAGTAGATGGACGAACCGAGATCCAACACGAGCCTGCCGAAGGGCTGCAACGGCAACGGCGTCGGCAGCTCCTTCCCCCCCGCGAAGAGCACGAACGGCTGCCCCGGCGTCCACTGCACGTCGATCTGGCCCGTCGCACCGAGCGTGAACGCCGCGGCTTGGTCCGAAGTCGTGACCACGGGCGATGCGAGCGTCGGTTCCATGTCGACCGCGTTGGCGACACCGTCCGCGTCCGCATCTCCGCCATAGTCGAAGCGCGTCATCATCCCCTGCGTCATGTGATCGACATCGTGGCAGTGGAAGAGCCAGCTCCCGGGATTGTCCATGAGCATCTGCACGCGCACCGACGAGCCGACCTGACCACCGGGTCTGACGAGCACCGTGTCCTTGATCGGAGGCGCCGTCGTTCCTCCCGCGGTTCCGATGAGCCGGAAGAAATGTCCGTGCACGTGCATCGGGTGGTACATCGGCATCATCATCGGCGGGTTCGTCATCGTCAGCTCGACCTGATCGTTCGCCGAGACTGCGAAGGGCGTGACGTTGGGCCACGCCTGACCGTTGATCGTGAACTGCATGCCGTTGCGACCGCCCCGCATGCCGAGCGTCGCCACGTAGCTCCGGTCCGGCGTGGGCGTGATCGGCAGGACCGCGTGGAACGCGGCGAGCTGCGCATAGGACAGCAGCGTTCCGCTCGAGAGATTCGTCGGTACGAACGTCTCGGGCGGGATCGGTTGGTTCTGCCCCGCGTACTTCACGACCGCACGCGCGAGCGTCTGCGTGCGATTGTCGATCGCCGACACCGCCAAGCTCCACGTGCCGGGATTGTTGCAGTCGACGATCACGTCGTAACGCTCGCCGATGCCGATCGGAATCGCTTGCACGACCACGGGCCGTACGCGATTGCCATCGGCATGCGTCACCGTCATCGGGTGCCCGTCGAGGGCCACGACGTAGTTCGAAACCGCAGAAGCGTTGACGAAGCGCAATCGCAAGCTCTGGCCGTTCTTCACCGCGACCGGTGTCTGCCCCGCGCTGCTGCGGCCGTTGACGAGATGACCGGAGAACCCACCGCCGAGCGGATTGCGCCAATCGTCGAGCACGATCGTCTCTTCGAGATCGAAGGGCGGATCATTCGAGGACTTGGCCGGATCGACGATGAGCACGCCGTGCAGTCCGGCATCGACTTGCGTTCCATGCACGTGGGGATGAAACCAGTACGTGCCCGGCACGAGGCCATCAAGTTCGTAGAGGAACTCCTGCCCTGGCGCGACCGCAGGACGCGAGATGCCCGGCACGCCATCCAATCCGAGCCGCACCGGCTGACCGTGCCAGTGCACCGTGCTCGGATCGGGCAGCTTGTTGTGGAAGCGCACCCGCAACGTCTGCCCTTCGGTGACACGGAGCGTCGGTCCGGGAAGCGTCCCGTTGTAGAACCAACCTTGGACCTGCACTCCCGGCGCGACCTGGACCGTCCCGGGAGCCGCCGTGAGATCCACGACCGGTGTCTGCGCGAGGAGAGACGTCGCGGAGAGGACCGCGACCATCAAAGTTTTTTCGAGCACGCACTTGGGCATACGAGTCGCCGCTCGAGGCGTCAAGTCGCCGAAGAGCCCACACCCGCGGCGAAGTCGCGCGTTTGTCACTCGTGCAAGTGAAGCACCATTCCGAGCCAGCGGTGGCCGCGTCATTTGCCATGCTTCGATCGTCGTACCACAGGTAGGAGCCGTTTCGACGCACCGCACCGGAGCTCTCTCTTGCCGAACGACTTCCTGCAAACCTGGCACTCCGCGACGTCCACATCACTCGGTCTCTTCTGGATGGCCCTGTGGGCCTTCGGACTCGGCTACCTCGTCTCGAGCATGATCCAGGTCTTCATGACCCGCGAGCGCATGCGGCGGAGCATGGGAGACGCAGGCGCTCGCTCCGTTTTGCTCGGGTCGTTCTTCGGCTTCGTGTCGAGTTCGTGCTCGTTCGCCGCGCTCGCGACGACGCGCTCGCTGTTCGCGAAGGGAGCCGGGCTCGTGCCGTCGCTCGCGTTCTTGCTCGCGTCGACCAACTTCGTGATCGAACTCGGCATCGTGATCGCGGTGTTCTTGAGTTGGCAGTTCGTCGTCGGCGAGTACGCCGGCGGTGTCCTCCTGATCGCCGTGATGTGGCTCGTCGTGCGGTGGACCGCCTCGAAGCGATTCGTCGAAGACGCACGCGAGCATGCGCGCTCCGAACAAGAGAGCGACGACGAGGACCCACCCGATTGGAAGGAACTGATTCGCTCACGCGAAGGTTGGCGCCGCGTCGCGAATCGCTACGTCATGGAATGGCTGATGGTCTGGAAGGACGTGACGGTCGGGTTCACCGTCGCGGGGATCATCGCGGCGTTCGTGCCGAAGAGTTTCTTCGAGACCCTGTTCGTCGGTTCGGAGAGCGGCGATCCGACCTTCGTCGAGGTCCTTCTCCAAGCACTGGTCGGTCCAGTGGCGGCGTTCTTCACGTTCATCGGTTCGATGGGCAACGTCCCGCTCGCGGCGGTCCTCTACGAAAACGACGTGAGTTTCGCCGGGATCATGGCATTCCTCTTCAGCGACCTCGTCGTCTTCCCCGTGTTCCGCATCCAAGCCAAGTACTACGGCTGGAAGATGGCCGGCTACATTCTCATGATCTTCCTCATCGCGTTGGTCACGAGCTCGATCGCGCTGCACTACGGCTTCACGGCGCTCGACTGGATGCCCGAATCCGCCGCGGGTGAGTCCGTGCGGGATCGCGAGTGGTTCGCCGTGGACTACACGCTGTTCTTGAACCTCGCGTTCTTGATCGTCAGCAGCATCTTCGTGACGTGGAAGGCCAAGACCAGTGGGTTCGGTTCCGGCTCGAGTGACGGAATCACCGAACGCATCCTCACGTGGCTCGCCGGCGCCGCTGTCGCATGGCTCGTGATCGGCTCCGTGCTGCCGTGGTTCGCTGGCACGACCGCCTGAAGCGCGTGTCGCACGAATCGCAGGATTCTCGATACCCGGCCCCCGAAGACGTTCGTGTCGCCCGTCGTGACGTCATGATATGCGCGTGGCCAGCGCAACGTATCTTCTCCTGCTCGTCGGCGTGCTCGGCGCGCTCGACATCGCCGTCTACCACACACGCGCCCACGATCTGCGCCGCCAACCATCGGCGTGGCACGAGCTGATCACGCACAGCTTGCGCGGCCCGACCTATGCGATCCTCTTCGTCGTCGTGCCCAACTTCGCGGCGCACGGTGCATGGTTCGTCGTGATGCTCGCTCTCTTCGTGTTCGACATCGCGATCTCACTCTGGGACTTCGCCGTGGAGCGGAAGAGCCGCATGCCGATGGGCGGACTGCCGACCGGCGAATATGTGCTTCACAGCATCATCGCGATGCTGTTCGGTGCGTTCGTCGCGTGTTATTGCATCGCGGGTTGGCCCTGGCTCGAACTCGAGACGGCATGGGTGCGACAACCCGCGGTGCCGACGACGGTGCAAGCGCTCCTTGCCGTCATGTCCATCGGCGTGTTGTGGAGCGGGATCGCCGACGCACGCGCGGTCGTACGCCTTCGACGAACCGTATCGTGATCACTCTCGACTGGCGATCCGCCGCACTCGCTTGCACCGCCGATCCTGCTTGGCGCAGGCGGATCTTCCGCGGTGGTCTCCTGCTGATGATCCCATTCGTCGGTTGGCCGATCGTGCTCGGATATCGGCGGCTCTTTGCCGAGCACTTGCTCGACCGGACGCGACCGTTGTTGCCCGTTTGGCACGGCAACACACGACGGGCACTGCTGCACGGCCTCGGAGCGATGGGCGTGATCCACGGCTACTTCCTACCGATCTACGCGTGGATGGCTCTCCGCACCACCGAGTGGCAATTGTGGTCCGCGCTGCCGTGGATATGGATCTTCTTGTTCGTCGCGGCGTTTCCGATCTTCTCCACGTTGATCGTGCCGGCATGGCTCTGCTGGCTACGCCTGAGCGCGATCATCGATGTCGACATCCCGACGATCGAGCTGGCGCTCGTCGGGATGCTGTTTGCCGCAATCACGTTCATGATCCCGGCTGGTTTCCTCACCGTCTCCCAGACGCGTCGGACGATGTCCGCGTTCGATCTCGGGCGCAGCCTCGCACTCATCAAGCGAGCCCCGCGTCGGTACACCGAGGCTTGGATCGGGTCCGGCATTTTGTCGCTCGCCGCACACGCGTGCCTACCGCTCGCGCCTTGGTCCGTTTTTTGGTGCTACCTCGCCATCATCCATTGCTTCAATGAGGTGCCGTTGGCGGACGAATCCGATCCCTCGGCGGGCCAGCGATCGTGGTTCGGCTATTTCCGCGACGCGCACTGGACTCGATACCGGATCTCGACCGGTAGCTTCGTCGAGAGCTTCACCCTCGAGGATAAAGGTGCGGGACCGCTCGGCTCACCAGCCCCTCGGATCCGGGCACTACGGCTCGGTCCGCTGCGATTCTTGTGTCCATGACCCATTGGGATCGCGCGAGGTTCGCCCCATCTTGTTCGTGTTCGGCGGCGTCGCGTGCGACGGAGTTCGCCGCACCGGCACCGGCAACCAGGAGGACCTCATGACACTCACGGTTTGCGAATCGGTCGACACGAATCTCATCGAAGTCGACATCACCGGGAAGCTCGAGAAGGCGGACTATGACCGCTTCGTCCCACTTGCCGAAGCCTGCATCGAGCAGCACGGGAAGATCCGCGTGCTGTTCATCATGCGCGACTTCGGCGGCTGGACCGCTGGCGCGATGTGGGAAGACATCAAGTTCGACGTGAAGCACTTCAAGGACATCGAGCGACTCGCGATGGTCGGTGACAAGAAGTGGGAAAAGGGCATGGCGATGTTCTGCAAGCCCTTCACGACGGCAACGATCCGCTACTTCGACCTCGGCGACATCGACACTGCGCGCGCGTGGATCGGCGAGTGAGTCTGCGATCGTCGCTCGCGAAGAGGCCTACCCCCGACGCGCGGCTTCGATCGCGGCGATGTCGATCTTCTGCATCGACATCATCGCTTCGAATGCGCGCTTCGCTTCGTCGCCGCCAGCCGACAACGCGTCCATCAACACGCGCGGCGTGATCTGCCACGACAGCCCCCACCGATCCTTGCACCAGCCGCACTGACTCGCCTGGCCTCCGTTCTCGACGATCGCATTCCAGTAGCGATCCGTTTCATCTTGGTCGTCGGTCAAGATTTGGAACGAGAACGCTTCGCTGTGCGCGAACGCCGGCCCGCCGTTGAGACCGAGACACGGCACACCACACACGGTGAACTGGACCGTGAGGACGTCGCCCTGCTTGCCGCTCGGGTAGTCGCTCGGTGCCTCGTGCACGCCGGTGACTTCGCTGTCGGGGAAGGTCGCGGCGTAGAAGCGCGCGGCATCGAGTGCGTCTTTGTCGAACCAGAGGCAGATCGTGTTCTTGGGCTTCATGGGGTCGTCCTACACCGAGGACGGCTTACGTGCGAGGAACGCAATGTGTTCGACACGTCGCCTCGCCGCGATCGCGGTGATCGAGACCTTCACCGGAAATATGCGAAGGCCATCTCGTTGCGACGCCGCTGCAGGTCTTCGTGGATCGCCCGCAACCGATCCAGCTCGCGGTCGTCGCCGGGGGCGATTCGGATCACTCGAGCCATGTGATTGCCGGTGGTCTTGTTCGTGTAATACCGAATGCTCTTGAACTCGCCTTCCGAGAGCGTCTGGTTCCATGGCTGCAGAGCGCGCTGTCGCCTTTGCTCGTCTCGCCCTTCTCGCGTTGCCGCGGGCTGAACAACGGGCGATACATACTCGTCGTAGATCCCCCGAGCGTTTCGTTCCTCTGCGAGGCGCCTTCCGAGGCCGTGCCACCGGTGGAAGGCTGCATTGACGGACTCGGTCGCCGTCATCCACTCGCGTTCGAGTTCGTCCCACTTCTGGATCGGCAAGGTCGTGTCCGAGCGAATCTTCATGCCGGCCCGCCACAGGCTGCCGAGGACTCCTCGCTTACGAACGCTGGCTGGCATCGGCACGGGTCCTCGCTGCGCCTCGGGAGGTTTGGCGACAACCTCGGGTGCCTGTTCGCTCACAGTCTCGACGCGAAGATCCGCCGGATCATCCAACCGATCAGTCGAAGTGGAACTCGTTGCGCTGTCCGAGACAAGCACCGATTCGGAGTCCTCGACTCTTCGTTCGTCGTGCCCGTTCTCGCTCTTCCACGATGCGGAGAACCAACCGAGCAGGAAGGCAACCAAGAGCGCGGCAATGGTCCTCGTGCGGTTCATGCGTTCACTCGTTGCACGGCCGCGGTCGAAACGAGACGCGGCTCGGGTGTCGATGGCGGGGCGCCCCAATCGTAGCCGCGACAGGAACACGCAGATAGGCACCCGGAACGCACTTCGTCGACTCGAACGGCTCTCGAAAGCCGACACGAGTCCACGCAGCGGCGCCGTTACGGCTGCAACAACGCCTTGATCGCGCGACGCTCGTCCATCGCGCGATAGCCTTCGGCAACCTGCTCGAGCGGAAGCGTCAGGTCGAAGACCTTGCCCGGATCGATCGCGCCGTCGAGTACGAGCTGGATCAGGTTCGGCAGATAGCGGCGCACCGGTGCTGGCCCGCCGTGCAGGTGCACGTGCGAGAAGAACAACTCTTCTCCCGCCAACTCCACGCCGTGCGGTACGCCGACGAACGAGACGTGACCGCCGGGGCGCGTGGACCGGATCGCTTGCATCATCGATTCGTTCGTGCCGACGCACTCGAGAACCGAGTCGGCGCCAATGCCCTTCGTCATGTCGCGGATCCGCTCGACTCCCTCGTCGCCACGCTCCGGGACGATGTCGGTCGCGCCGAACGTCCTCGCGAGCTCCTGCCGCGATTCGTGGCGACTCATCGCGATGATGCGCTCGGCGCCCATCTGCTTGGCGGAGAGAACGCCGAGCAGCCCCACGGCACCATCACCGACGACCACGACGGTCGCTCCCGGCTCGACATGCGCTGCGTCGGCTGCGAACCAACCCGTCCCCAGCACATCGGACGTCGTGAGCAGACTGGCGAGCATGTCCTCGGGCGGAGCTTCGCGCGTCGCGACGAGCGTCCCGTCCGCGAGCGGAACGCGAAGGAAGGGAGCCTGCGCACGCGAGATGAACTCGCGCTGCGCGCACGACGACGGGTAGCCGAAGGTGCAGTACGGACACGTGTTGTCCGACGTCGCGAACGAACCGATGACGAACTGCCCCTTCTCGATCGACGTCACGTCGCTGCCGACCTCTTCGACGTAGCCGCAGTACTCGTGCCCCATCGGGGTCGGTCCTTCGATGGGCTGCAGTCCGCGATACGGCCAG
This sequence comes from Planctomycetota bacterium, assembly GCA_020426005.1. GTDB lineage: Bacteria > Planctomycetota > UBA1135 > UBA1135 > JACKHW01. Next base: position 23,012 of record JAGQQW010000028.1, on the reverse strand, counting down.
AGGTCCGAACCGCAGACGCACGTCGCCGCGATGCGGATGACCGCGTCGGTCGGCGCCTCGATGCGAGGGTCGACGGTCTCGAAGCGAACGTCGCCGGGGGAATGGAGAACGGTGCCTTTCATGGTTCGTCGTCAGTCCTTGTCGACATCGCGTGCGAGGTACACATCGTCCGGCACGGGCTCCATCCAGTCGACGGGTTTTCCATCGAGCGCTTCGTTGATTGCGATGTGCTGCATGGCGGTATCGGACGTCGCGCCATGCCAGTGTCGGCGACCGCAGTTGCACCAGATGAGGTCGCCAGGCCGAATCTCGGTCTTCGCCCCACCCTCGCACTGCGTCCAACCCACACCATCGGTCACGAGCAAGACTTGTCCCAGCGGATGGCTGTGCCAGTTGGTCCGAGCCCCTGGTTCGAAGTGGACGACAGCGACACCGACGCGTGCTGGCGCCGGCGCGTTGAAGATCCAGTCGATGCGGACCTGGCCCGTGAACCACTCGCTCGGACCACGGATGGCCTTCGTGGAACCAGCGCGGCGGATCTGCATGTCCTGTGTGGATGGATCGGATTCAGGCATGGTCAGTTCTCCATATGGACGTATCGAGAGCTGCTCGAGGATAGCGAGCAGCATCGACTAGGATCCCGTTCCTCGAGGCAAGATCTCGGAGTACCCAACACGACACCCGGTTCGCATCCGGGCAGCCGTTCATGACCAAGACCTCCGCTGCCTCTGCACCGCGATACGAGGTCACGCCGTTGGAGCTTTTCTTCGACGTCGTTTTCGCGTTCGCGGTCTCGCAACTCTCCCATCACCTCCTTGCCCATCTCGATTGGCACGGCGCGCTCGAGACAGGGACCCTGCTGCTCGCCGTGGTCACGGTGTGGGCCTACACGAGTTGGGCCGCGACGATCACATGCGCGACGGATCTACCTACGCTGTGGATGGTCTTGTCCGTGATGTGGGTCGGACTATTCATGAACGCCTCGATCCCTGGCGCATTCACGCATTCGGGGTGGGCGTTCGTGATTCCGTTCCTCGTGATCCAGTTGGGGCGCACGATGTGGACCATCGTGTTCGCGCCCGACCGGCTCTATCGCGCGCATTTCGTGCGCGTGCTGCTGTGGCTCTCGGCGACCGCTCCGTTGTGGATCCTCGGTGCGACGGTAGATGCAGACACGCGTCTCCTCTGGTGGTCGACGGCAGCAGTCGTCGACTTCATCGGCACCTGGCTCGCCCATCCGATCGGACCGCGGCGACTGCGCTCAGCAGAGTTCGAGTTCGATGCCGAGCACATGATCGAACGCTGTCGACTGTTTCTCATCATCGCGCTCGGTGAGACGATTCTGACCTCGGGGATCGCACTTTCGGAGCGCGCGGTCGACACGATGACCTTGCTCGCCGGTACAGCCTCGATGATTGCGACCGTCGCACTGTGGTCCCTGACGTTCGGCCGCTCGCACGATCTCGTATCGGAACACGTCGAAGGCACGGAGGATCCCGTCCACGTCAGCCGCCACGCCGTCGTCGCCGTCTTCGGGATGGTCACCGGACTCATCGCGGTCGCCGTGGGAAGCGAGAAGGTCATCCTGCATCCACACGATCGCGGTTCGCTCGCTCTGAGCCTCTTGCTCGGAGGAGGCCCGATCGTCTTCCTCACGGCGCAAGGGTTGTATCTCGGTCGGATCGTGCACGCGCAGTGGCGTGCGCACTGGATCGGCGGCGCGGCGCTGTTCGTCGCTGGCATCGTGTCGCTGCTCCTTCCGGCCTACGTGGCGCTGCTACTCATGGGCGCGGTCCTGGCGGTCTTGGCGATTTCGGTTCGACGGGGCTGAGATTCGACGGCCTTGCACATCCTCGGCAACATCCTCACGGGGCCAGACGCTTTCGAAACGACGAGACCACTGTCGAGATTTCTCACCAACTCATGAAACGCGGAGCTTGGGCACACTGTCTTGATTCACGATGGTCGCCTCGCATGCACAGCCCGCTGTCGAAACCCTCCTCGCGCACGAGGCGTTCTTGCGCGGTCTGGCGCGCACGCTGCTGCTCGACGACAACGACATCGATGATGTCGTGCAACAGGCCTGGCTGAAGGCAGTCGAGCAGCCTCCGCGCGAGGCCGGTGCGCTCAAGGGCTGGCTCGCGACGGTCGTGCGGAATCTCGCGCTCAATCGCAGGGCGCAGGGACGAGCCGCTCGCCGACGAGAAGAGTCCGCGGCGAGACCCGAAGCCGTGCCGTCGACCGCAGAGATCCTCGACCGCGAAGCCACGCGCGCGCACGTCGTTCGATGCGCGGTCGCGCTGCCTGAGCCGTATCGCGGCACCATCCTGCTGCGCTACTTCGAAGGCCTCGAGCCGAAGCAGATCGCCGCTCGACTCGGGATTCCGAGCGCAACCGTACGTACGAGACTGAAGCGCGCACTCGACCTGTTGCGCACCGACCTGGATGCCGAGTTCGACGGTGATCGATCGGCGTGGAAGCTGAGCCTGATCCCGCTGGCGCATCCCGGACGCGCCCTGAGCACGACGAGCGGCAGCGTGATGATCCTTGGAGTGATGATGAACAAGACCTTGCTGACGACGGCTTTGGCGTTGCCACTGTTCGCGGCGTCGATCTTCGTGGCCGTCACGGTGTGGAGCGCCAATGACGGACCTCGACTCTTGCCCAGCGCGCCCCTGACTTCGAGCGAGAACGCGAAGGCACAGGATCGCGAGCGAGCGACACAGCCAGCAACAACGGCAACGACGAGTGTGCGCACCGAGGCTGGGCAGCACGCAAGCCACGTCAGCGAGAACTGGACGGTGCAGAACGCGGACGGTAGTCCAGCCGCCGGGCTTCACTACTGGATCACATGGAACGCCCGCTTGCCGAAGAGTCGCGAAGAGGCTCTGACGATCACACCGCCTGGCGATGCGCAGATCACGACCGCACGAGGCGCATTCGAACTCGATCGACCCGAGGCGTCGTCGCAGGGCACCTTGTGGATCATCGCGAGAAACGAGGACCGTATCGGCTTCGAGATCCGGAGTGACGACACGGCGCGCGCGTTCACGCTTCCTGCCTTCTCGACGCTCACCGTGGCGTGTGTCGGCGCAGCGATCGACGAGCCTTGGCGTATCCATCTCGACCCCGCCTGGGCCATCGAGGGTGATCCGGCACGCGTCTTCGGTCGCCCGAGTGCGCCGAGCACGCACGGACAGGCCGTCGTGATCCGCAGCGGTGCAGAGCTCGAAGCCGTGGGGCCCCGCGACCTCCATCTCGAAGTTCTCGAAGGCGCCGAGTATCGGATCACGGCTTCCGCACTCTCCTTCGTGTTCGAACAAGCGGAACACCTCGTGACGGCACCGGGACGGACCGTACTCCGAGCCGGAGCGCCTCAGCGCACGCTCACGGTTCGCGTGCTCGACCCGGGCTCGATGCAGCCGACCAAAGTGTCGGGGCGATGGGTTCTGCGCGATCAGGCGTCCAGCCTCTCCATGCCGATCGAGGACGGCATCGCGAGGATCGGTTGGGGCGAGTTCGAGGCCAAGGACTACGAACTGTGGGTCCTGATGGAGGACGGCGAAGTCTTCGATTCACGCGTCGCGTTCGGAGAACGCCTCACGCACGAGCCGATCGAGTTCGTTCGCGGGAAAGGCAACGCGCCACATCACATCCTCATCCAAGACTTTGCAAATGGCGAAGAGCACAGCATCTTGCTCGAGCGTGCGGACGGCTCCATCTCCGTTGGACAACCAGTCGAGAGTTTCGACTTCGCAGGTACCCGATCCTTCGGCTATCGAATCGATGCGAGCGGGCTCGAGTTGATCGCTGCTCCTCGCGATTGGCGTGTCGGGTGGATCCTCCGAAAGGACGGCCGCGTCTGTCGTTGCACGCGCGTTGCGCAGACAACGTCAACGATTCGCGAGTCGCAAGGAGAGTGGCTCGCAGACCGCGTGTCGCGCGAGCTTCCGCTGCGTTCGGTTCTCGATCGCTTCCGTATCGAGAAGGCGCACTTGCGGTTCGAGCTGATGCTGCAACCGACGGGTGCGACTGCACAGTGGCACATCATCGACACCGTACGACTCGACGCGAACACCGCGCGCGAACACACATGGCAGAAGCGCCTGCCGCTCGGCCTGCCCCATCGCTTCGTGTTGCGTCACTTCGACGGACGACTCGAAGTCTTCGATCCCTGGAACTGACCGCAGCATCCCTGAAACGCGAACTTCACGAGGATGATCATGAAACACGTCATCGACTTCTTGCTGTTCCGCACCCTGATGGCCCCCCTACTGCTCCAGGTCCTGTTCTGGGGCGGCATCGGTGGAACGCTCTACGGAACGTGGTGGCTCTTCGCGCACGGAAACTGGGCGTGGGTCATGTCCGCAACCTTCGGCCCGGTGATGACGCGCTTCGTCATCGAACACAGCATCCTGCGATATCGCTCGCACCAAGCCTTGAACGACATTCGCGACCTGCTCACGACGCGAGACGCACAACGAACGCCATATTCCGCATTGGAGTCGAGACCATGAATAGTCGTTTCCCCACGTTCGTCGGCCTCCTCGGACTGACCGGCATCCTCTTCGTATCACTTGTGCCCCCGATGCGCATCCCGGCATCGGAGATGAACTGCCGCTTTCACTTCATGGCCGAGCGTGCGTTGCCGTTCACGAAGGCGTACTCGGTGAAGTATCCCGACGTACAAGCGATGTTGAGCGAGTACGGCATCATCCTCGCCGTGTGCGGACTCGTGATCGGCATCGCGCACCTCTTCAAGAACAGTGCTCATTCGCAACCGGCTGAAACGGGATTCGATGCGATCGCGACGTGACGCACGCGTATGGTCGCAAGAATGAAACGACTCGCCGCCGTAGCACGAGCCGACAACGATGCACGCCACGTGGGGCTTTGGAGCCTGCTCATCCTCGTCATCGGGTTCGCGATCGCGTGGCAGTTCGTCGGCGAAGCGCCACCGCGCACGATCGTCGTCGCGACGGGCCCCGAGGGCGGCGGTTATGACCTTGGTGGGCAGGCGCTGAAGTCCCAGCTGGAGGATTCTGGGATCGACGTCGAGCTGCGCCGCACTGCGGGGTCGATCGAGAACCTCGCGCTGCTGCGGAAGGGCTCGGTCGATGTCGCCTTCGTTCAGGGCGGAGTCGAAGCGCCGGAGCGCAGCATGGCGCGCGCGGCGGTGCGTTCGATCGAGGACGCGGCGAGAGCGTCGACCGAGGCTGGTACCAACGACACCAGCGAATCGAAGGCAGCGGACGACGGCTTGCAGGGCATCGCGAGCCTCTACTTCGAGCCGCTGTGGATCTTCGTCGGCTCTGACGTGGACAGCACGCAGGGAATCGCCGGTCTGCATGGGCGTCGACTCCAAGTCGGCTCACCCGGCAGTGGCACGCGTCGCGTGACGACCGCGTTGTTGAACGCGACCGGCATCGACGACGCCACGCTGCTCGGCGACGATCCGAAGGTCGCCGCCACCGCGTTGCAACGCGGCGATTGTGATGCCGTTCTCCTGGTCTCGTCGCCACATTCCGAGACCGTGCGGAAGCTCACGGCATCCAGCGATACACGCGTGATGACCCTGCCGCGCGCACACGCGATCAGCCGCCACTTCGCCTACCTCGAGCCTCTCATGCTGACTCCCGGCATGCTGAACCTCGCCAGCAACACGCCGTCCGAGAACATCGAGCTCGTGGCACCCGCCGCCGGCTGGGTCGCTCGCGAAGGCCTGCACGCGGCTGTCGTGCCACAGTTGATCCGAGCTGCCGAGGAGATCTACGGTGCCCGCGGTCTCTTCGAGGACGCCGGGCAGTTTCCCAGCCCCAACGGACTCGAATACGAACTCGCACCCGCGGCGGACAACTACTACCGCCGTGGCTTGTCGTGGCTGTATCGCGTGCTGCCGTTCCAGATCGCGGCGACCCTCGACCGCCTCAAGGTCCTGCTGCTCCCGCTGCTGACCCTGTTCTTGCCTCTGATCAAGCTCGCTCCACCGCTCTATCGTTGGCGTATCCGTCGACGGATCACCAAGTGGTATCGCGCGCTCCTCGCCGCCGAGGACCGCGTCCGCGAAGATCCATCGGAAACGACCATCGAACGCGTCCAGCGTGATCTCCAGGCCCTCGATGGCGAGATCGCGCAAGTGCAGGTGCCGCTCGGCTACACCGAAGAGCTCTACAACGTGCGCATGCACCTGCGTCTCGTGCAGCGCGCGATCGCGAAGTAGCGACGGCACGTATCATCGCCGTAGCCGGCCGACCACTGCAACGTGTTGCTCACGTCGAGCACGCCATGCAGGACCGGCGAACCCGAAATTGTCGATTTCGCCCGTGCGCTTCTCGTGCGGCACGACGCTCCAACGTAGGTCCGGAGAAGCACAGCATGAACACACGACGTCGAACGACCCTCTTGTCCGCCGCTGCCCTGCTCGTCGCGGCGACCACGGCCAGCGCGCAGATCCACACGCGAACCCAACTCGTCCGCGGCAACGTCGCGCACTTCGCGCTCGACGCGGCGAGCCCCAACGCCGTCGTCTTGTTCGGCTTCACGGCGTCGGGCCTCGGGAGTGGCACGTGCTTTCCGTCTCCGATCTCGCTGTGCCTCGACGTGCGCGAGCCGGTCTTCTACTTCCCGCCACTCGTCGCCGATGCGAGCGGGAGCGTCGTCGCGCCCTTCGTCGTCCCGGTCTCGGTGCCACTGATCCCGCTCGCGAGTCAGGCGATCACGATCGATCTGCGCACGACACCGTTCGCCTTCGCCAAATCGAACGCGATCGAATCCAGCATCGTGACGCTTGCCGCGAAGGGTGACGAGTTCAACGGAACGACCCTCGACCCGAGCTGGCGCATCCACAATCCACACCTCGTCTCCGCGAGTGTGTCCGGCGGGGAGCTGCACATGCGTCCGACGCAGAGTGGTCCGCCGGTCACGTGGTACGCCGATGGCGAAGGCCCGATGCTCTACAAACTCGTATCCGGCGACTTCGACCTCAGCGTGCGCGTGAGAAGTTACGACCCGGCGCAGCCGACGCTCCCGCCGCCGATCAGCTACCGCATGGGCGGGATCACGATTCGCGATCCGGGATCCCAGCCGGGGCGCCGGAACTGGCTCCACATCGCCGTCGGCGGCGGCACGAGTCAGGTGCCGATCACCGTCGAGGACAAGACGACCGTCGACTCGAACAGCACGCTTCGCCTGACTCCGCTGCAGGCGGCACGCGCCGACATCCGCGCCGTGCGGCATGGCGCCTTCGTCGACTTCTACGTTCGAGAACCGAACGCGACCGCGTGGCGACTCCTCCGCAGCAACCATCGACCGGACTTGCCGGCAACGCTGCAGGTCGGGCTGAACGTGTTCTCGTGGACCTCGCCGAACTCGGTGCAGGCGAGCTTCGACTGGGTTCGCTTCGTGCCGAACTGACCCATCCGCATTCGCGTCTCGAGTCCGTCCGTCGTAGAACGGGGTGTAGTCCATGCAACTGGAGACGCCCAAATGGCAGAGTTCGAGAGTCGCGATTCGAGTGAGCAGAAGCCCACACCACGAGCGATGACGCAGCGGGAGAAGCTCGTCAGCGTGCTTGGCGGCGCGTCGGCGCTCTGCTGCTTCTTGCCCTGGTTTTCCGTGTCCATGAGCAACGCTGCTGGCAAGCTCAGCATGCCCGGCGGCTTCGACGCGGGCATGAGCTGGAACGGCTTCAGTTTCGCCGAGGGCATCCTCGTCTTCGTGTGCGCGTTGGTGACTGCGGCGATTCCCGTGATCGTCAGCCAGGGCTTCTTCACGATTCCACGCCGGACTGCAGCCATCCTGCCGCTCGCCGCGTCGGCGCTCGCGGCCCTGTGCGCACTGATCTACCTCGGGCGTTCGTCCCAGGTGATCGGCTTGCTGTCGGCCGGACGCACGGTGTGGTATTTCCTGACCTTGATCGTGATCGGCGCGATGGCCTTCCAGTCGTTCCGATACTGGCAAGCGCACCAGGTGGATACCGCCGGGTCTCCCGACTGAGAAAACACTCTGACGATCCACGCCTCACTCGACCTTGCCCAGGTACGTGTCGAGCCAGCCGAGCATCTGCGCCGTCGCCTCGCTACGCGGAATCGTATGCGCGCCGGGGTAGACCTCGTATCGCTTGTGTTCCGCAGGCGTGCCGAGGAGTTCGAACATCGGCTTCTGCGAGGTCTCGACGGGGAAGAAGAAGTCGAACTCACCATTGAGCATCAACGTCGGCTGGCGGACACGCGGCACGTAATCGGTCTTGTCGCGTGCGCGCGGATTCGGAAACGAGGTTCGTTCCGAGGGACGATGTCCGTCGAACGACGTCAGCTTACGAGATCTCGTCAGTTCGATGTACGCCGAAAGCGCACGGCACGCGACGCCTGGTCGAACGTCGTGACGTAGTCTTTCAGGAAGGCACCGCCGAGCAGCCACGTCGCGCCGCGACCTGCGATCACGGGCACGTCCACCACCGTGAGCGACCCGATCGTGATGCGTTCTCGCAATCGTCCGTGCACCACGTCCCGGCGGCCGCCCTCGGTCGACACGGTGCCCTCGCCGTCAGGATCCGGTTCGAACGCGAGACCGTACCGTCGCGGAAAGCTGCTCTCCATCCACGCGAACCCATCGAAGCCACTGTCGATCAAGAAGACCGCCGGCTGTCCACCGACGTGACCTCGAACGCGCGGACACTCGTGTTCCAGTCGCCCCTTCTCGAGTGCGAGGACATCTGCACCGTTCGGTCGTGGTAGGCGACCATGCTCCAGCACGAGGCGCCGCCCAGGACCATCGAGAGTCAACAACACGTCGGCGAACACGGGAAACCCGAGCACACCATCCAGCCCCCTCGCATCCTCCATCTCGACCACGACGACCGGCACGTTCTGGAAGCGCGAACCGCCGAGCCGGAGCTCGGAGACGACGGCCTGCTCTACTGGACGCGTACGGCTCGCACCGGCAGCGTCGATGTGCAGCTTCCCCGCCGTGAGCTCCAGTCGGGCGACCTGCGCGCAAGCCGGCGTGACGAACGTCGCAGAGGCGCCGGTATCGAGCAGAAACCTGTATGGCCCATGCCCATCGAGATGGACGTGCGCGATGCACAGGTTGTCGTTCCACGTCACGAGAGCGACGCCCGCAGCATCCAGGATCGTCGCGCGCGGCGATGCGTTGGCATCGAATGCGCAGGCAACGAGCGAGGTGAAGCACGGCACGAGCAGGAGAGCGAGAATTCGGGATCGGAGACCTGGAGGCATGAAACGTATGGCGCGTGGCCAGGTGGATCGCGGTTCCCGCTGCGTCGCACGGCGCAGCCGCAGCCATGATCTTAGCGCGACGCCGAATTCGCGCTGGACCCTGCGACCCACCTGCGAGGAGGCCCTGGACCCTGTACGCTCTGTGTCCCTTCTTTCCGATTGCCATTGGAGGCACATGCGCCACTCTCGATTCTCGATCGCAGCGACTTCAGCTGCCCTCTTCGTCACTGGAGCTCTCACGGCGCAGACCGTGACCTACTCGCCGAGCTACGCCCTCGGGCAGGTCAACTCCAACAACGTCTGGCCGTACGCCACATCGCCGATGCGCTACATGCAAATCCACGATGGTTGGACCTTCACGTCGACGAGCGTGACGCTCACGCGTGGCCTCGCGTACCGTCCTTCGAACCAGACGACCTACTTGAACCGAGCGGGTGGCACGGTCGAAGTCATGATCCGCATGGGCGACGCACCGAAGGGCGTGACGAGCCAAACTCCGGCCGGGACCTTCGACGGCAACTTCGACATGGCTAGCGTCAAGACGGTATTTACTCGAAAGAAGATCAGCTACCCGACGTCGGGCACGACCCCCGATGAGTTGAAGATCTTCGACATCGACTTCCCGTTCGACAGCGCATCGTTCTTCCTGCTGTCCGGTAGCGCGAGCAAGTCCCTCTCGGTCGAGACACGTTGCTATGCCTACTCGGGCGGCTACCCGTTCGACTTCGTCAGCAGCTCCGCAGTCCGGGGCTACGGTTGGTCGTTGCAAAACGGCAGTTATGCGGGCTGCAAGAACAACGCCGGCAAAGTCGTCGAGCACGATGTCCCGACGAACCAGCTCTTCGTCGGAAGCACGAACGCGTCGTTCATCGGACGCAGCTTCTTGCCGACGATTCCGGGCATCCTCTCGATCGGCGCTACGAAGATCAACGCCACGATCCCAGGCACGAGCTGCAACCTCGTCAACGACCCGCTCCTCATGATTGCCGGGGCCACGAACGCAGCCGGCGACCTCACGCTCACCTTCCCACTGCCGAACGACTCCAAGCTGCACCGCGTGTCCTTCCTTTCGCAGATGATCTTCATCGACGCGGCGGCCAACGGACCCGGCATCATCACGAGCCGCGGTCTCGAGAACGGCATCGGCGGCGGCGCCGCCATCACGAATCTCGGCATCATCCGCATGAAGACGAGCGCGGCGGACCCGGACTCGGTGACCGCGATCATGAACACGTACAACAACGGCCTCGTGATGATGTTCCGGAGCTGAGGCGTGCGCGCTACGATCGGAGGCGCTGCAGAAGCACCCTGGTGCAGCGCGTGCGTTCCTTGGACCGTGCGTCGCGCGCACGCTCGAGGGAAACACGGTTGGCAAGCCAAGCTTCTGCGCTGCCAATGGCTTCGTCACCCGCGCAAACGATCGCGAGAATCGCATGCCACCGCGTCACGGGATCCTCGTCCTCGAGCCGAGGTAACACGGCTTCGGTCACGACGCAGCTCGCGGCACGTGCCATTGCGCGCAAGGCGGCGCGGCGCTCCGCAGTCGAGCCGACACGAATGAGCTGCGCCAAATCCTCACGACAGTCGACAAGGTGATTGGAGCTGTGGGCAAGTGCCGCGAGGAACGCGATCCGCACGTCGACATCTCCGTCGAACAGCCCGACGTGAAAGACTTCGTACCCGTCGGCATTGCGTGTTCGTGATAACGCGTGCGCACAGGCTGCGCGAAGTCGTGGATCGGCGAGCCGCAACCACGATCGGCACGCGGCGAGATCATCAGCAGATTCACAGGTCGCAGCTGCGATCAAGCTTCGTGCGACCGCGAGCGCGGCGCGGTCGTGTTCATCGACGAGCACATCCACGACGTTCGCGAGTCGCGCGGCGGGAATCGCCGTCGACTCGATGCACTCGAAGGCCAAACGCCGAACACTCCAATTACGCACAGATCGATCGCTCACGACCTCGAGCATCGCCTCGCGAGCGTCCGTCACTCGATCACCAACGGCTGCGAGGATGTGCAGGAGTGAACTCTGTCGTTGAGCTCCCCCATCACCGGAGTTTCGCGAAGCACGTAGCATTCGCAAGACGCACGGAGTGAGTGGACGACACTCTTCACCGAGGCACTCGAGAACCGGCAGGAGGTCATCGAGCATGTTGCCTGTCTCGAGCGCATGCTCCAGCGCCTGCCGTCCCGCATCCCCCGCTTGGAGCAAGGCCCAAGCAGCTTGGCATCGAACTTCCCAGAATGGCCCCTGTTCTGCCTGCGACTTTCGAAGCGAGGCACGCGAATGGCGACGATCCGCATCCAGCATGTGTACATGGACGTTGTCGAAGCCCGCCGCGTGGCACAGATCACTGGCACGATCGGCCAGCAACGGAACGAGGTTCGGAACCGCAGCTTCGGCCTGACTTCCCAGGTAGCCCAGCGCAGCAACGACTCTCCATCGCAGCTTCGGATCCTGGAGATCGAGCAACCGAACGAGCTCTGGAACGGCACCCTTGCCGCGTTGCATTCGCTCACAAAGTTCGAGGTCGAACTCGAAGAGTGACGATTGCTTCAATCCGGGAAACCGAAGAGCGAGTGCGTCACGGGACCGGTCCATAGAACGACCTGATTGGTTCAGAACCAATCGTGCAATCGCCAAGCGTGAGTCTCGCTGCGTCTCGATCAAGCGCCGTAGTCGGTCCGGGTCGATCTCTGCAAGTGCACGCAGCGCGACGGCAGAATAGTCACGGTCGTCGATGAAGGCCGCGATAGCCCGTCCGAGAGGGCGCGCATCCTCTCCCATCGTGTGCGCGACCAGGATCGCGAAGCGTCGCGAATCCGCGTTGGTCAAGAGTTCACGCAGGTCCGGCAAGATTCGCGGACCGAGCTTGCCGAGGTAGCTTTCGACCGGTCGTCGGTCTGGCGCCAACAAGTCCGACAACAACGGTGACGCGTGCATCGCATACTTCGCGACGATGTGGCGCGCTCGCCCGTCGACGTCGCCGTTCCTGCAGAGCTCGCGCACCAAGCTCGGAAGCCGGCGTTGTAACAGGTCGGGCCGAATCGCGGCTAGGTCCCTCGTCAAGCTCAGGTCGTAACCACGCTGATCGAGCTCCTTCAAGAGCACGGGGCCAGCGTCGTGAGCTGCAAGCGGATATCTAGCGAAGAACGCCGAGACTTCGCTCTTCATAGCATGCGGAAGAACTTTCCACGAAGCGATCAGCGCAGGGATACCGCTCGGCCCCGCACGCATCAACGCGCGAACCGCCGCGCGTGCGCAATCCGTATCCCGGATCAACTCGCCGAAGACATCGCAGTTTTGGATCGGCGCGAGCATCGAAAGCGTATCGACGACTGCCGAGCGGAGCGCCGCGCCGTGCTTGCCGGGTGATCGCGCGATCGCGCGCAGTGAAGCCGCGAGGTTCGATCGAGCATCGGATTGCATGTCGGTCGTGAGTGGGCGCGCCAACAACCGGGCCGCGTGGATCGCATGCGGAAGCTTGCCCGCATTCACGACGGAAACGAGCCGTGCGCAGAGCTCCCGGTCATTCGGGTCGTAGCGAAAGCCGTCCGTGCACTCGATCGCATCTGGCAACGGAGCTTCTTCTTCGAGCATCGCGACATAGACCCTCGTGGCCGTGGGTCCACAGTGAGACAACGTCCGGAAGAGTTCGGGATCCAGGCCCTGCTGTGCGCTGAGAACCAACGCGGGAATTCCGGCCGCCGCATCCGCTCGTAACGAGCGGATCGAACGCCACGCGACCTCGTGTCGAACGTCGCCTTCGCGCTCGAGCAACTTCAGAACGAACGGGGTTGCCGCCTCGCCGATGTTCCCAATCACGTCGTATACGTCGATGTCCTCGCGACCGGACGCGATGCGAGACAGGACATCGCGTGTCTCCTCGTGGCCCGTCGTTCGCGCGAGAGACCGCTGACGCGCAAGGCGAAGCACGGAGGGGACTGCCCGGCGCCCCAACCCACCGAGCGCGATCAGGAACTCCGTGGCTTCGGGATGGCGTTGAACCTGCGACTGCAACACTTCGATCGCGCGCTTGTCCACCGTTCTGCCGAGGATGGCCATCGACATGGACAGGAATCGGCTGGATGTAAGCGCCTCGTATGCGATGACCTTGGCCTCGGGCTCGACCTCGGCGAGCGCGAACAATGCACGCAACGAACGCTCGACGTGCTGGCCTGACTCTTCGGTCCAACTCTCGATGTCCGATGCAGACCGCAACTCGCGATTCCACTCCGTCGTCGAAAGCCCTTCATAGGTCCACGGCTGCTCCCCCTCCTGCGCAGCAAGCGGGGGCACGGAGAGGGTCATGGCTGTGAGCAGGACTGCAGACGTTCGTCCCAGGACGGCTGGATTCGGCCTCGACATTCGCTGGTTCACGTCTGCGGAGCTTCAAAACTCCGCCATGCTCTTGCAGTGCATGGTCACCTCCCGAGCCGTGCAAGCCTTCCTCGGCCCCGTACTACGCGAGAACGTGACCAGCAAGCCCTGGAGACCGTTCGACTGGAGCTGGATAGGAACGGCTTGAGCCAACCAAAGCATTTATGGAGCGACAACCTTGACCGAGTATCGAATCATGTCCAGGACTTGATCACGCCGACCGCGATTCGCGCGGATCGATCGCCGCCTTGGCGGCTACCGAATCGAAGCGCGCAACTTCGTCGCGCTGTCGAGCGAGTTCGCGAGCCTTAGACTCCGTGGATGCAAAAGCTGCTCGCCCTCATCGCCATCGCTCTGCCCCTCGCCGCCTCCTCTGTGGCGACGGGTCAGGACGCCCCGGCGCGGCCGCCGAACCTGCTGCTGATCGTTGCCGACGACATGGGCTACGGCGACCTGTCGTGCCAGGGCTCGCTACAGATCGCGACGCCCCACATCGATGCACTCGCTGCGAGCGGCGTGCGTTGCACTGCCGCGTACGTCTCTGGTCCGGTGTGCGCGCCGTCACGAGCGGGACTGATGACCGGTCGGCATGGATGCCGCTTCGGCTTCGAACACAACCTCTCCTACCCGGCCCACGTCGTCGATGCGTTCGCCGGCATTCCGATCGACGAGCCGCTCTTGCCCGAACGCCTGCACGATCTCGGCTACCGCACCGGCCTCGTCGGCAAGTGGCACCTCGGATCGTCCGTCCCCGAGCATCACCCGCGGGCGCGTGGCTTCGACTTCTTCTTCGGCATGCTCGGCGGTCACCACGACTACTGGCCGACACTCGAGAAGAACACGCTGCTACGCGGTGAAGATCCGCCGAAGGAGATTCGCACTCCGTACCTGACGGACTGGTTCACGCTCGAAGCGATCGACTTCGTCACTGCCGAGAACGATCGCCCGTGGTTCCTCTACCTGGCCTACAACACGCCGCACACTCCGTTGCAGGCAACGCCGGAGGACCTCGCCGCGTTCGCTCACATCCAGAACGTTGCGCGGCGCAAGTACTGCGCGATGCAGCGCTGTCTCGACCGCAAGATCGGCGAGCTGATGTCCGCACTCGAGAAGACCGGTCAACGCGAGCGCACGATCACCGTGTTCTTGTCGGACAACGGCGGCTCGGTCGAAGCAAGCCACGCGATCAATGCGCCGCTTCGTGGCAGCAAGGGCACCTTTCTCGAGGGTGGCATCCGCGTCCCGATGATCTGGTCCTGGCCGGGACACTTGTCGCCGCGTATCTACGACCGGCCCGTCAGCGCACTCGACGTGATGGCAACGTTCGTCACCGCTGCGGGCGGCACAGCACCTGAGCCGGGAACTCGCCAGCAGCGTCGAGGCCGGCCAGCGCAGCGCGGGCCTATCTACGACAGCGTCAATCTGATGCCGTTCCTTGGCGGGACCAGCGACGGCAATCCGCACGAGGCGCTCTATTGGCGCATGGCGTTGCGCGGCTCCGCGGTACGCGTCGGCAATTGGAAGCTCGTGCGCCCCAACAGCCAGCTGCCCCAGCTCTACGATCTCGCGAACGACATCAGCGAGATGAACGATCGCATCGCTGCAAAACCGGAGCTCGCGGCCAAGCTGCTTCGCCGGCTCAACGCCTGGGAAGCGACCCTCGAGCGCAACCCCGTGTTCGTCTCGGCACCCCAGTGGTCGAGTTACAACGCGCGGCTGTACGACATGGATTACGCGTTGACGCAGCCATTGCCCGACGAGACACGCAACCTTTGGCGCATGCCGCCCGCGCGTCGCTGAGTGGTCGACGCGATGAGGCTCGAAAGCCACGTATCGGCCGCGGAACCCCATTGGCGGGAACCGGTAGACGAGACTTGAACGACGACAGCACGATGTCAGCACCGCACGACGAACTGCGCCAAGGCCACTGGGCCATGTCGATGGACTGGAACGACTTGCTCTTCTTGCACTGGCCGATCGGCGCCGAGGCCCTACGCCCATCGATCCCCGCCCCGCTCGAGCTCGAGACCTTCGACGGCAAAGCGTGGCTCGGCGTCGTGCCCTTCCGCATGGCTCGCGTGCGCGCGCGCTGCACGCCGCCCTTGCCGTGGATCTCGACCTTCCCCGAACTCAACCTCCGCACGTATGTGCGTCACGGCGGGCACAGCGGCGTCTTCTTCTACAGCCTCGACGCCCACCAGAAGCTCGCGGTGCGCGTCGCGCGCGCGAGCTTCGGTCTGCCCTACTTCGATGCACGGATGTCGTGTCGCTCCGTCGATGGCGGGATCGAATATGAGTGCGAGCGCACGCATCGCGGAACGCCGCCGGCGAGCTTCCGCGCACGCTACGCACCGCGTGGCGCCGCGTCCGCCGCCGAACCTGGATCGCTCGAGCACTTCCTCGTCGAGCGTTACAGCCTCTTCGTCGTGGACCGCCGAGGGCGCGCACGCCGCGGGGACATCTGGCACGAACCGTGGCCGTTGCAGCCCGCAAACTTCGAGATCGAGCAGTGCGACATGACGCGGCTCGCTGGCGTAGAGCTGCCGCAGCAAGCGCCGCACGCGCGCTTCGCGACGGGCTTGCGCGTGCGAGCGTGGATGCCTCGGATCAGTAGCGAATTCGCGTCGAGTACATCACGGTCGGACTAGCCAATTCGTATCCGAACTCGAATCGGCGCCAACCATTCTCCGCTCGAGACCGAACCCCTCGGGTTGCGCCGCCGCCGATACTCAATCGGCCGCCCCACACGTCGCCCGCTCGGCCTTCGACGATGGCGAAGAAGCAGCCGCTAGACGTCGGCACGGCGCTAGGTGGCTTCGCTCAGGCGTCTGAAGAGCCGCGCTCGTCGTCGATCCACTCCGCGACTTGCTCAGGGCCAACGGATTTGGGCTCGCGCGATGCGCCGATCCACAGCCCGCAGGCGAGGACGCTGAGGGGGAGAAGATAGCAGCGCAGGGCGCGAGTCATGCCCTCGGGGTTCGAGAGGAACTGACCGTCGGTGATGGTCCAATCCCAGAGCTCGATCCAAGTGAGCAAGCTGTAGTGACCGACCTCCACGCGGTGCAATACGAAGGCCACGGTGATGATGCCCATCGCGATCGCGTGTGTTCGCGACTGAGACAAGAGGTGAGGTGAGAGCCACGCGATGAGGGCACGCACGCAGAGCACGATCAGAGCCAGAGCCGCAAGAGGCTGCATCGGGTCTGGAGCGAGAAGGGTCGATGCGAGCACGCTTGGGACTATCGACAGTCGTCCGGCTTCTTCCTGAGCCAGCCGTACCTACGGCGTTGTCGCGCGACTGGACAGCGAACCGGAGCGTATGTTCAGCGGCCGATCGTCGTCGGCGCGGGCGCCGTCAGAAGCACTTCGTTCGGATAGACGGCGAGCCCCTGCACGACCACGGGAACACCCCGCAACAGACCCGAAGGAATCGTCGTCGACGATCTCCGAACACCACCGGTCAAGAGAGGCCCGATATCGAGCACGAAATGCGTACTGGAGACATAGACATCTCCCAACCCGCCGGCGAGTACCGGAGACGCGGCCGGCAGACTGAACAACGTCACGACGATGTTCGCTCCAGGGGCGAAGAGGCGCGTATCGAGCGACGAAACCGTCGAGTAGGACACGAGCATCGAAGGCACCGTCGCGATGCGGAAGCGCCCAGTGCCACTGTGGGCGTTGCTCGGCAGGGTCACGTGAGAATCGACGACGACCGACGACGCAGCCCCCGTCGTTTGCACGGCAGACAACGCGCCGAGCGGCGTCAGCGAAGTCGTACCGTCACCGGCGACGAAGAGCGTGCTACCTATCACGTCGACTGCCGGCGCGCCGAAGATAGCCTGCAGCGCTGTGCACTGCCCTTCTGCGAACCACACGCGCGAGCCGTTGACGAGTTGCAGCGGCGCCTGGGCATATCCGCTCTTGGGGCGACTACCCCGAATCGTGCACCCAGTCATGGCGACCGTGCTCGCATCGATTCCGAGACCACCAGCCACGACATCGCAGTGGCTCAGAGTGACGTTGCTGCACTGCTCGATCGAGCTGAGCGTCGTTTGCAATTGGTAGATCCCGCTTCGGATCGTCAGATCCTCGAGATGCACGTGCCCGACGTTGAAGCCGACTTCGACCGTGACACCGGCAAGGATCGGCACGGCACCGATCGCCCGAACCGTCGCCGACTGGCCGGCGGGTACTGAGAGCACGAAGATTCGAGGCGTGTCCAAACCCTCGATGGTCAGCTGGACTCCTGGCTCACCGACGAGATGCACGCCTTTGCGAACGTAGATCTCACGTTCGTAGGTGCCGGCCTTCACGGTAATCGTGTCGCTTGGCTGCGCCGCATCGAGCGCAGGCTGGATCCGTGTGAAGGCCCCGCCGAAACCAGTCGCATCGACGCGGAGTGTTCGTTGTGCACGAACGAGGCCAGGCAGGGCGAGAAGGAGGCTCGCGGTCAGTGCGGCGATGCTGGGAGTCGTGCTCTTCATGGGATGGGTCCGGGGATGAGTCGTTGTCTTGGGCCCCCTGAGTGTAGCCGAGCTGCGCGATGACGGCGGGACGAGCCCGAGCGTCGAAGCGGTCGCCACCAAGCGCTGTCGCAATCGCTGCAGTAGTTTCCTAGTGCAACGCCCGAGTATTCGCTGAGATCGGTCGCCCCACCGGTGGCAACCGAAGCAAAGCGCGCAATCTCGTTGCGCTGACGCGCGAGTTCTCAGGCCTGTACTGGCCCGATAGCTACAACCGATCCTTGAAGAACGACGCGAGGTTCGAGACGGCTTCGTCGACGTACGTCGGCACGTCGTACAGCGACATGTGGTTGGCGCCCTCGACAACGTAGGCGTGCTTGTCCTCGCTCGCGGCGCGTTCCACCAAGTCATCGCTCATCCACTTGCTGCCGGCCTTGGATCCGGCGATGACCAGCAGCGGCTGCGTCAGGAAGGCCTCGGCCTTGTTGTAGGCGTCGTACGTGATGATTTGGTTGAGACTGCGTGCAGTCGCGAAACCGGGCGCATTCGGGTGCTCGCAACGCGGCGTGTGATAGTACTCCCACGCCTCGGCCAGCTCGGCGTTCGGCGCGTCTTCCTTCTTCAGCGGTGCCAGCGGAATCGTGACGATGTCGGCGCCGCGTGCTTCTGCCGTGCGAGCATTCGAGCCGCCGAGCAGCGCAGGAGTCGCTTCCGCGTCCTGGATCGTGTTGTCCCAGCCGTTGCGGAACATCGAGCCGATGTTCACGGCACTGACCGTGGCGATCGCTTTTATTCGGCGGTCATTGATCGCGGCGTTGGCCGTGTAGCCACCGCCCGCGCAGATGCCCATCGCGCCGATCCGTTCCTGATCGACGTACGGAAGCGTCGTCAAGTAGTCGATGACGGCGCTGATGTCCTCGGTCCTGATGTACGGGTTCTCCAGCTGCCGCGGCTGGCCCGTGCTCTCGCCCTGGAACGACGCGTCGAACGCGATCGCGACGAGTCCCTGCTCGGCCAGTTTCTTCGCGTACAGGCCGGCGGCCTGCTCTTTCACACCACCGCCTGGATGGGCGACGACGATTGCCGGCTGTGGCTTCTCCTCGTCGAAGCCGGATGGGAAATGCAGCACGGCAGCGATGGTGATGTCCTGTCCGTTGCGACTCTGGATCTTGACGTTCTTCATGAGGGTGTCCTCTGGCGCCGGCGTGGTTCGCCGTCGCGACCTGTGGTAGCACAAGGCCGAGACACTGTCGACACGGCGAGCGGGACGAAGCTTCGCTCGAGAGCTTCATGTCGAGTTCTGCGACGGGCGATCCGCGTGGCCGTATCCTGAAGTGGCCGAGTACCGTCCGCCGATGCGACCTGCCACCCATCCATGCTCGATCCGCTCCGACCTTCTTTATACCTGCTGGCCGTCATGGTCCCGATCGCCTGCACGACGACACCGATCGCGTTGCAGAGCATGACGCCGAGCGTGCTTCGCATGCAGGTTGCCCACGTGCCCGCGACGCTCGGCGGAGAGCCCGTGACGGTGCTGCTCGACACCGGCTGCGACCGAGTCATCGTGACCGAGCACAGCCTGCGTCGACTCGGACTGGAGCCGGCAGGAGGACAGGAGGCATTGATCGACATCACCGGCACAGAACGCGGTGGGCTCGAAACGGTCGAGCTTCGTGACTTGCGTATCGGTGGGATGGAGTTGGTTCCGTTCTCGGCCATCGTGCTGCCTCCAAGCCCCAGCGGCGGCGCGTGGATGATCGACCTCGTGGCCGGTATGCCGGTGATGGCCAACGGCGCGTGGCTGTTCGATGTTCAGCGCTCGCAGTTGCGAATTCTCGATGCGGATTTAGGCGAGGCGAAGCTCGCAGAACTCGGCTACGAAGTAGTCAGCATCGTCCCGCTGTCGGGGCGGATGCGGCCGCGCGTCGAGGTGACGCTCAATGGGCGCAGGCGCGTCTCCATGTTGCTCGACACGGGCGCCGCCAAGACCATCGTGCCAGCGGACGACGCGCGGGCGATGGCGCTTCCTGACGGACGCGCACTCGCTCGAGAACGCACGGCGAAGGCGATTCGCGACTTCAAGGTCACGACCAACGCACCCAACGTCGAGGTGCGGGTCAAACACGCGGAGCCAGGTCAGTTGACGGGCGTGTTCGGGACATCGGTCGTCAACGGCTTGCATCGCCTGCAAGCGCTTCGGCTCGGATCGTTCGAGGCGACGGACCTACTCGTGCAGTCGCACGAATCGGAGGGGCTGCTCGGACAAGACGTGCTTTCTCGCGTGCCGTGGCTCTTGAACTGCGCGCGCGGACACCTTTGCATCCTGGCTCGACGAGAGGTGCACGACGACTCGAGCGCCGACACTCGGTGATGCCTGGTCGATTCAAAAGCCGTTGTCACGCCCGATGTCGAAGGTCGTGAGCTTCGCAGTCGACCGCAGCGAAGTCGGAGCAGCAGCCTGTTAGGACCCAGGGCTTCCCATGAAGAGGAAGGGCGCCCAATGGAATGGGTCCGGATACTTCTTGCGCAGCGCCTTCTTCGCCGCCGTGAAGGCAGCGAGCCGATCCGTCTCGCCCGCCATCAGCCGCGCGTAGAAGTCCGTCATCAACTCCCGCGTCGATGCGTCGTCGACCGCCCACAGTGAAGAGACCACGGATGGCGCGCCCGCGTACATGAACCCGATCGGCAACGCGTGCGGTGCCTCGTCCCGCAGCGTCGGCCCGACGTTCGTCCGGCACGCCGAGAGCACGACGAGCTGGCAGGAGCTCAACCGACCGCGCCATGTCGTCAACAGGTCTTCGAGCTTCAGCAAGCCGTCCTCGCCCGGCAGCACATGTTCGGGCTGACTCAGCACGAGCGTGCTGAGGCTCTGCCCGGCGTACTCTTCCGCAACACCATGACACGCGAAGTGCAAGAACTTCGCTTGCGCCGCCAGCTCGAACACCGCCGGCTCGCTCGCCTGCGAACCGAGCAGCGTGCGCGTCTTCCCGCCCTTGGCCCGAATCGCGGCATCGATCGCTTCGGTCTCGGCGCGCGCACCGAGCAGAGCTGGCAATGCTCGTAGGCGCTCGAGCTCGCCGGCACGCGTGACCGTCTGCATCCGCTCGGGTGCAGCGAGGTAGGTCTTGTACGCGCTGCGTGCCGGACCTCGCCCGACTTCGATCTCGAGTACACGCTCGTGCACTTCGACGTGCAGGGTCTCCCCCCGTCGCCACACGCCGATCGGGATCGCACTGTTGTCGCGCTCCCCGTCTTCGATCGCGGCGTTGGTCTTGTCTGCCAAGTCGCGCAGGGACTTGTCATCCGTGAGCGGCTTACCGTCGTAGCTCACGAGCACATCGCCAGGGTGGATACCCGCCTGTGCGCCGGGGCCGGCGTCGTTGACCTTCACAACGAAGACGCCTTCTTCGGGGAGTTCGGGCATTTCATCGAGGCCGCGGGGATCGCCGACAGCCAGGAGATCGATCGCCGTATCGTCGTCGCTCGCTTCCTTCGCCCGCTTGCGTAACCAGTGCAGCGCCGTGCCTGACGGCACGTACGAGATCGCGGGGCCGGCGTCGAGCCAATACAGCGGCTTGCCCTCCCGCACTTCGGTCACGAGCGCCTCGAACGGCAAGCGGTGCAACGCACGGTGTGGCGCGATGAAGACGCGACGGGCCGACTTTACGCGCGGCCAAAGCTGCTTCGGGATCAATGCCTCGAACAGAGCCGTTGAGGAGCTCGGGGCCTTCTTGGCGGCACGAGTCTTCAGCGTCTCTCCTCGCTTTCCTTGCTCTTGCCGATGCGCAACAAGCTGGAGCAGAGGCTCGAGCTCGCGCTCGAGCCTCGCGTGCGCCGTCGGCAGGGCGATCGCTTCGACCGCACCCTCAGGGCCGAGCACGTAGAGCAAGGCGACATCTTTGGTCACCGTGTATTGCAGGAGCAGCTCGCCTTGCTGCAGGGCAGCTTGGATTTCGGTCGATGTCCGCACGCGCCCGATAGGGAGCACATCGCTGAGAACGCGCGCCCGCTCGTTCTCGAGTCGATCCTTCGTCGCTTTCGCCACACTCGCTTCCTCGAGCAACTTCGCGCGCCTGGCAGCACGCTCCTCCACCTCGAGCTTGGCGCTGCTCAGCGCGGTGAGCTGGTGGAGCAAGCGATCGCTTTCGAGTCGGCTCGCTTCGAGTTCTGCACGGATTTGCGGGATGCTTGTCGCAAGGGCCGTGTCGCCGCGCAGCGACGCGCGGCGTTGCGCCTCGAGCCAGGGATCTCCGCGCGACTGCTCGAGCAGGTCCAGCAAGCGTCGGGCGCGACTGCGCTCCGCAGCGCGCATGGCCTCGTCGACGTGCTTCGTCTTCTGCGCGAGCTTCTGGAGACGATCGAAGGCTCCTCCACGCTTGAGCTCGTCGAAGAAGGACTGCCGCAAGTCCGTCGAAACCCGGCTGCTGTCGCGGAGCCGCTCTACCATGGAGCAGGCTGCGCGAGCGTTTGGCAAGGCTTCGATCGAGCGACCGAGCGAGTCGAGGCATGCAGCCATGTTGTTCAGAGTCTTCGCCACGTAAGGATGATCCTTCTCACCGTACATTCGACGCGACATTGCTAGCGCAGTGTCGTACCGCCCTAGCGCTTCCGCCGAGCGGCCAAGAGTCTTGAGGCAGACCGCCACGTCGTTAAGACTCATCGCCACATACGGATGATCTTCATCCCCGTACACCCGACGACGCATCGCTAACGCAGCCTCATACTGCGGCAACGCTTCCGCAAAGCGGCCTAGCGACTGGAGGCAGCCCGCCACATTGTTCAAACCCAACGCCACGTCCGGATGATCTTCTTCGCCGTAGATCCGACGCTCCATGGCCAGCGCCGCCTTATACTGCGGCAACGCTTCGGCTGAGCGGCCCAGCGAGTGGAGGCAGCACGCCACACTGGCCAGACTATTCGCGACGTCC
>JAGQQW010000288.1 GCA_020426005.1 Planctomycetota bacterium | reverse complement strand
GCTGTTAACCGCGGCTCGGTGGCGCAGACTCTCCCATCTCCGTAACGCCGCTCGAATGCAGCAGATTCGAGATGCATTCCGACACCGCGCGTGCTTCGCGGACGATCATGAAATGTCCCGCATCCGGAACGACAGCATCCGGCCGTTCCAACAGCTTGTATGGGAAGGTTCGGTCGCGCTGTCCATGCACCTGCACGATGCGGGTGCGAGCGGGCACTGCGGGGGCTCGCCATATCGCCAGCGACCGGAGCGCCCACCGGAGATAGTGATCGCTGTGCCGCTCGACCATGTCCAAGAACAGCTTCTGTTCCCGCGGCGTCACGTAGTCGTGGAATCGAGCCCAGAACCGGAACGTCCGTCGCACGAGCCCCTTCGTGAACCAACGATGGGCGAGGCGCGGCTTCAGGACCTTGAAGAAGCGCGGAATCTCGTCGCGCGAGCGGACGCTCGAAACCAAGACGACCAGCTGAACGTCACGCAGCACCGCGATCTCCTGCGCGAGCATGCCGCCGAGCGAGTGCCCGATGAGTACGAGTCCCGACGGCTCCTCGGCAGACAAGGGGATGGCTTCCGCCATGCGCGCGGCGTAGGCATCGAACGGTTCTTCGTCGCGCGGCTCGATCCAGTCGACGTAGCGCGGCACGACGTCCCCCAAGTCGAGCTCTTCGAAGATGCGATGGTCGAAGCCGAGGCCGGGGATGCAGTAAACGTTCATCGGGTCGTATGCGCGCAGCGGGGAGCTTGGCTGCTGCACCCACGATTGGGAAGCTCTCTGCCCTCGACGCCGCATGTTTCGCAGGATCGAGACTGAAGCTGATTTCATACCAGCCGGATCCAACGCGACGTCAGATACCGCATAATCCAGACAATTGCGTGTGCGGTGCTGTCCATCGCTCACCCTCTCGGAGGCAGTCTTCCCCGACACTGGTTCCTCGCAGCCCAGACTCCCTACGATCCCCCCTCTCCGTTCGATGGACTCTCCGATGCACCACTCTCGACTCGCGTTCGCTATGCGATTCGCTCTGCTCGCACTTTGTGCCTCCGTGTTCGCCACCGCGCCTCGCACGCAAGCGCCGCACGACGAGCTCGCCGAAGTCCGTGCACACATCGAGAACGCGTTGCGGCGCTTCGTCGACACGACCGGCGCCACGATCACAGACCTATCGCTCGGGACGGATGGCGGAGACGTCGTGGCGAAGGCGCGCGTCGGTGCCCTTGGCAAGAGCGCTGCGCTGCGCGCAAGGCTCGAAGGCAAGACCAAGCCGCGCGAACTCGCGCTCGACTTCGGCGGTGTACCCATCGAATTCACGCGCATCGCGGCGCTCGGGAGCCGCCTCTCGAGCGTTCTCCCTCGGACCATCGATGTACGCGCCGGCGTCCGCCTGCGCGAAATCACGCTCCTCCGCGATGTCGAAGAAGGGTCGCTCGAATCGATTTCCGTCGCCTTCTCGCCCGAGGCCAAGACGACCTGGCGACCGGTGAATGAGCTTCCGGTCCGCATCGAAGATCTCCGCGTCACGCTGTCGTCGTTGCGGTCCGACGAGAAGCGCAAACCAGCGAAGCAAGGTGATTCCAACGACGAGACCGAGCAAAGCCGCAAGATCGAGGGCGCGATCTCCGGCATCCTGCGTGCCGGGACGAGTTTCTCGTGCGGTGTCGCGGCCAAGCTCGGCAGCACACACGACGACTTCGCGCTCGAAGCAACCCTGGACAACCGCTGGCGCCTCGTCGACATCGCCACGGCCCTCGGCGGCGAGCCCGCCGCCGCGACACTCGCACCGCTTCCGGATGCACTCGAAACTGCCTCCCTTCGCGACGCGAAGCTCCGCATCGAGCCCAAGGGAAAACTCGCATCCCTCGATGCAGCAACCAACTTCGGACAGCTTCAACTCGTCGCACGCCAGAACGGCGTCATGGTTGGCATCGCTCCGCCCGAGGACTTTCGCCTCGCGGATCTCGACGCGTCGCTGCGTTCGCTCGATGCGAACAACCTCGACCTCTCGCAGCTCCGCTTCGTGATCTCGAGTTTCGACGGCGAAGTCGACTCCAGCCTCGGAACTTCGCTCGGCGGCCGCGTAGGCAAAGGACTCAATCTCGCCGCGCGCCTCGATCTCAGGCCGCTCAAGATCGCCAAGATGTGCGGCGTCGATCAACTCGACCTGCGCGCGCGTATCCCCTACCCGCAACCGATGGACCTGATCCTCTCTGCGGGAATCCAAACACGGATCTCCCTCGGGAAGGGCGCCACCTTCCGTGAGGTCCGTCTGGTGTTGCGGCCGAGCCCACAGCGTTTCAAGCTCGCGTTGCAAGGTCGCATGGACCTCGTGGTCGATCATCAAGAGCTCGGACTTCTCGGCGAGTTCGCAGTCGAACCGATGACACAAACTGTCTCTGGCACGTTCGCACTCGACCCGGCGAATGGGGAATGGCAGAACCCGTTCGGCATTCGCGGCGTCGGCGTACCGAAGCTCGCGGTCTCGCTCGGCGCGACGTTCGGCACCGGCATTCCACTACCGACACTCGGACTGCAGGCAGGCCTGCGCGTCGGCGAAGGGCGCAACGCGATCGCAGGCAATGGAGTCGTCGTTCTCAATCCGCGCGACCCGATGAACTCGATGATCGCCGTCGATCTGCGCGAAGTCTCCCTGTATCGCATGCTCGGCCTCGCGTCTCCCGCCACGGCGACGCGCATTCGCGACTGCCCACTCGGCCGCAGTCTGGCGGCCGTCACCGTGCACAACGCTGCCGTGCGCATCGTACCGAACGACATCGACTTCGCGGGCAGCCACTTCGCCAAGGGCTATCGCATTGCTGGTGACTTCGATGTCCTCGGCGTGCGCGCGCGCGGTCTCTTCGACCTCGACTACAGCCGTGGCCTCAGCGTCCTCGCGACGATGGATCCGATCCGGCTCGCGGGCGGGAAGATCGCAATCACGGGCTCGCGCAGCAGCAAGGATCCGATCCTGAAGCTCGATCTGCGCACCGACAACCAAGAGATGCTCGTCAGCGGCAAGCTGAACATACTCGGCAACTTCTTCGTCAGTGAGACCGATCTGCGCATCACGCCGACCAAGCAAGAGCTCTACGCCGCCGGCAAGATCTTCGGCAAACTCGATGCAGAACTCGTCGCGAGCGCGTCCACGTCGATCGCCAACCGCAAAGCGGACTTCTATCTGCGAGCACGGATGCAGCAGAGCTTGCTCGCCGACTTGCGCAAGCGCGTCCTCACCGAGATCGACAAGGCAACGCGAAATCACGTCCACAAGATCAATCAGGCCAAGGCTCAGGTCGCGAACGCACAGCGCGATGTGCAGAACTGGGATCGCCAGATCGCAGCGACACGCAAGCGCGTCGAAGATCGTCAAGCTCGTGACATTGCAAACATGCGCGCCGCGGCGAAGACGGCTTCGGACAACGCCGACCGCGAGTACCGTCGCCTCGGCAGCAAGATCGACAGTCTGAAGAAGCGCATCAAGAAGCAACCCTGGCGTGCCGTCGACCTCGGTGCGGAGATCGGTGTTCTCGAGACGCGGCGCAACGCACAGCGCATCGTGATGAAGACGATCGGCGCCAATCTCGTGAAGAGCCTCGCTACGGTCGGACAGAACTTCCCGAAGGAGCTCAGCTCCGAACTCGGCCCGATGATCGCGAGCCAAAAGGCAGCTCAGGCGTCCCTGATCGCGGCCCAAGGAGTTCTGAGTGGGTATCGCGGCGTCGTCCAAGGCACGATGGGCGCCGCGAAGTGGATCGCCGACAACGGCCTCGGCAACGCGTTCGATCTCCATGCGATGCAGCTCGAGACGCGCGTATCGACGGCGAATGGCGCGTGGTTCGCGTGCGCGTTTCGAGGCCGCTTCCTCGGAGGCGACTTCGCGACTTCATTGCGGCTCGAGCTCGACGACCCCGGAAGCATGGCGAGCGACATCGCGAGCGCGCTCCTCGGCGGAAAGGCACCGAAGCAGCCATTCCGTGAGGTACAAATCCAGCGGAGCACGCCGCGTAGACTGTCGGCGCCGAAGACCATGCCCGCGCTCTCGACTCAGGAGATCCTGCAGCGGGCTGCGGCTCTGCGGTGACATCGTTCCGGCGACATTGCGTTACGGCAACGCGACTCCGCGGTAGCTGAATCTGCAGGTCCCACGTGAGGAAAGAAATTTGGGATCGGGTGTCCGATCCGGGGCACGTCGCTACCTATCGACACGTGGTTTTCTGCACATTGCCCGACCTCGGTCCACGAACGATCATCCAACCCATGCCACACCGACTCTTCCGTACGCTTGTCCTCTCCATCGCGTCGACGATTGCCGCACAGGCAGGACTCCACGCGCAAAACTTGTGTCCTGACATGCGCACGTGGACGTTCCATTCGACGAACACCTCGATCGTGGTCACCCAAGCCGTCGACAAGATTGCTTGGAGCAGCTGCGCGTGCGATCCATTCGTTCCGGTCGCGTGCAAAGTCCGGTGGCTCGTGCCGGAAACGGGCCACTACATGATGATCACCGAGACCGTGAACACCTCGCCGGACTCCGATCCGTGGTCGTTCGGCATCGTCAGCCCCAGATCCGGGGACGGACTCTACCGAGCTTGGCGGGACCGCACGCGGACCATGCAATACGGGGACTTCCCGCAAGCCGTTGGTCATCTCACCAAGGGTGACACCGTCGAGATTTTCGTGAATGGGATTTCGACGCGCTCCGGCACGCGAGAACTTCGAGTCGATCTCGCGCACGTCGATTTGCCGGTGTTCCAGGGTCTCAAGTGGGCGAGTTTTCAGAAGACCCAGGTGGACCTGACCATCACGCCCCGATTGCCGACGGGGAGTCAGTGGCTCTTCTTCGCATCGCCCAATCGGCTTCCGGCCGCACTCCGAATTCCAGGACTCGGCGGGCCAGGCTTGTGGCTCACGGCGCCCGTGTTCGTGGCGGCCGAGCAACGTCTCGATGTCCAAATGGTGTTCCCAGTCGATTTGCGCGACTGGCCCAGACTGCACTGGCAACTCGTCGAGATCACGATGACATCGCAAGGCCTCGCGTTGACGTCGGGAAGCCCGAACGACCTGTTCAGCCGGTAGTCAGAGCTCCTTGCCGAAACGCGCGTCTGCGATCGGTGGCGGGACGCAGACGTGCTGAAGGACATGGGTCGCGTGATCGGGCCACCATGGCAAGCCAAGCACAACCTGGCAGCTGCGGCGGCGATCAGCATCTCGGGGAAGTGAACGCGCGAAGGGCTGGCGCCAGGTAGCATACGGCGACCCGCATCGAACGGCGCCGATGCCGCGGGAGTCGCTCACCTCCTACCGCGCCAACGACACCGCCCCCCGCATACCGAGCCGATGCGAGAGTCCGATCCACCAGACCCATCGAGCTCGTCCCTCGACGGCGGGCGCTTCGTCGCTGGGACCGTCCTCGCCGCGCGCTACCGCATCATGGGCCTCATCGGTCGCGGCGGTATGGGCGAGGTCTATCGCGCTGAGGATTTGACGCTCGGCGAACACGTCGCGCTCAAATTCTTGCCACAAGCCGTCGCCCGCGATCCCGACGCGCTCGCGCGCTTGCATCGCGAAGTGCGCACATCGCGCCAGATCACGCACCGCAACGTCGTTCGCGTCCACGATGTCGGCGAAGTCGACGGCGAGCCGTTCTTGTCGATGGAGTTCGTACAGGGCGAAGACCTCGCTTCGCTGCTGCGGCGCATCGGTCGCTTGCCCGAAGAGAAAGGCGTTGCCCTCGCGCGTCAAATCTGCGCCGGGCTCGGCGCGGCACACGAACGC
>JAGQQW010000287.1 GCA_020426005.1 Planctomycetota bacterium | reverse complement strand
CCTCGTTCCGATCTCGCAAGGACGGCAAATCGATCTGAACGACGTTCAGACGGTAATACAGGTCCTCTCGAAACTCACCGCGGCGAGCCATCTCGGCCAACGGCTGATTGGTGGCCGCGATCAGTCGCACATCGACGATCCGCTCGCGGTTCGCACCGACCGGGCGAATCTCGCCGGACTGCAGCACACGCAGCAGCTTCGCCTGCACGTCGGGAGAACACTCGCCGATCTCGTCGAGGAAGATCGTCCCTCCGTCGGCGACTTCGAACAGTCCTTTGACGTTCGACGTCGCGCCGGTGAACGCCCCGCGAACGTAGCCGAAGAGTTCGCTCTCCGCGAGCGAGGCCGGAATCGCGCCGCAATGCACGGGCACGAACGGACGGTCGCGCAACTCACCGTCGTAGTGAATCGCACGAGCAACGAGCTCTTTGCCCGTACCGCTCTCACCGCAGATCAGCACACTCGCACGAGACTTGCGCAACTGATCGACCTGCTGATGCACTCGGGCCATCGCGGGTGAGTGCCCGACGACCTGCGTCATCCGGTATCCCGTCCCCGAGTCGAGCTGGCGTTCGAGGTGTGCGATCCGATCCTGAAGCCGCTCTTCGCCGCGACGCTCGGCTTCGTCGAGGGCTTGGACGCGTTCGGTCACGTCCCGAAGGTGAATCAGCCATCGTGGCTCATCCCCATCGAGTCGCGTCGATTCGGCTTCGATCCAACGCCGGCCTCGATGACGGGTGTCGATTTCCAGGACCACGCGCCCGCCGACCTGATCGAGCTCTTGCCGGTGTTCCGGCTCGAAGAATGGCGCAAGCGGACTCGTACTCAGCGATGCTCCGAGTGGAATCGGGCCCACCAAGTCCTCCGCCGCATCGTTCGATCGCAGCAAGCGATCCGCAACGTCGTAGACGAACACCGCGCTGGGCAAACCTCGGACGACACCCTCCCACAAGTGGCGCTGACGCTCGAGGCTCTGCAGTGCGTCCCGCAGTTCGGCAGTCCGATCGTCCACGAGACGCTCGAGGCGCTCGTTGGCGGTCTGCACTTCGAAGAGCGCCTTCCGCAGACGTAGCAACATGCCGACGCGTGCGAGCAACTCGCAAGAGTCGACCGGTTTTGCGAGGTAGTCGTTGGCGCCGACGTCGAAGCCCTTGACCTTGTCCGGTGCCGCGTGCTTCTCCCCCGTCAAGAACAGGATCGGAGTATCGGCGGTGTCGACTCGCGAGCGCAGACGCTGACAGAGTTCGAACCCGCTGATCCCGGGCAGGACGACGTCGAGGACGAAGAGATCGTACCGCTGTCCCGAGGCAACACGAGCGAGCGCGAACTCGGCACTGCTGACCGTGTCGACCGCGTATCCGGCATCTGTCAAGTGGCGATCGACAACCAAAAGATTGTCCGTACGATCATCGACGACCAAGATACGTGACACGACAATCTCTCTCCGGAACGCGAAAGCACGGAGTGGACGAAGTTCCGTGACGAACGGGCCAGAACGCGGGGGAGGCAGCATCATGCTGGATGCGCGCACGCAAAGCCAGCCGGAACGGGGTCTTGCGCTGGCAAAGCGCGACATTTCGAGGGACACACGAAGCGGGCACCAAGCGCACATCGAATGAAACGAGTACGAAGACCATGACGATCTCGCACGGGGCGTGTCGCCCACTCGTCCTCGGCATCGAGACATCCTGCGACGAGACCGCGGTCGCGATCGTTGCCGGTGGTCGCGACGTGCTCGCCAACACGATTCACAGTCAGACCGAACTGCACCGCCCGTGGAACGGGGTCGTACCGGAGATCGCGGGCCGCAGCCATCTGGATCGCATCGTGCCGTTGATGACCCGCAGTCTCGCCGATGCGTCGGTCCGTCTCGAGGACATCGATGTGATCGCGGTCACCAACCGGCCGGGACTCGTCGGCTGCCTTCTCGTCGGCACGTCCGTCGCGAAGACGTTGGCGCTGCTCGCATCCAAGCCCCTGATCGGAATCGATCATCTCCAGGCGCACGTCGACGCAGCGTATCTCGATCGCGAACGACCGATGCCACTCCCCCTCCTCGCACTCGTCGCTTCCGGAGGGCACACGAGCCTCTACGTCTCCCACGAGCGAGGGGTGGCGACGTGCATTGCCCGCAGTCGGGACGATGCCGCTGGCGAAGCTCTCGACAAGGCTGCCTCGATGCTCGGGCTCGGCTACCCGGGCGGGCCCGCGATCGAACGCGCTGCCGCGACCGGCGATCCTACGGCCATCGAATTCAAACGCGGCCTGCTGCGCGACGGCTCGCTCGACATGTCGTTCAGCGGGCTCAAGACCGCGCTGCTGTATCATCTCCGCGGACCAGGGCTCGAACGTCCGTTCCCTGAACTGTCCGACGACGAGCGTGCAGATTTGGCAGCCAGTTTCCAGGAGGCGATCGTCGACACGCTCGTGAGCCGCGTGCGCGATGCACGACTTCGCCATGCAGCCGAGGCAATTTCGATCGGCGGCGGTGTTGCGCGCAATCGCCGACTGCGGGAAAAACTCGCCCAGGCGCTCGGGGATGTCGAACTGATTTTCCCCGAACTCGACTATTGCAGTGACAACGCGGCCATGATCGCAGGTCTCGGGGCCGTCGAGTTCGCTCGTGGCACGCGCGACACTCTCGATCTCGAGGTCACGGCCCGAACGATCGCGAAGGGGGCCGGTCGGAAGCGCACCACGGGGAACCAAGCATGATGAACAAGAACACCGCCAAGAACGCTCGCATCGCCCTCGAAGACGGGACCGTGTACCGCGGCCGTTCGTTCGGAGCCGAGGGAAGCGCGTTCGGCGAGATCGTCTTCAACACCTCGTTGACCGGCTACCAGGAGATCCTCACGGACCCGAGCTATGCGGGACAAGTCGTCGTGTTGACGGCATCCCAAATCGGCAACTACGGAATCTGCCCCGAGGACGACGAAGCCGAACGGACCGCACTGCAAGGCCTCGTCGTGCGCGAGCACAGCCGTGTCACGAGCAATTTCCGGAGCGTGCAGGATCTCTCGGACTGGCTCGTCGAGCGCGGAATCGTCGCGATCGACGAAGTCGACACGAGAGCGCTGACCCGCAAGATTCGTGAGCACGGAGAGATGCGAGTTCTCGTGACCACCGAAGAGAGCGGATCGGACGCGGAGCTCGTCGAACGCGTGGTGGCATCGCCGGGACTGCGTGGCCGCGACCTGATCAGCGAAGTGACGCGACCGGATACCGTCGCCTGGACCGCCGGCTACGAGTCCGACTTTGCTCCGGTCGATCTGCTTCCGGCACACAAGGCGACGTTGCGCATCGTCGCCATCGATTGCGGCATCAAGCGGAACATCTTGCGCTCACTCGTGCAGGCAGGATTCGAGGTCCACGTCGTTCCTGCACGAACGAGTGCCGCCGAGATCCTGGAACTCGAACCGCGCGGGCTCTTCCTGTCGAATGGACCCGGCGATCCGGCGGCGGCACCATGGCTGGTCGACACCGTACGCAGCCTCGTGATCGACCGAGAGCTTCCGACCTTCGGGATCTGCCTCGGACATCAGGTCTTGGCGCAGGTCTTCGGCGGGACGACCTACAAGATGCAGTTCGGACACCACGGCGGAAACCACCCGGTACGTGACGTCGCGACCGGCAAGATCGCGATCACGTCCCAGAACCACAGCTTTGCCGTCGACGCCGCCAGCCTTCCGGACTCGGTCGAGATCAGCCACGTGAACCTCAACGACGGCACGGTCGAAGGCATTCGTCACCGGCATCTGCCAGCCTGGTCCATCCAACATCACCCTGAAGCAGCGCCGGGGCCGCACGACGCCCTCGATCGCTTCTCGGTGTGGCACGACTTCCTGCTTGGTGAGTCCTGCCAGACGAGCCGCTGATCGAGCGAAGTTCGCCGCAGAGCGCTCGGGTGCCCCATTTGGCGTCCGCGAAGAAGCCCCGCGCACAAAAAAAGAAAGCCATGCTCCCGAGGGAGCACGGCCTTCGTCTCTGTGAGGGGAACCATCTCACCCATGCTCGAGACGGTTCCTAGTGCCGGCGGCACCCACCCGCCGGACTTTCACCGGAAACTCTCGTTTCCGGCCGCCAACTCCAACGCCGAAGCGATCGAGTTGGCCCACCCAAGTTTCATAGATACTGAGGAGTCGCTCGCCAGTCCTGGTTGCAACGAACCCGCCAGAGGCAGGCTGCTACGACCCGGACCAGCGTCCACATGAGGTAGTCTAGCACACGCTTCAGCCGAGGACACAAGGCCTCCCGGCGACTCTTGCCAAAAGATGTCGACAATCCTCCGATAATCGAAGACCACCGCGTGGCACACCCCACCGCATCGAGGAAAAACGCCGCGCTACGGCGATCAAAGCATCGATTGCGGGTCGACATCGACGAGGATTTTCGTCGCACGATCTCCACTCCCTTCGATCTGAATGAGGGCTTTCCGTGCGGCGTGTAGCGCAGCATCGTCGCGCGCCTTGACGACGATGTGCTGGCGGTGGCGTTGCCGAACTCGCGCCAGCGGAGCCTCCATCGGACCGAGAATCGTGAACGCGTCGGAGGCATGCCGCAGCTTCTCAGCGATCGTCCGTGCAACGCTCGCAGTCGTGGCGAGCTCGCGCCCCTCGATCACGACGCGCACGAGCCGGCCGAACGGCGGATATCCCAGCGCACGCCGGCTCTGGAGCTCCGCGTCGAGAAAGCCCTCGGTATCGAGTGCGCACGCCCGCGCGATCGGCTCGAGCGCGGGGCTGAGCGTTTGCACGACGACGAGCCCTTCACGCGCCCCTCGACCAGCTCGACCCGCGACCTGCGACAAGACCGAGAACGTCCGCTCGGCGGCGCGGAAATCGGGCATGTAGACCCCAGTGTCCGCCGACACGACACCAACGAGCGTCACATCGGGGAAGTCGAGTCCCTTCGCGATCATCTGCGTGCCGATGAGGATGTCGATGTCGCGCCGACGAAACGCCGTGAGCACGTCGTCGTAGCTGCCCTTTCGCGTCATCGTGTCCGAGTCCATGCGCGCGACGACGAGTTCGGGCCATCGCTGCCTGACCGTGTCCTCGATGCGTTCGGTCCCCGAACCGAGCGCGATCGGCGCAGCACTCTTGCAGCCCGGACAGACCTCGGGCCGACGCCGTTCCTCGAAGCAGTAGTGACAGATGAGGCGCGCGCGCCGCGAATGCCACGTCATCGGCACATCGCAATGCTCACACATCACGGTATCGCCGCAAGCGCTGCAATACAGGACTGGCGCGAAGCCCCGACGGTTCAAGAACAGCAGCACCTGCTCGCGAGCACGCACGCGCTCGTCGATGAGATTGACGAGTTGCTGGCTCAGCAGCGGCGGACGACCGCGTTGCGGCTTCTCGTGCCTCATGTCCACCTTGAGCACGCGCGGGAGCCGCGCCGAACCGACACGACGGTCGAGTCGGATCATGCCGATCGACCCGCTGCGGGCGGCGTGATACGTCTCGAGACTCGGGGTTGCACTCCCGAGAACGACGATCGCCTTCTCGAGTCGACCGCGGACCAACGCCATCTCCCTGGCGTGATACCGGGGACTCGACTGTTGTTTGAAGCTCGTCTCGTGCTCCTCGTCGACGACGATCAACCCGACATCCCGGATCGGTGCGAAGATCGCTGACCGCGTACCGACGACGACGTTCGACTCGGCACGTGCAATGCGTAGCCACTGTCGCGCCCGTTCTCCATCCCCGAGCGAGCTGTGCAGCACCGCGACCTCGGGAAACCTCGAGCGGAAGCGCCCCACCGTCTGCGGCGTCAGCGCGATCTCCGGCACGAGGAT
>JAGQQW010000286.1 GCA_020426005.1 Planctomycetota bacterium | reverse complement strand
CGGAAGGCGGCGCGGGCGCGACCGTTCGCGTCCAGGAAGCCGACCCAGTTGGGGAACATCGGGCCGCCGAGCAGGCTCAGGGACAGGTCGGACAAGAGGTCGTAGACAAAGATCTGCTTGTTGCCGCTCCACGCGAGGATGTAGATGCTGCCGCCGTCGGCTGGCATCGTGAGGTCGAGGTCCGCGCCAGGAATCGTCGCGCGATCCTTCAGCAGCAGCGTCGCGACTGCGGTCGTTGCGAACGGGTAGATCGGTTCCCACTCGAGGCTGCGACGCGCGTTCGTGGCTTCGACGATCGAAAGCTGGATCGACCGCGTGTTGTCGTTCTCGTTCCCCTCGGATACGAGATTCGGCGCATCCACGAAAGCCGTGACGAAGCGCGTCGGACCGCGCGTCGCATGCGGAACGTCATGACGCGTCGTCAGGTCGAAGCTGCCCGAAGCCGGCAGTGATGGAAGCGAAACGACGCCGAGCATCGGCTCGTTGAGCGTTCCGGAGGCCGAACTCGTGAGCACGAAGACCACGTCGGTCGGAGGCGATGCTGCGCCGCCGCGGTTCTCGACGACGACGCGCACGGACGTCGAAGTGCCCGCAGTCAGCTTCGTGTCGAGGACTTCGAGATTCTGGCAGACGAGATCGGGAAGCGCCGTGCACGTCCCGCGAACGGCCGCCGTGTTGTTGTTCTCGTCGATCTCGACCATTGCATCGAAGCGATCGAGCACGACCCCGCAATAGCACGTGCCGGAAGCCACGGACGTCGGAATCGTGACCGAGTGCTTGAGCGTTCTCACACCCGTGGCAGCGAGTGGCGCAAAGGTCGTCGTATAGAGCAGAGTGTCGCGTCCATCGATGATCGCGTCGTCCGACAGATAGTACGCGACACTCACCTCTACCGATTGAGCACCCCCGCGATTGGCCGTCGACGTCGTCAACGTGACCCGATCATTCGCGTTCCACGCCGTCGTGGATGCTTGCATGTTCGAGGCCACGAGATCGGGCAATGCCGTGCACGTGGCGGCGCGAGCATCCGTGTTGTCGCTCTCGCTCGTCTCCGGTACGAGGTTCTGGTCATCGACGAACACCCCGATCCAACAAGCGCCGGTCTTCAGCGTCGGTGGCATCGACGGCGTGCGCGTCACACGGAGTTCGGCGGTCGGGATCAGACCGGCGAGGTCTCCCGTCTCGAGCAGCGTGTCGGTCGTCGAGATCGTCGCATCGTCCGACAGATAGAATCCCACGCGTGTCGGCAGTGACGTGACGAATCCATCATTGCGCACCACGAGATCGAGCTGCACCGGCCTACCCGCGACGAGATTCGTGGTCCCGACCGTGAAGAGCACGGGCACGAGATTCGGCAGCGGCGCCTGGTTCGAGCACTTGACGCTCCGCACGTTCGTATTGTTCGCTCGCGTTTGCTCCTTCACGAGCCTGCCGGGATCGATCTCGAACCCGACATAGCACGTCCCCGTCGGCAGCACTGCGGGAGCGGTCGCGTCGATCTTGACGGTTGTCATGGCTTTCGCCGCGAGGGCGGGCAACTGTCCGGTGCCGAGCAACGTGTCGTTCGTCGAAACCGTGTCATCGTCCGACAGCACGAAGCGCACCGTAGTCGCCGCCGACGCGACTTCTCCCGCGTTGTCGATATGCGCAGTCAACGAGAACGGCAGCGTAGGCCTCAACTCAGGCGCGCTGCAATCGATGCTCGCCGCTTGCAGTTCGGGTAGCCCGATACACCGCACTTGCGCTCCGAGCGTATTGTCCGTCTCGAGACTCTCGACGATCTGATTGTTGCGATCGGCGATCAAGCCGACCCAGTGGTCCGCGCTCTTGACGTCGAGCGGAACCGTGACCGTCTCACGAAACGGATGTTTCTCGGCCGCCGCCAGCGACGGAGTGCCGATCGTCGCGAGCAACCGATCGGCCGTCGAGATCGTCGCGTCCTCGCTCAGCACGAGTGCCGACACCGACGGCGGCGCTGCGTCACCACCGTGATTCTCGACCACGGTATCGATCGCGACACTCCCGCCCGCGTTCCATTGCGTCTGCGTCGGTTGCACCGACGTAGCAACGAGATTCGGGTAGCCAACACACATGACGTTCGAGACCGCGACGTTGTCCGTTTCGTTCCACTCGGTCACACGATCCTGGTCGTCGACGATCACGCCGGCGTACCTCGAGCCACTCGCAAGGTCGAGCGGCAAGGGCACGTCGACCCGGTGCCCGATCGATCCGCGTGCCACGATCGCGGGCAGCGTGAACGCAGCGAGTAGTCGATCGCTCGTCGCCAACGTGGACTGCTTGCCGAGATAGTAGCCGCAGGGTGTCGCCGGTGTGGCGAGCGAGCCTTCGTTGGCGACTTGGCAGCGAAACTCGACGGTTCGACCTGCTTCGAGTGTCGTGTTCGAGAGCGCCATGCTCGTGGCGACGAAGTCCGCACGTTCTTCGCAAAACGCCTTTCTCGCGGCGACGAACGCCGCAACCGTCGCCAGCGTGCCTCGATTGGCGCTCGACGGCTGCGCGTCGCATCCGCCGTCGATCTGAATCCCGACGACATCCCCGGCACTGTCCACGAGCGGCGCTCCCGAACACCCCCCACTCGTGTCCGCCCGATGCGCGAGCACGTCTCCAGTGGCAGAAACGACCATTCCACTGCCGGCTTGTTGCGTGCCACTGAGCCGCGGATCGAGCTGACTCGATCCGAAGCCGAACAACGTCACGGGGAAGAGCGTCACGTTGGTCGCGAACCGTAGCCCAGCCCCCTGTGCGACGCCCGCGTGCATGCCTGTCGTTGCATTCGGCAACGTGCTGAAGAGCCCCCAGTCCTGCCCCGCCGGCCCTGTCGCAAACGCACTCTGCCCCGACGCGAGGTACTGCTCACTCGGTGCCGGGTGCTGAATCGTTCCATCGCCGAGCGACGCCGGAACAGCGAACTGCGCGACCACCGAGTCGAGCCCAGGCAACGCGAGACACGTTCCTGATGTCGCGAAGCAATTCCACGCGCGGCCATCGGTCGTAGGACTCACGAGGAACGCCGTGCAGTAGCTGTATCCGTTCTTGAACCGCAACAACAAACGAGCGACTCGTTTGTCGGAGGACGGCAACCGATCATCCGAACCACACAAGCTCGCAGGATCGACGGTTCGCAGATCGCGACCTGCGCCCACGTTCACGACTCGATACCGCGTGAGCCCGTCCATCGCGGGCGCATACACACGGAGTCGCACGGCGTCGCCATTGAAGAACGGCGAGAAACGCCGCCCTCGGTCACGCCCGGTCCAACAGGCTTTGGCTCCATCCAAGAGCGACTCGAACTCGAGGATGGCATCCGGCCCGAATGCCAACTCCCCAAACTCGAGTTGTAGCCAGCTTCGTCCCGCCACCCGCACGATGCGCTCGTCGAGCAGCATCGCTGCCGTGTTCGTCGTCGCGCGACGCGGAGTTGCAACGCTCAGCTCATACGGCAAGACATCTCCGCACGGCACCGGGTCCTGTGCGGCTGGCATGGTCGTCAAACAGGAGACGAATGCCGTACACAAGAACAGCCGTCGTGACATCTCGCTCATCGTCGACCTTCAGCGCAACAACGTTGCAGCCGCGCGCGTCAAGTAGGCGGGTGCCGGCCCGTTCGGCACGACGAACCCTTGCCATGCGAGGTCGATCCCTCGGAGCGACGGTACGCTGGGCGTCGCGAGTTCGACCGCAGCGGTCCCCGACGCACTGACGGGAAGCACGGGCCCGACCACGAGGGATGCGAGATCGATGTGCAGATTCCCGAACGGAGTCGCCAGCGGATTCGTGGCTCGCGCACCGACGAGCGAAACGACCGCCGAGTTCGCGGGAGCCGACACGTAGAGCGGAAGCGGATTGCCCGTGAGGAAGATGCGCCGGAACTCGGGATACTGCGCAGCGGTCAGCACGTCGGGCAAGGAGCTGTAGCCCCAGACTCCCTTCGCATGCTGCGCGGTCGCGACTTCCGAACTCGCTCGCAACGCGACCGGTAGCGTCGACGCTGGGATGATCTGCTGCTCGAGGATTCCGTTCTGTGCACCGAAGCCTTGAAGCTTGTTGCCGTCCGCGTTGATGAGCACCAGACGCCACGTCGAAGGGACCGGCGCGTTCTGCACGCTCGTGCTGTGCCACCGTGCGCCGCGCTCTTCGAAGACCGACAATCGATTCGGCTCGATGATCCCGAGGATCGCGGTCGCGGGATCGCTGAAGGGAACACCGTTCGAGGTCACGAATGGTGTGAACGTGCCCGTTCGGCTCGAAAAGGCGGCGAAGCCCGTCGAAGTCCGCACGAGGCCTCCGTGAACCGACAGCAATGCCGGCTGCGAAAGCGCACCCGTCGGCGCCGGGTACCAGAGACCCGTGATCGCGGAGTAGATCCACGGCATCCCCCCGGACGACACGGCCGCAGCCACGGCACGCGTGACCTGCGGCTGAGTCACCGTCTGCGGCAACGACGTGACGGTTCCCGTCCACGCGGAGTATGCATGCACGCTCGAGACGTCGACAACGAGTGCGGTCGTCGAATCGAGTATCCGCGTCGCCGAGACGGGAACCGTCACGGACGTCCACGTGCCAAGCGCTGCAGAATAGAAATGCGTCGTGCCGGCGAGCGCGATGAGGCCGACTTGTCGCGACGATTCGACGATCGCCGCGCCGGTCCCGACCGTCAGCGTCGAGAAGTTTCCCCTCAAAGCGCTCCAAGCGAGTGCTTGCGGAGCCGCATACCAAATGGCGACGTCTCCGGATTCACTGACGGTCAACCCACCTGGGGGCAGCGACGCGGATGCGAACGTCCGAGTCTGCGCAGAGTATCCGTAGACCGACCCGCCAGCCTCGGCATAGCCACCGAACGAGTCCGCGACCACACGCGTCGCCGTCGTCGCCATCGATTGGCTGCGCCACACCATGTCGAAGGCCCCGATCCCCCACAGCGTCGTCCCGTCGGCGGCAAGTGCTGCGTGGCGCTGCACGGCGAACGTCGCTGTCGCGCCGAACGATCGTGACACCCACTGCCCCGTGAATCCCGAGTAGGCATGGATGGTGGCACCGTCTTGGACGAGCACGATCGAGTCGTTGCGCTGCGAAGCGGGGTTGAGGACGACTGCCGAAGTCGAGAGCGTGACGCTGCGCCAAGTCCCGTGAATCGCGGAGTACGCCGAATATCGAGTGCCATCGACCAGCAAGAACCAGTCGTTCGCCTGCCGCAGTGTCGCGGACGCCGACTTGGCGATGCCGCTCCACTTGCGCGTGTGCGCGGAGAACGAATAGAGCATGGCGCCATCGTCGTAGGCCGCGATCTTGCCGAGCTGCGTCACCGACGCGGCGTTGGCACCACCCGGGAGTGGGAGTTCGGCAAACGCGGGCACGCCTTGACCACGTGCGTCCATCGTCGCGACGACCGAAGTGCCGATCAGAAGGCACGTACGCAAGCAGAACGACGAGGACTTTGCGGAGACATCGAGGCTCATGGAGCGGTACCGCACTCGAATGCGCGGCCAGCGGGAAGAGGGAACAGGCGAGACTGTCTCAGTGTAGCAGCGCAAGGGCGAACTCGGGGAGAGTTCGACCCTGCGTGAGAATCGGACGGTCCGCGCGGAAATCTCGTCGCGGACGCGTCGAGCGGACGAACGCGCCACCTCGGCCTGCGTCATGGAAGACGCATGCCATCGAACCCTCGACCGCGCGACCCGTCCGGCCGGACATTGGCCTCAGTCGGAACCGCGCTGCGGTCGATGCTCCAGGACCAGACTGTGGCACACCGCCACGCCGCCCCGGGGTGCTCCCCGGGCTGAAGGAACGAGGGGGAGTAAGGACGGATGAAGACGAGGAAGATACA
>JAGQQW010000285.1 GCA_020426005.1 Planctomycetota bacterium | reverse complement strand
GTCGCCGAGACGGCAGCAGGTCCGATCGTGTTCGAAGTCTCGGCGTTCGGTGGCTTCCGTGGCCTCCGCGACGGCCTCGGGATCGATGCCGGGGACACGATCACGAACTACGTCCTCGACGTCCTGGCGAAGCGACGCCCATCACCGAGAGCCGTCTGATGCCGGAACGTACTGAAATCGAGGAGTTGGCAGCACGATTCATCGACGAGCGAGCCTTACCCGGGAGCCTTCTCGTCGAAGTCGGCGATGTCCGCGTTCACGTTCATACGGACCGCGAGTCGCTCGCGGACGAGCTTCGCTCGTACTTCGCACCGTGGTGGAAGGGTGACGGGAAGGGTGACGGAGGG
This sequence comes from Planctomycetota bacterium, assembly GCA_020426005.1. Classification (GTDB taxonomy): domain Bacteria; phylum Planctomycetota; class UBA1135; order UBA1135; genus JACKHW01. The sequence goes on along the minus strand of JAGQQW010000285.1, from coordinate 5,547 downwards.
ACTCGCCGGGACGATGACGATGTGATCGACGTCGTCGCCATCGAAGCGGAACCGCTCGCGCTCGAATACGACTTCACCGACTGGCCGCGTGATCCCGGGAAGGTCGGTCGCAAGGAAGCGATTGCCGACCTCGATGGTGGTCGCATCGTCAAGAAGGTGCGCACCGGGATGCACTTCTTGATCGGACCGCGCACCAAGGTCGCGATCGGGCCGTGTGCAGCCAATTCGAACCAGATCATCAACTTCGTCAACGCGCAAGTTCTGGGTCACTACTACTCGTGTGGTCATGCCCTCTGTCATGCGGCGGGAGTCGTCATGGATAGAGATCGCGGCCTCGCGATCTCCGGCTTCTCCGGCGGTGGCAAGTCGACGCTCGCGTTGTGGCTCGTCGGTGACGGCAGTCGATTCGTCAGCAACGATCGTATTCTCATCGACGCGAGCCGTAACCGTGCACGCATGCTCGGTGTACCGAAGCTCCCGCGCATCAACCCCGGGACGTTGCTGAGCAATCCCGCGCTCTCGGGGATCCTGCCCGCGGAACGAGTCGATGTGTTACGCCGGCTCCCGACTTCCGAGTTGTGGGACCTCGAGGAAAAGTACGACGTCGACATCGATCGCTGTTTTGGCGAGGGCAGGATTCAGAGCGATGCGCCGCTCGATGCCTTCCTGGTTCTGTCCTGGGACCGTCGCAGCACCGATCCGATGGACATTCGCCGAGTCGATTTGGCGGAGCGACGCGAGTTGATCGCCGCGATTCGCAAACCGCCCGGTCCGTTCTGGCTCGACGAGAGCGGCAATGCGCCAGCTGCGCCGATCGAACCGAGCGACGAGTCGTATCTCGAGGCTCTCGCCAAGGTCGCCGTGTACGAAGCGACGGGTCGCGTCGATTTCGAAGCCGCGCGCGAGTACCTCCGGAACGATCCACGGTGATGTCGTGATGAACGACGACATGCGACCGCGGATCCAACTCACGCGCACGATCACATTGCCGGACGAGCTGAGGGTAGCGCGTTGTCGACGCGCACCGGACCTGGGGCCGCGCATACTCTTCTTCAGCGGTGGAACCGCGCTCCGACCCCTCTGCAGGCACCTCAAGCGTTTCACGCACAACAGCATCCACCTTGTGACACCGTTCGACTCGGGTGGTAGCTCCGCGAAGTTGCGTGAAGCCTTCGGGATGTTCTCCGTCGGCGATCTGCGCAATCGGTTGATTGCACTTGCCGACGAAACTCTGCAAGGCAATCCCGAGATCTATCGGCTCTTCTCGTACCGGTTCGAGCAAGAAGCGGACCCCGAACGCCTCGCCCGTCGTCTCGAGCGCATGGTCGACGGCACGCACGAACTCGTAGCGAAGATCCCGGACCCGTTGCGACGTCTCGTTCGCTCGTGCTTGCAGACATTCGTCGATCGTGCGCCAGCGGACTTCGATCTCAGGGCCGCGAGTATCGGCAACCTCGTGCTCGTTGGCGGATGGCTCGAACACGACCTCGACGTCGATTCGATCGTCTTCTTGTTCTCCAAGCTCGTGAGCGTGCTCGGCAGCGTCCGGCCGATCACGGACGTTGCGGCGCATCTCGCGTTCGAACTCGAGAACGGCGAGACCGTCGTCGGCCAACATCTCGTGACGGGCATAGGGGGCGGAACTGTCGACTCGAGGATCGAGTCGATGCGACTCGTCAAGTCGTTCGAAGACCCGAGTCCGATCGAGATCGATCTCGATCCGCGCATTGCCCAGCAAGTCCAGGACGCGGGCCTCATCGTCTATCCGATGGGGAGCTTCTTCACGAGCGTGCTCGCCAACCTGCTCGTCCGCGGCGTGACGTCCGCGATCCGCATGGCGCGGTGCCCGAAGATCCACGTCCCGAGCCTCGGTCGGGATCCGGAGGCTGTCGGCTACGATCTTCCGTCGCGGATCCAGAAGCTTCACGAGACGCTGATGCGTAACGACGAGCATCCGCCCCTGTCGCTTCGGGACGTGCTCGACTACGTCGTCCTCGACCCGCGGACGATTCACGCACAGGAAATCGCCAAGACGCGAGAACTCGGAGTCGAAGTCATCGAGCTCGAACTCGTCACGTCGGCGAGCAGGCCGTACTACGATCCGGATCTGTTGAGCGAAGTGCTGCTGAGCCTCGCGTAGCAGCACCGTCCCTTCGTTCGCGGCTCACGACGTCTGGGGACGTGCTCGTGTCGGCTCGCTGTGTTCCGAGATCGGGATGATCGGCATGCGACGGATGCGACTTTCGAAGCCGTAGAGACGCAGCGCGACTTCGCCGATGCGCTCGAGTTGTTCGGCGTAGTCTTCCGTGCGTAGGCAAGCGGATGCGGCGCAAGGATCGCGCCGTGCGCAGAGGGTCGCGCGGCGTAGGGTTACCGCGAGGAGGTCGACGAGCGCACCGAACTGCAAGCGCGCAACCTCGACGTTGCCCTCATCTTCGGCAATCGTCGCCACGAGGCCGTTCCGGAAGAGGCTCGCCGTGCGCATCGTCGCGCGGGCGAGCGGGATCGCGACGTCGCGATCGAGTTCGTGCAGCTTTCCCGCGTCGTTGCGTGAGATCTCCTGGCAGATCAGTGCAATGCGTCGCAGTTCGCGCCCGGCTTTGAGCATGCGCACCGCGGTCCGCAGGTCGTCACCTCGAGGGCGGTGGTTGGTGATGATGTCCTTGCCGATCGCATCGAACTCCTTCAGCAGTTCGGAGAACGCCTCCAGACGTTCTCCGGCATCGTGAGGAGAAATGCGCTTCGGAAGAGCTTTGGCGCAGGCTTCGACGAAGTCGGCTACCTCGCGTCCGAGGGCCTGGAGCGTTGCGCGACATCGGGAGAGGTCGGAAGCGAGCAGGACGGTCATCTCGAATCCTTCGTGGTCGGGATCGACACGTTAGCGGTCGCAGCACCGAGTCGAGTTGGCCGTCTCGATTCGTGTGAAGAAAAATGTCGCACCTGTCTTGACATCGTGCTCGCCGAATCTTCATGGAACTTGCGACGATCCTCGCGGCATTCATGCTCTCTGCGATGACCGTGAACCTGCTTCGACCTTCTCGTTTTCCAAAGGGCGTTCGCGCCGCGACGGCTGCGTCGTGCCTCGTCTGCACCATGCTGGTCGTGACCGCGTGCAAGAGCGATGACCGCGGTGCCCGTGCCTCCGATGGCAATCCCACTTCTATGGCGAAGGACGCGAAAGAAGCTGCGGAACCCGAGCCGCAGTTGCTCGCCGACGCGCCGCGTGCCATCGAGCACGAAGGACGGATCTTCATCATCGGGACTGCGGCAGGTGCGGCATCGTTCGACGCGAACAAGATGCTGCCCTACACCAAATCGATGATTGGCGAAGGGCCGAAGGGCGAGACGGTGATCGTCGAGGCGACGCAGTCCGGAACCGATCTCGCCGACCGACTCTGGAAGCAGTGGTCCGTCGAGCACGTCTTCTACGCCGAGCGCGAACGTGACGGGAGGATCTACGTCCTCGGCACCCGTGAGTCGCTGAAGAAGTTCGAGAACGGTGACGATCTCACCTACACACGGACACTGATCGGCGAAGGGCCGAAGGGCGAGACGATCATCATCGAGGTCGATCCCGAGAACCCGGGTTTCGTCGAGCGCTTGCAGACGCAGTTCTTGTTCCGGCATCCGGCCAAGCGCTGACGAATCGACGTCGTTCTCAGTCGCTAGCGAGCGGCAGCGACAAGCGGAAGCAACTTCCGACACCGGGCTCGCTCTCGACTTCGACGTTGCCGTCGTGTGCGAGCGCGACGTGCTTGACGATCGAGAGTCCGAGCCCCGTTCCTCCGAGTTCTCGAGAGCGCGCTTTGTCGACACGATAGAAGCGCTCGAAGATGCGTCCGAGGTGCTTCCGTTCGATGCCGATTCCACTGTCGCGAACTTCGAAGATCGCCGAGTCGTCTCGTCGAAAGCAGCGCGCCGACACGCTTCCGTCGCCCGGTGTGTATTTGATCGCGTTCTGAAGCAGGTTGTCGGCGAGTTGTCGGAGCATCTCGGAGTCGCCGAGGACCATCAGAGGTTCGTCGTGCTCGTCGTAGCTGAGACGAATGTCCTTCTCGTCAGCGTACGGTGCGCTGTGTTCGATCGAGTTGCGGATCGCCTGCCGCAAATCGATCCGTACTCGTTCTTGCGCCACTTGCAACGATTCGACACGGCTGAGCTCGAGCAAGTCGTGCACGAGTGAGCCGAGCCGTTCGGATTGGTTCCGTAGCCTGGCCAAGAAGCGAACGCTCGTCTCCGGATCCATGTCCGGATCGTCCAGCATCGTTTCGACGATGCCTTGGATCGCCATGAGCGGAGTCTTCAGCTCGTGCGAGACGTTCGACACGAAATCGCGGCGAATTCGTTCGAGTCGACGCAAGTGACTCACGTCGTGCAGCACGACGACCGCGCCGCGTACGGATCGATTGGTGTCGACGAGGCTCGAGGCCCGCATTTCGATCACCTCGTCATCCGATGCGGAAGGGCGCGTGATCTCGGTGCGAGCCCCGACCTTGCCACGCATGGCTTCGGCGAGCAGGTCGTGGAGTTCGGGAGATCGAGTTGCTTGCCAAACCGGCTTGCCGAGCACCTCCCGTTCGCTCACGCCCAGCATGCGGGCGGCGGCGGCGTTGATATGGACGATGCGTTCTTGGCGGTCGGTCGCGACGACTCCTTCGACCATGGACTCGAGAATCGACGCGAGGCGATTGCTCTCGACGTTCACGGCTTCGATGCGATCCCGCAACTGATCGGTCATCGAGTTGAACGCGGCTGCGAGGCCGCCGACTTCGTCGAAGTGATGGTCGTGAATGCGGCGGTCGAGGTTGCCGGCGGCAATCGCTTCGGCTGCATGCCGCACCGACCGGAGACGACGCCGAAGCCCGCGCGACGCGTACCAAGTCAGGCCGCACGAGGTCACTCCTGCGAGAACGACGGCGAAGATCGTTGGTCCGAGTGAGGTCTGCGAGCCGCTCGGCTGCATCGATACCGCCGCGAACCAATGGACGAAGAAACCCGTCAGGACGGCAGTGCCGACGCAGACTGCAAAGAGTCGAAGCAGAGTGCCGGATGCCTTCATGGTTCGGACGTGCGCGGTGTCGCGACAGACGGCGTCGCACCACTACTTTGTCGAATCCTCATCCGTCGTCGACCGAAAATCCCGACTCGTCGTTACCCGTCACCTGTCACGAGTCGTGCCGAGCACGTCGATCGCGACTTCAGCTTTCGGTGCGACGCGTATCACGGAACCGGTAGCCGACGCCGCGAACGGTCTCGATGTAGTCGCGATACGGTCCGAGTTTCCGGCGCAGCGACCGGACGTGCACGTCGATGTTGCGATCCAGCACGATCGCGTGGTCGCCGATCGTCCGACTGATCAGGTGCGCGCGATCGAAGACGCGGCCGGGATGGGACGCGAGGAAGTGGAGGAGGCGCAACCCCGTGGCCGTGAAGTCGATCGGCTGATCGTCGATGAGCCCTTCCTGCCGAACCAAGTCGATCACGATGCGGCCGACGACGATGCGCTCGCCGCGTGCGCCCTCTTCGCGGAGCGTGCCGCGGCGGAGC
>JAGQQW010000284.1 GCA_020426005.1 Planctomycetota bacterium | reverse complement strand
TGACCCTGGCACGTTTCGCGCAGGAAAGTACCGCGCTTTGTCCCTGGCACGTTTCGCGCGGATCAGTGGTCTTCTAGCGCTTTGGCGAAGGACAGGCCGATGCGGGCCATCGTCTTGGCGCAGCCCAGGTAGTGGTAGCCGCCGTTCGAGGCGCCGCGGCGCCACGTGCGCTCTTCGTCGTCGGAGAGGAGGTCGGAGCGGAATTTCGCGACGGCTGTTTGTTGCGCCTTCGCGTTCATGCTGCCGTCCGCGTTGGGGAAGCGCGCGTTCTTCGTGCGCAGCATGCGTTCGAAGTGCCGGACTCGATCGAGCTTTTCGCTGATGATGTCGAGCGGCTCTTCCCAAAAGGGCCAGGTCTCGACTGCGATCACATTGTGCAGGGAGGACAGCGTTGCCGCTTGCGCCATCGCTTTGCGGAAGTTGAGCTGAACGGCTTCGCGCTTCGGGTCCGTGATCGCACCGCCAACACCCATGACTCCGATCACGAACGGTAGGTCGGGTGTCTCGAGATCCCGGCGGACGTCACGGATGAGATGGGCCAGACACTTCGTGTACTCCGCGTAGCCGCCAGGTTGGTCACGCTGCGGATAGGTGTCGCGATCGACCATGTCGTTCCAGCCTTGGAACCACACGAAACCACGAAGCTCATAGCCATCCGCAGGGTCGTGATCGGGGCAGTAGCGCGGCAGGTCGCCGAGGACCTTGCGGACGTAGGCGATCATGTCGCGGTAGTAGCAACCGGTGGCCTCTTCCTTCGCGCGACGCAACTCCTCGATGTCCTTGTTCTGGTTCTTGCCCTGCTTCTCGAGGCGCGCGAGCTGCTCCTTCGAGAACTCGTAAGCCCCGGCTGAAGGTGGCCGGAAATCGGTATGGAGGGACTTCCCACCCCAAGCGGTCTTGATGATCAAGACGGGTGCCTCATGAGCGTCGCCCATCTCGATTCCGAAGGTGAACTCGGGTCCGATCTTGTCGTCCGACTTGGCTGGATTGCGTCGTGCACCGAAGCCAGCTGTCAGACGTCCCGTGACCTCCGCACCGTCCGGCCCCGTGCGATACGCGATATAGACGTCGTCACGCACGACCGGTGTGCCACTCTTGGTTCGCATCCGCGCGAGCAAGGGGGCCGTTGCGGAGTCATCGCCGAGGTAGTCGAACGTCGCGACCTTCGCGTGCCCTTCCATGTTGGATTGACCCGCGAGCACGTAGACGACGAGCCGCTGGCCAGCGCAGGGGCGTGCGGACGCAATGACACCGACCGAGAGCCAGAAGCACACACCGAAGACGATTCGCATGACGGATTCCCAAAAAGACAGTCGAGATCAGGATAGTGCGGATCGGTGACCGGTGGCACTGCGTCTCAGTTCACTGTCGAGCGTACCTGGCAGATTGGTCCCGGAAACGTCCTCCAATCGTCCGAATTGCCGAGGTGTTCGCCGGCCTGCCGCGTGCGTGCGATCGAAAGCAACGTGCGTGCAGGTGTCCCCGTCCACAGCTCGTTGCATTTGTCGAGTCGGATCGACGCCCTTCACTGCGTTGCACCATCTTAGGTAGATCGCTCGAATCACCCGCGGAAGCGCGCCTCACGACCCCGCTGCGACGCCGCGACCTGGAACGCACTGCAGACGCGGCCACACGTCCTCAGCGCGACCTCGCGATCCAGCGCCAGCCAACCCCCACCGTTTCGTCTTCGATCGTCAGGCCGTGCTTCCACAGTAGCTCGCGGATGTGTTGCGCTTCTGGGAAGAGCACACGCTGAGGTAGCTCGTTGCGAGCTCGATCGGGGCCTCGATCGTGCAGCTCGCTCAGGGGCACGAGTTCGACGTAGACGATGCCGCCAGGCGAGAGAAGCGCCGACGCTCCCTGCATCGCGACGTTCGCGTCGTCCATTTGCTCGAGGCTGTAGGAGAACATCACGACGTCGTACGACCCCGCATCGTCGCCCCGCTCGTTGTCACGGGTCAGGAAGTCGCCGATTTCGATCGTTGCCTCGAGGTCGGGAACACCGGCGAGACAAGCGGGCGCGAGGTCGATACCGGCGACTTGCCAGCTCTTCCGTGCGCCGGCGGCAAGGACGGCTCCGTCACCGAATCCCACGTCGAAGATCCGTCGTCCATGGACATGGCTCTGAAGCAGGTCGATGATTCCGCGTGCGCTCTCGATCCTGTTTGCATCCGGGGCCGCGATGACTTGACCGGTCAGGATGTCTCGGCGCCGCGCATCGAAGGGCCACGATTGCTGCACGCAGCCGCACGCGAGACACGAGGCAAACGGCGGTTCGGCGCGCAAGTCGCGAGAGTCGCAGATCGGGCAACGCGGCGCGTCGTGCATGCGCGCATCATGAGGCCTGCGCGACCGACCTCAAAGAGGACTCCTACGCTTCGCATCGATCGTATCCGCAGAGGCGTGTCGCGGCGTCGACAGCGGGCGCACGTGCACCGAAGAACTCTCGGGAATCGCACGTCGCAGAGCGAGAGCCGCACGATAGACGTCCTGCAAACGACCGACGATGCGATCGAACGAGAACGTCGTCTCGATGCGATGCCGCGCTGCTTCGGCATACGTGCGACGCGTCTCCGGACAGGTCGCGAAGCGTTGCATCGCCGTCGCGAGAGCCGCGACATCGTCCGGTGGCACGAGGATTCCGCTGCCGTCCTCGCACACGTCGAGACAGCCACCGATCCTCGTCGCGATCACGGGCAAGCCCGCACTCATCGCTTCGAGCAGTGCGTTGGGCAACCCTTCGAGTCGTGAAGGGAACACGAACGCGTCGCAAGCTCGCAGCCATGGCCGAACCTCGGGGTCCTCGCCGGCGAACGTCACGCGCTCCGCAACACCGAGCGCGCGCGCCTGCGCTTCGAGTGCCTGCCGCTCGTCGCCGTCACCGAGCACGACGACGTGCACGTCGGAGGTCGACAGCGAGGGGAGCGCTTCGAGCAACACGTCGACCCCCTTGCGCTGCACGAGCCGGCCGGTGAACAAGAACGTGACCGCATCGCGCGGCAACCCGAGTGCGGTTCGTGCCTCGAGCCGCTCTTGGTCCGTCGCTGGAGCGAAATGCTCGCTGTCGACACCGTTGGGCACGAGGGCGATGCGCGATTCGTCGACGCCACAGCTCACGAACTCGTCACGAATCGCCCGACTCAGGCTCAAGAACCGATCGGCGCGCCACAACATCGGACGAAAGACGCGGAACGAGAACTCCTTGCGCGTCCGAAACTCGCGAATGTCCTGCTCGGTCGCGACCTTGACGAGGATCGGCTTCTTCAGGATGCGTGCGATCGGCACGCACGACGCCGACAAGAACGTAAATGCATGCGCATGCAGCACATCGAAGTCGTTTCGATGAGACGACAAGAAGCGCAAGAAGCTGCGATACAGACCGACCCAGTTGCTGCGATGACGAGGCGTCGGGTCGAGTCGATGGATCGTGACTCCGTCGCGCACCTCGCGCGGCGGGTTGTGCCACGGGTTGTTGGTCACGAGCATCGCCGGAATCCCGCGGCGCACGTGCGCGCGCGCGAGAAAGAACGCTTGTCGCTCGTATCCGCCCGTCCGATCGAAGTCGGGCACGATCATGCATGGGCGCAGAACCGTCGTGGACTCCGCGAGCGATGTCGCGTTCGATCGGCTCTCGTCGTCCGGGAGTCCGTATCCGGTACCCGCATCCGAGTGAATACCATCGCGTTTCGAGGACGCTTCATCCACGGCGATGTACCTCGACGAGAAGCTCGGCAATGCGGTCCACCTGGGCGCGACGATCGAAGCGCCGCACGGCGCGCTCGCGGCCCGCCGCGCCGCAGCGCGCGCGCAGGTTTTCATCCGCGAGCAATCGATCGAGCGCGTGTAGCCAACCGTCATCACCCGCGGCAGCAAAGCCGCAGTGCCCGTCGTCGCCCGCGACTTCGGGGTTCGCGCCGGTGGGGGACCAGACGATCGGCACGCCGCACGCCATGTATTGAATGAGCTTGAACGCGGCCTTGCCGGCGGCCCAGTCGTCGTCGTCGAGCGGCATGATGCCGATGTCGAAGCCCTGAATGCGCGCGACTTCGTCGGTGGCGTTCCATGGCACGAACTCTACGAATCCCTCGGGCAGATCGGGAAGCTCGCTCATCGCGACGGGGTTGCAGATGACGCGCAGGACGAAGTCACGGCGTTCTGCGAGTCGACGGAGTGCGGGCCCGATCTTGCGCAGGTAGTGCAGGTTGCCGGACGTCCCGGCCCAGCCGATGACCGGTCGTGGGTTCGTAGCGCGTTGCGACGCGGGCACGAAGTGCTCCGTATCGAGGGTCGTCGGAATCACGTGCACGTTGGCGTTGTGTGGCCGCACGAACTCCGCGAGATGCGAGTTGGCGACGATCACGGCCGAACTCAGCGCACAGACCTTCTCGATCTTCTCGCGCAGCTCCTGGTCGATCGCGTCCTGTCCCGGTGCGTTGCACCACGAAGGGCTGCGGTAGATCGCGTCGTCGAAGTAAAAGACGATGCGACGATTGAAGAGTGGTAGCTCGAGCCGGGTCCGGTCGTGACTCAGCGCGAGCAAGTCGCGCTGTAGGAAGACGACGCCTTTTCCTCGCGTGCGCGCGAAATCGCGACGGCGATTGTGCCGCTGCCTTCGATACTGAAAACGCGCCCACGCGCCTGCGAGCCGCGGAAAGCGCCTCGAGAATCGCCCGAACCCGGGACCCACCGACCAATACTTGCCCGGCCTTGCGGGCAGGACCTTGCAAGGGAAGCCGAGTTCTTCGAGTAGTGGAACGTACTGAAATGCGCGATAGCGCGCCGCGGGCGACCAGTCCTTGACGGGGTCGCCCTCGGTCAAGAACCACACCGTCGGCAGCTCTTCGGGCAAGCGTTCGGGGCCGAGGCGTTCGCCGAGCCACGTCTTCGTCGAAAGCCACGCCGACGCAGTCAACTCGGCCGACACGTTGGTCGCGCCGCGTGCGTGACGGCGCAGGCGACGCAGCGCTTCGCTCATGCGGCGCCTCCGACCATGCGCGCCTCGCGCACTTTGTTGCGCGCACGTTCGTGCCAGGAGACGAGCACGAAGAGCGACCAGAGCGAGCGTTCGACCGAAGCGCGTCCACTCTGGTGCGCGTCGAGCAGCGCTTCGACGGCGCGAGGATCGAGGAAGTCCGCACTCGCGTCGAGAAGGCGAGATCGGACGCGTTCGCGCAATTCGTTACGCATCCACTCGTGCATCGGGAGGTTGAAGCCGTGCTTCTCGCGCTTCTCGAACCGCTCGCCGAGGAGGTCCGCGAACGCGCGACGCAGGATCGCCTTCCCCGTCGTGCCGTCGAGTTTGAGCCTCGCTGGCAGGCCGAACGCGAACTCCGCGACGCGCCAATCGAGGAACGGAACGCGCGCTTCGAGACTGTGCGCCATCGTCGTGCGGTCGACTTTCATCAGGAGGTCGTCGGGCAGCCAGCCGCTCGCGTCGACGCGCAGCGCGCGTTGGAGCGGATTGCGGCTCGAGCCTTGCCAGGCAGCCTCGAGCCCTTCGATGCGCGTGCGCGCATCGACGTCACGGCGTGTGTCGCGGAGGACGAGGCGCTCGATGTAGCCGGGGCTCATCGCGTACGGGAATCCGCTGATGCTCGACTTCCCGTAGAAGTTGCCACGCACGGTGATCTGGCCGCGCTTCGCGCCCTGGAACGTCCGCGCGAAGAAGCCGGGTTCTTCGCCGGGATCGAAGTTGTTCGCGAACGCCGTGTCCTTCGGCGGTAGGTCTTGATAGTAGCCGTAGCCAGCGAAGAGCTCGTCTGCGCCCTCGCCCGACAACACGACCTTGAGGTCGCGCCGCGCGAGTTGACTGAGGAGCAGCGTCGGGAGACAAGCGGCGTCGCCGATCGGCTCGTCGAGCACGCCGGTCAGCGCATCGATCTGCGCGAGCACTTCACTGGCGGTGAAGAGCGCAGGCACGA
>JAGQQW010000283.1 GCA_020426005.1 Planctomycetota bacterium | reverse complement strand
ATCCGCTCGCCGCGGTGCACATCGCACGCGGAGTCGGGGACCTCTTGTGCGCCGCAGGAACGACCGCGGCCGAACTCACCGCGTCGAGTATGGCCGAGTGACATCGGCGTCGTCTCATGCCCGGTAGAACCGATCCCAAGCCCGATTCGTTCCACAAAGAGCTGGGAAGGCAGCTTGGTCGGGAAGCGCGCACCTCGCTCCGGTGGGCGTTCTGGGGAGCCGTGATCGGTGCGTTCCTCGTTGCAGGCTTCGGCGGCTACTACTTCGGATTGTGGGGGGCCGTGATCGGCGCAGGCGTCGGAGCCGTCGGTGGTGGCCTCGGTGCGTGGCTGCTCTATCTCCAAGCATCCTCATCGCTTCTTCCGTGAAGCGTCGTTCCCCGTCGCGCGTTCCTGGCTCCGCCCGTGGCTCGGTGCGTTCGGAATCACGAACTCGTGTTCGATCGTCTCGCGGTCGGCTTCGATCTTGAAGCCGTCACCCGCGGTGAACTGTGCGGACGCGGTCTCGAGCCAGGCATGGAGCTCGAACGACCCTTTCTCACTGGCGATTGCGAGTTCGTAGTTGCCGCGTTCGTCGGTCTGCACCGTGGTGTAGTCCCGTAGACGTGCGAGGAGACCGCGGTTCTTTTGACTACCCGTCGCCGTTGCACCGACATCGGCGCCAAGGATCGGCTCCCCCCTGACGTTGACGACCTTGCCGCGCACGATGGTCGGTGACCCACACCGAATCGAGATCGGCGTGTCGCCCGTGAACTCCAAGGACTTCTCGACGTGGTGTCCATCCGCGCAATACGCGAGACTCACTTCTCCGTGGTCCGGATGCAAGATCGTGATCGACCCGAGTCGTCCCGTCGTCTGTTCGATCGTGAACGGCGAATCTGCATAGCGCCACAGCAGTCTTCCATCGCGCGCCGGCATTCCGTCCGCTCGCAAGAAGCGGATGGTCGTGCGCGGCATCGCCGCGAGATCGATCGTACCCAGATCGTCACCCTCGCGTTCGCCGGTGCCATGCGCGACGACGACGAGGGGGTGTGCAGCCGGCTCGTCCTCGGATCGAGGCAGTGGCTCGCGGACCATGGCCTCGAGAACGAACGGTTCACCGGCGGGAAGCCCTTCGACTTCGAAACTGCCATCGTCGCGTGTCGTCGCTCGACGTGGCCAAGCGCTTTCGAAATAGGACGCGGGCAGCGTCCCGGCCTGAGAGTGGAGCGTCGTGCACTTCGTCCGCAGTTGTAGCGCGACACCGGCGAGTGGCTTCGATCCGGCGACCAATCGACCGCGCAGCGTGACGGCGGGACGTAAGGGTAAGTCGAGATCGAAGAGCCCTTTCTCGCGCAGTCGATCGAGATCGCGCCGTTCTCCGATGTCGAAACCGAAGGGACCTCGTCGCGCTGCCGCGACTTCACCGAGCGGAACGCTGACCAGTCGGTAGCTGGCGTCGACGATGGTCTGCACGTGCCCCGGCGCCCGAACGGCGAGGATCATCGAGAACAATCCGCCGATGTCGACGTCGTCCAGCGGCCGCAGCTCGATGATCCCCGCCGCATCGCTCGTCGATGCTGCAGTCGATCCGGACAAGAACGGTCCGAGGTGGACCGTGGCGCCCCGCACTGGCTTTCCGTGACTCGTGACCCGCAACAGGACGACGACCTTGGCGCCCTGCGTTCGCAAGGTCTCCACGTGAACGGGGTCTCGCCGATCCTCGTCTTTGGCGTCCGCCGGCACGGTCTCCTTTGCCTCGCCGCCGCGTTTGCGCAGACGTGCCGCGTGAATGATTCCGCGTCGCCATTCGGTCAGCACGATGGAGTGCGTCGAAAGCCGCTCGCCGTCAGGAGTCTCGAGACAGAGCAGAGCTCCGCGGTCCGCGAGCGGTGGCAGCGTGACCGAGCGCGACTCGTCGATGGCGAAGTCGAGTTCGGGCCACACGTCGTGCACGCGCAATCGCGTGTGGGCGAGGTCGATCGAGTCCGGCACACGCACGTCGACACGCATACCACGATCGCGGGCAGCGAAGAGAAGGAGCCGCGATCCAGCGTGGCACGTCTTCGCATCGGTTCGTTCGTACGTGCCGTCGTCCTCGAAGTTGCCGACAGCAGACGCGAGGTAGCGCATGCCATCGAGCAAGCGTGCTTCGAAGTTGCCGTCCTTGTCCGTCACGACCTCCTGAGCATCGAGTGCGGCAACGTCGGTCCATGGACGACAAACGAGGCGCACGGTGGCGCCGGGCCAAACGCCACCGTCGATATGGCGCACGGCACCGCGAAGGAGGCGGCGCGATCGCCCCTGAACACTGCACGGGGATTCGAGAAGTTCATCATCGGGCGACGACTCGTGCTTCGCGCCGTGACTGCCCGTGGGTGGTTCGCTTTCGGCGTTCTTCGATGGTCGTGGCTGCCGTGCTACCGGCAGAACGACGTCCATTGCGATGTCGTGATCAGGCCACTTCAAGAAGAGCGGCTCTTTCGTGACATGCTGTTGCCCCTCGATCACGCACGAAGCTGACAGGAAGACCGCGACACCGGCACTGGACCGGAGCGCAAAGTGGTAGCGGCCCTCGCGATCCGCGCTGGCAGACGCCGTTCGTGCGAGTTTTTGAAGCAGTTCGCAGTCTTCGCTCGAAACGTCACCACGCAGTTCGACTTCTGCACCCGGGATCGGTTGCCCAGCTTGATCGCGAATCACACCAGAGACGTGGACTGGTGCATCGAGCGGAATGGTCGTTCGCGATTCGCTGCCTAGACGTGCACGTCCCACGTGGGTGGCGCCACCGAGTCGAGCCGCGAGCCGGTACTCCGCCACCGCAGGGACGAGTGCTGTCACATGGCCCGCGCGATCGCAGCGGTAGGTCGATGCGAAGTGCAGTGGCTGGTCACCGCGCGCAAGGGCGATCTGCGCGAACTTGGCGGCCTGACCGTCGCACTGGCGCACGCGCAGAGTCGTCCGCGGAAGTCGCTGGAGGTCGAGGTCCCCGACGTCGACATCGTCCGTCGAGAAGCGGCTCTGTGCGATGGCATGCGAACCGGCCGCGAACGGCGCACCGAGCTCCGATGCGAGTTCTGGCGTCAGGAGCGCTTCGAGAGAGTAGAGACCCGAGGAAGGAAGGCCGTCGAATTCGAAGGTCCCGTCCGCGCTCGTTCGGGTCGTGCTCACATGCGGGACGGCCCGGTCTCCGGCGCGAACCAAGTTCGGCTGTGCCGCGCGCAGCATGTGGCGGAGACGAAGTCGCATTCCTGCAATCGGCTTCGGACCGAGGACGATACGGCCACGCAACGTAGTGCCTCGCTCGAGAGCGATCGTGATGTCTGCGCCGTCGACGCGACGGTTTCCGTCGAGTACGAGCGCAGGGATGCCGAGTCGTTTCGCGAGTCGATGCTGCTTCTCGAATGCCGCGCGGTCGTCGACGTTCTTGGCATCCACGAACTGGAAATCGAGCCGCGCACTACTCAGTCCAGGTGCTTCGATCACGTGCCTTGCTTGCTGCATGCGTCCGTCCGTGGACCCGGATCGCAGTCGCAGGACGAGCATGCCGCTGTCGTCACTCGAGGCGGCGCCGATCGCCCGACTCGGGCCGGCCGCAACACGCGCGCCGCGAACCGGCTGTCCTTGATGCGTGATCCGCACGGTCAGGTCGACGAAGCGCTTCGGGCCGACCCAATCCTCGAACCCGATACCACGATCCCGTGCGAGAGTCGCTCGTTCGATCTGTCGCCGCAGTTCGGGGCCGAGATCCTGTTGAGGGATCTCGCTGGCGATCTTCAGTTGACGATTCAGCTCCGTGAATTTCTTCTCTCGGTCAACACGACGGAGCGGGACACGCGTCGTCGCCACGATCCGACCCGCTGAGTCGACGAGCGCGAGGTTCGTATGGCTTCCGGGCAGTCGTGGCAGATTGACTTCGCCGCTCTCGTTCGGTCGATGACTCGGTGCGTTCGCTCGATCGAGACGTTCGCCATCGAACACGTGGACAACGACGAAGCGTGCATCGACGAAGTCCGGTAGGCGGAGGTCGAGTCGTATGTTTCCACCCCGCAGAGCGCGGAGCTCGACGCGCGATCCTCCGAAACAAGGCACGAGATCCGTCGCGGGATAGACGCCGTTCTCGTCCGGCGTCCCGACGCTGAATGCAGCGTACTCGATGCCGTCGAGCAATCTCGCTTCGAACGTGCCACTGTCGTCGCTGATCGCCTCGATCGAATCGAGTGGCGGTGCGTCGCGCCATGGTTGCGCGACGAGCGAGATCCTGGCCCCTTGCCATGGCATGCCGTCGTCCGTCAAGACGAGGCCGCGACACAGCGAGCGCGAAGGTCCGGGGGATGTCTCCTGCGCCGGGGCGACCGGCAGCGCCAAAACGAGCGACACGAGCAGGCTTACCAGCGATGTCATGCGTTTCCTCCTCGCGCGCAAGACGCAGGTGCTCCATTCCGCTGCGCCTTTGGCAAAGCGTGACGGCGCACGAACCCGAGCATATCGTCGATCATGACGGACTCCTGTGAATGTCGCCACGGACGCGATCTCGTCGTCCTTCTTGCGCTCTCCCTCGCTTCGTGTGCGAGCCCGACTCCGACGGCGCGCGTGAGTCTCGGCGCCGCGATGCTCGACGACCTCGGAATGCCCGAGGGGCATCGTATCTACCATCGGGAGCGCAGCCACCGCGTGGGACCCGTGGTGGCCCTCGCAGGCGGCCTTCGCTTCCACGATTGGTGGACCGTCGAGCTCGAAGCGTCGACTCGTAGGAACCCGAACGATGAGATTCGCCAGGAGGCTGGGGGACCTAGTGGGGTCGAATACAGCCGCTTCGGCATCTCCGGCGACTACCGAACGCACACGTTGATGGCGAACACCCTGTTCGAACTCGATACCGGTGGCACCGTGCGTCCGTTCGTGGGCTTCGGCCTCGGAATCGCCTACTCCGAGATCCACGTTCCGTTCGTGGGCGTTGACGAGAACGAACTCAGCGCTGCCCGGCAAGCGATGCTCGGGGTCTCCCTTGCGATCAGCGAGTCGACCGCGCTCACGCTCGCCTATCGGTATCTCGATCTCGCGCGTCCGAATGGCCGGAGACGCTATCAGCTCGGTGGCGGCACAGCGGACGGCCAGTCGATCGAACTCGGCCTGCAGTGGCGCTTTTGATCGCACTGCGTGACGCATCGGCACGCGAAATCGCGGCGAGCGTCACGCGGCAATCCTGCGTTGCGCGTCAGTTGATCGTCGCGCCGTGATCGTTGGAGATCGCGCCGATGCCGAGGAGCTTGCCGGCGGCGCCGAGCGTGAACGCGTTGGTGAAGAAGCGCAGCCCGATCAGCGTCGTGTCCTGCGGAATCGGCAGCGAGATCGTGGCTTCGGGAGCCGACGTCGTCAGGACGCCGCTCCAGAGCGCGATCGCACTGGCGAGGTCGAACGGAATCGCGCGTCCGTCCGGAAGCGGCAAGCGACCGGGCTTGAAGCTCAGGAAGCCGATCCACGGAGTCGGAACCGCCGACGAGCCCGCCATGTTGAGCGGTGCCGCCAACGTCATGTCGAACGTCGTGCCGAGCTTCGGCTGCGAGGCGACGGTCTTCGGATACAGCAACGCGCTGTAATACATCCAGTTGTCGAGGGTCGCGTTGCCGTACGCATTCGCGCCGACGAACCCGTCGGGCTTGGTCGTCGCTGCGCTCAGGGTGCGGACCGCGGTGCGGTGGTCGAAGTACCCATCCATGTCCAGGTCGATGTCGTACCAGGCGGTGTTGCCCTTCACGAACATGCGCGCGACGCAGCGCGTCGACGGCGGTGTGAGGTCCGTGTACGTGCTCGAGCCCGGCCGCTCGTAGAGGAACGCACGGTTCCAGTTGCCGGCGCTCGTGTTGTCCTGGACCTTCAGCATGACGAGACCGTTCTCGGACGCGCTGCCGTCGTGACGCGCGGTCACGCCCGCGAAGCGGATCCC
>JAGQQW010000282.1 GCA_020426005.1 Planctomycetota bacterium | reverse complement strand
CGACCACGTGCCTCCGCGCGGCGGCTCAGTTCTTCGACTCGGTGCTGGAGCAGACGCGCCCCGATCTCCAACGCCTCGGTTCGGCTCGCCGAGCGCGGAAACAATTCGTCGGGGGGGATCGGCGCACCGACTTCGACCCGGATCTTGCGCGGCCGCGGAAACCGCATCGAACGATGCAACGCCCGATGCGCCCCGACGAGCGCCACGGGCACGATCGGCACGCGTTCTCGGAGCGCCATCGACAACGCGCCGGGCTGGAACTCGCTCAACGAGCCATCGAGGCTGATCGTTCCTTCCGGGAAGATCCCGAGCACTTCGCCGTTCTGCAGCGCCGCGAGCGACTGCTTGAACATCTCACGGTTGGACGATTCTTCGCGCATGATGATCACGCGGTTCCAACGGAAGAACCAACGCAAGCCGCGCACGTTCGCGAACAGCTCGGTCATCACGAAGCGCACTCGCGGTCGAACAGCGACGCCGACGAGGAGCGAATCGAGGAAGCTCTGATGGTTCGCAACGACGATCGCCGGCCCGTGATGGAGCGTTCGATCCCCGCGGACCGACATCCGAAAGTAGAGCGTCAGTGCGGCGCGCAACACGACGCGGAAGACGGCGAACGCGAAAGCATCGAGCGTCGCGAGGAAGCCTCCGCGGGCGCGTCGCGACACTATTTGTCGGCCCAGCTGCTCTTGCTGTAGTCGAGTTTGAGGCGCGTGCGAATGCGGCGCTTGGCGGTCTCCTTGTCGACGCCGTTCCAACGGTCGTAAGCCGTGATTGCGTGATACAGCGCCTCGCCGACGATTTCGTCGCCAGCCTTGTCATAGATGATCGCAACGCGCATGTAGTCGAGCAGCGCATTGCGAGCTTGCTCGGGCGTCAGGCCATCGCGACGCAACCAACTGTGCCCGCGACCGACGAGAGCCTGTGCACGCGTCGCGTCATCGGCAGACTTGCTGTCGATGATGTTCGAGAAGAGCTTCTGCGCCTCGTCGTACGAACCGGCCGCGAGGACGGCGTTGGCAAGCGCGAGGTGAATGCGATTGGCGAGCCCCGGGTAGTTGGTCTCGACGCTCGGGAGCATGCGCTCGAGCTGGCTCTTCGCTTCGGCGGGCTTCAGCTCGACGAGCCGGGACTTGGCATCGATGCCGTAGAGTTCGGCCTCGTACTTGAAGCGGTCGCCGAGCCCCTTCTCTCCGACGAAGGCTGCGTACTGCTTGACCCCGTCCTGGTAGGCCTCGAGCTTGGTGCGGTCATTGCCTGCGCTGTCGCGCGCCTTGTCGAGTCGATACGCCCAAACTTCCGGCAAGTAAGCGCTGCGACCGTCCTTCGTCTTTTCGATTCGATCCACGACCCCCTTGATGTCACCGGCTTCGCCGACGAGTTGGGCGATCTTGAACGCCTCGAAGAGTGCGACTTGTTCGAACGGTTCGAGTGCCTTCGACTTCTGCGCCTTGTCCGCGGCATCGATCCACGCGACGAACGCGTCTTGATACTGCTGGTCCGTGGTCAGCTTCTTCGCGGTGTCGAAGAGTTTCGCGACTGCAGGCTGCCCGAAGTCGATGCTCGCGACTTGATCACGAGGCTGCGTCGACTCGATGCGTCCCGACTTGTATTTGACCTGTTCGTAGTCGTAGTCCTCGACCTTCACGCGTTCGATCTTGTCTCCGTTGACCAAGTGGATCGTGTCGGTCTGCGACCAGGCAACCGGAGCTGCAAGGACGAGCGTCGGGAACAAGCGGAGCGGAAGGGACAAGCTGCAACGTGTCATCGGCGAAGGATCCAGTCGTCGTGTGCGAGGCTTCCTCTCGTCGGCATCAGGGCTTCTGCCAGCGAAAGGGCGGGACATGCTACGCGCGAGCCCCGGTGCCGGCAAGCAAGGCCTCCCAGGTGCCGGCTGCCCGGACGGTTCGTCCGGAGCCGCGTCGAAGCGTCCCGTCGTGCCAACGGCGCCGAAGCGCTCCGGTTCAGGGGCTCTTCGTTGCCGAGTCGGGATTCCGGCGCACCTGAATCATCTCCGCGACGATCGCGATCGCGATCTCTTCGTGGGACCTGGCCCCGATGTCCAGGCCGACCGGGCTGCGAACCGCGGACAGCCACGCCTCCGGGACTGCATGATCCTGCATGAGCTTCTTGAAGAGGACGACGCGCTTGACCTTGCTTCCGATCATCCCGAGGTAGCGCGGGTGGTCGATCTCCGCGCTCGAAGTGGCACGCTTCGCGAGTCCCTCGAGCACTTCCCCATCGCCCTTGTGACCCCGTGTCACGACGACGACGTAGCACGTGGGGCCCAGCGGAAGCGTCTCCCCGAGCTCACGCATCGACCCGACGTGCAACCGCGCAGCCTCCGGGAACCGCTCCGTCGTCGCGAACTCGTCACGGTCCTCGGCGATCTCGACGCGGAACCCCGCGAGGTGCGCCACGTGCGCGAGGATCCGGGAGATGTGCCCACCTCCGAAGACGAGCAGCGTCGGCGTCGAGAGCGCTTCGATGAAGACCGTGACCTCGCCTCCGCAGAGCAGGCCGTTCTCGGGCGATTCGAACTCGGTCAGCCGGAAGTGCAGCGTGCGCGCCTTCTCGTCCCTCAGCACGGACTTGGCCGTCTCGTAGACCTCCGCCTCGAGGCAACCGCCGCCGACCGTCCCGAGAAACGTCCCGTCGGCGCGAACGAGCAGTCGCATCGTCTCGCGCCCGGGTGTCGATCCGCGCGTGGCGATGATCGTCGCGAGCGCGGCAGGCGTCCCGTCGCGACGCAGGCGCACGATTTCTTCGAAGATGTCGGTCATCGGCGCTTCCCATTGCATCGCGCTCGGTCATCCGGAGCAAGGCGGCAGGCGATGCGCGTTCAAGCATCCATGGCATGGAAGCGCGTGGCACGCACGCCCGCGATCTCGAGCAGAGCACGCCACTCCGGGCCATGCTGCTCGGCATCGGGGCCGATCCGCGCATGGATCACGAGATGCGCGAGTTCGTGCGCGAGCACTTCGTCGATGCGCCGCGGATGTCGCGCGAGCAGGTGCGCATCGAGTTCGATCGTGCGCTCTTCGAGCCACGCGATCCCGGCCGGCCCTTCGAGTCCGTCACGCCACACGATCGCGACGGGCCACAGGTCGAGCGCATACCACATCCCGAGGAGATCGCGGGCACGCGCCGCGAGCGCTGCGGCGGGTTTCGGCGGCGTTGCGCTCAGATCCACCCCTGCTTCTCGAGTTCGCGAAACAGGAACGGAGTCGCGAAGATCCCGGTCGAGATGAACGTCAGGACGATGCCGCGCAAGAAGTACGTGTGCCCGTACGAGATCGACATGAACGACATCATGAAGAAGTAGAGGCCAGCGAGCATCAGAACCCAGGCGACGAAGTAGATGGATCGCCGCCCGAGCCGCGGCGGCTCGAGGAGCTTGCGCAGTTGCGAGTCCGAGAGTAGCCCCTGCTTCGCGAGGGATTCCGCGGTCTTGAGGCGTGCCTCGGTGAGGCGTCGCGTGTGGTTGAGGAACTGCAAGACCAAGAACACGAGGACGACCGCGCCACCCAGCAGAAGGATCGTCAACCACGTCGGATCCCCGTGGTACTCGAAGACCGATGATTGCGGGAGCGAAACGCTGGCAATGGCATTCATGGCGAGTTCCATCCGGGTTTGCGGGACGCGGCGGGCACGAGCCGCGAGTCTATGATTCGGCGAGGATTTTGGAAGCCGCTGGGGCGGGGAAGGCACCCGCTCGGTGCATGTTCGAGTCGTTCAACACGCTGCTACGCGCTCTTTCCCGAAGATTCCGATTCGCCGGTCTTTTGCCATTTTGCTCGAATCGCTGCCACGAGTGACGGCAACTCGGCACTCGCCGCGAAGGACGCCGTCTCACCGAGTTCACCCGGGGCATGCCATCCGGTGCGGAGGACGAACGGGATGCGACTGCCGAGGGCGGCAGCCGCATCGCTCCTCCGGTCGCCGACGAGCACGGCGAAGTCGGGCCCGAGCCGTGCCAACGACCGCGCGACGGCAAGGGTCTTGTCGCTCGACTTCTCGACGACGAACGCGGTTACACCGCTGTGGGACTGCCAGTGGCCATCGAGGCAAGCTGCGCTCAGGAGTCGATCTCGTACCGATGCGAACGGACCGTGGAGGAACGCCTCGAGGTAACGTCGCCCGCAGTTGCTCGCGAGCGCGATGTCGAATCCTCGGTCACGCAATTCGTCGAGCATCGCGAGCGTGCCGTCGAAGAGCGCGACACGTCCCGATCGCAGCAGCTGCACCTCGCGCTCGATGACGAAGTCCGCGAATTGCTTCGTCTCCCCCCGAAGCTCGTCCGGCAAGAGTTCGTCCCAGAGGTCCTCACCACGGCCGATCAGCGAATTGCACGCATCGGGGTCCATCGGCTCGACCCGCACCCCGCGCTGCTCGGCGAACTCGCGTCGCGCATCGTTGCACAGCGCAGGCCACCACGACTCCGTGTCCTGCAGTGTTCCGTCGATGTCGAAGATGACGAGGTCCATCGCACCCTCGATGCCGACCGTTCGCGTCAGTGGATGATCGGCAGGAGTTCGACCGAGCGCACACCCGCGTTCGCGAGCACGTCGACGACTCGACTCGTCACGTGTCCGGGCACGGTGCTGTAGGCGTCGACGTACGCGACGGGTTTCACGACACCTCTATCCTTCGCGTCTTGGACCTTCGCACGCGCGTAGCGATCGAACTCCTCGAAGCCCATCGTCTGCCCGTCGACCCGCACGGATCCACCGTCGAGAATCGTGATCCGCAAGCCATCGCGCGGCGCGACGGCGGACGAGCATGCGCCATGGAAACCGAACGACGCCACGACAGCGATCAAAGCTGCTCGGCGAAGCAAACAACTAGGAGATGCCATAGATCTCCTTGAAGGCGAGCGGGTCCTCGACCTCTTCGCGCAGCACGTGGTATTCGCGCTGCCGTTTCGGCGCGGCATAGACACCGATCATGTAGAAGGTCGCGACGAACGTCACCGACAGGATGTACTCGATCGCGGTCACGACCGAGAGGTCCTCTTCGAGACGTGTGACGGCACTCGCGTCCGCGGGCCGCGGCGCACCTCCGCGCGCGATCCAAGTTGCCGCCGACGACGCATCGTTTCCGTTTTCGACGAGTTTGGTCGCAGCACGCCGGAGCGCATCGACGCGCCCACCATCGACGTGCACGTTCCAATACGCGCCCATGAAGCACGCGGCGGAGAGCCAAAGGAGGATCGAGCCGTTCTTCCACGTTCGAGGACTGCGGCGCAGCAGGAGGATCGCCGAGGTCACGACGAGCGCCGAACCGACGAGGAACCACGCGTAGTATCCGCCACTCAAGTACGTGTCCTCGGCGGGGTTGACCGCGAGGATGCCCAGGAGCGCCAAGGTCGGCACGGCGAGACTGAAGATCGTTGCCAGAGACATCAGTCCTCCGTGGGCTGGTGGTCCCGAGAAAAGTAGTCCTTGTAGAGCGTCACGACGACTCCACTCAGACCGATGAGTCCTACGATGTGCCAGAAGGCCATCGCCGCGTTCGCGATGTCAGCGAACTGCCAGACGACGCCTCCCGACAAGTTCGCGCCGAGAAAGAGCGCGAAGACGTAGCAGACTCGGTAGGGCAAGACGGCCTTGGGGCCGATCAGGAAGGTGATGCACCGGTCGCCGTAGTACGACCACGAGATCGCGGTCGAGATCGCGAACAGGATGAGCCCGATCGCGACGGTGTAGCGACCCACCCATTTGAAGTTCTCGGGCATGCCTGCATCGAACGCGGCCTTCGTGAGCGCTGCACCGTTGGTCCCGTCCTCCCACGTCTCCCACACCCCGGTCAGCGAGATGACGAGCGCGGTCATCATGCAGATGACGACGGTATCGATGAACGGCTCGAGCATGGCGACCAGGCCTTCGCGAACCGGCTCCTTCGTTTTCGGGGCCGCCTGCGCGATCGGCGCCGAACCGAGACCCGCCTCCTTCGAGAAGACCGCCCGCTCGGCCCCCCCGGCCAACGCCTCGACGAAGGCCATCCCGAC
>JAGQQW010000281.1 GCA_020426005.1 Planctomycetota bacterium | reverse complement strand
CCCCCTTCGTTGCCCCACCCGAGCAGCGAACCCTCGAAGACGACGACCGCCCCCCAGGCGCGCGACAATCCCCCCGAGTGCGACGGGCGTCGCGACAGGCCTGCCGAGGACGTCTCCCCGAAGTGTCGTCACGGCGCTGACGGGGCGATGAAGGTGCTCGCTCGGTGCCGGTCAGAGTTCATCAACGCGCTGCCAGCGTCCCCCCTCAGGAGTTCGTTGCATTTGTCGTGGCGGATCTACGCCCCTCGCTGCGTTGCGCTCCCTCAACAGATCGCCCGATCTGCCTGCGTGCGTGCGCCTTGCGAGAAACGCCGCTAGGCGGCGACAAATGCAACGAACTCCTGACGCGAGACACGAGCCGACGAGTCGGACTCAATCCACGAAGCGATACTTGACGATCGCCCACATGGCCGAGAACCCATCACGCCACGAGATCTTCTTCCCCTCGTCGAAGTCGCGTCCGGCGTAGCTGACCGGAACCTCGTACACCCGAAGCCGCTTCTTGGCGACCTTCGCGGTCATTTCCGGCTCGACGTTGAACCGCCGACTCTTCAGGTCGAGATCCTTGACGACCTCGGCGCGGAAGACCTTGTAGCAGGTCTCCATATCCGTGAGGTTGAGGCCGCTGAACACGTTGCTGAGGAACGTCAGGAAACGATTCCCGAGATAGTGCGAGAAGAGATGGACCCGCGCGTACTCCCGCACGAGAAATCGCGATCCATAGACGACATCCGCTCGCCCCTCGAGAATCGGACGCAGCAGCGCGGGGTAGTCGTGCGGATCGTACTCCATGTCCGCGTCCTGAATGATCACGACGTTCCCCTTCGCTTCGGCGAAGCCCGTCTTGAGCGCGGCCCCCTTACCTCGATTGCGATCGTGCCGAAACACGCGAACGCCGTCGATCGATTCGAGGCGCGCGAGGATCTCGGGCGAAGCATCGGTCGAACCGTCATCGACGAGCAGGATCTCCTTCGGCAAGTCGACCGTGCGCACGCGTTCGACGATCGCTTCGAGCGTCGTCTCCTCGTTGAAGACAGGGATCACGACGCTGAGCAGCAGCTCGTCATCGAGGATCGGAGTCGGTTGCCACCTCAACCGGCGGCTGATTTCTTCACGCGCTGCCGGCTCGTGTCGAGGACCGGTTTCTTTGCTTCCGGCTTCTTCGCGCGCTCCGTGCTCTCCGTCACTCGACGTGGTCTCGCCAGACACCGCAGCTCCTCCTCGATCTCGTCCCTCAACCGCTCGTCCGCGGCACGCACTCGCGCCCGTCTCAGCCATCGCCCTGCGCCCTTCGCATTCGATCGAGCGAGCAGCGTCCCGACCATGAGCGCGGATGCAGCATCCCATGGATCGCGGCGGCAACAACGCCGAAATCCGCTCGCAGCAACTTTGTCGTCGCCTCGCAAGAACGCATCGAGAGCATCGCCATATTGACGAGCCTGCGACTCCAGGAAGCCACGCCGCCGTGAGCGAATCGCGTGGAACAAATACTCGCCGCACGACAGCAACGCGACCAACCAGTAGACCCACAGGAAGGCGACGAACCTCCCCTCGGCATCCGGATCCGCATGACCGACGACGAAGTGCAGGATCAGCAGAATGTCCGCGAGCGCGAAGATCCCGGCGAACTGCAGGAAGCCCAGCGCAAAGCGCCCGCGCACCATGTTCCGCCACGCGACGACCTGCGTCGCGAGGAAGAGCAAGAGCAGCACCAGGAAGGACTTCAGGATCATCGGCAGGGCCGGATGATACTGTGCGACGCCGATGAACGCGCTCCTCCGTCTCCGATCTGCAAAGCTCTATCTCCTGCTCACGCGATCGCTCTGCAGGCACGACCCGCTCGAGACGCTCGACGCGGCGCTCGCTGGCGGCGTCGACATCGTCCAGATTCGCGAGAAGCCGTTGATGGCGCAGGACGCGGCGTGGATCGAACGGGTCCGAACCGCCTGTCACGAACACGAAGCGCTCTGCATCGTCAATGACGACGCGCAGCTCGCGCGGTGGGCAGACGGCTTGCACCTCGGACAGCAAGATCTCGAGTCGTTCCCGATCGGCGCGGCGCGTCGTTCGGCAGGCCTTCCGGAAGGCTCCATCCTGGGTATCTCGACGCACGACACACGCGAGGTCGCGAGGGCAGTCGCAGAACGGCCCGAGTACTTCGGCATCGGGCCATGCCATCCGACGTCGACGAAGGGCTATGACCGTGGACTCGCCGGAGCCCAGCTCGAAGAGCTCGTCGCCTCGACGCAGGGGCGCCCCACGTTCGCCATCGGAGGCATCACACCGGACAACCTCGGACCTCTGCTCGATGTCGGCGTGCGTCGCATCGCGGTCTCTCGCTGCATTCTCGCCGCTCAGGATCCACGCGCCGTCGCTGCGCGACTCGCAACAGCGTTGGAATCCTGAGTCACATCACGACCGGAAGCGGATCGCTCAAGGCAGGATCAGCATGGCATCGCCGAAGCTGAAGAACCGGTACCCCGCCTCGACCGCCGAACGATAGAGCCCCAGCGTCCGCTCACGACCGAGCATCGACGCGACGAGCATCAGGAGCGTGCTCTCCGGCAGATGGAAGTTGGTGAGGAGCACGTCGACGAGCCGCGGCCCATGGCCGGGTCGCAGGAAGAGACGCGTCGTACCGCTGCCGGCCACGAGTCGCGTACCGTCGTAACACGTCTCGAGCACGCGTGCGGTCGTCGTTCCGGCAGCGACGACACGTCCTCCCCGCTCGCGTGTTCGTTCGATCGCGGCCACGGCCTCGTGGGAGAGCACGTAATGCTCCTCGTGCATGACGTGATCGCGAACATCGTCGACGCGCACGGGCTCGAACGTCCCTTCTCCCACGTGCAGCGTCACGGCAGTCCGACCGACGCCGCGCGTCTCGAGGCGGGCCAACAGATCGTTCGTCAAGTGCAAGCCGGCGGTCGGAGCAGCGACCGCGCCCGGGTTGCGCGCGAAGACCGTCTGATAACGCTCACGATCCTTGGCGACATCCTCGGCATCGGGATCGCGCTCGAGATACGGCGGCAAGGGAGCACGCCCAAAACGCTCGAGACGCGAAGCGATCTCCGCGACGTCGGGCTCGACGATGTCGAAGCGCCATCGTCCGCGTTCGCGCGCTTCGCGCAGTTCGATCACGAGTGCACCGCGCTCGAACGTGATGCGCTCGCCGATGCGCAGGCGCTTCGAGGGCCGCAGGAAACCGACCGCCCCCGTCCCATCGACCTCGCGCTCCAGGATCAAGCACTCGATGCGACCACCACTCGCGCGTTGACCGATCAAGCGATGCGGCAGCACCTTCGTCTCGTTGACGACGAGGAGATCGCCGGTATCGAGAAAGCTCGGTAGGTCACCGACGTGCGCGTGCACCACGCGCGAGGGATCGCTTCGCGAGCATACGAGCAGTCGAGCCGCTTCGCGCGGCTCGCACGGCTCGTTCGCGATGCTGGATGGCGGTAGCTCGTAGTCGTAGTCCGCGACCCTCGTGTGTTCTCGATCGATTTCACCGGCCATATGCGCCGAGGAAGTCTATCGACGAACCGGACGTTTGCGACATCGACGACGCGCTCACTTCGCGCGCTTGGATGCGATCGCTTGCAGCGTGTCGACAGCGTCTTTGGCGGCCTTGCGGATCGCTTCGTCGTCGCTCTTCATCTGCTCGATGAGGAACGGAAGCGCTTCGACATCCCCGAGCAATGCGAGCGAGCGCAGCGCAGCGAGACGCACATCGAGCGGTTCGGTATCCGCGGCTTGTGCGAGCAGAGCAGCGCTGACCGACGGCTGACCGCGCGCGAGGCGCCACTGCTTCCAGTGGTTTTCTTGCTGTTGGATGTCGCGCATGCGATCGAGGGCTTCCTTGGCGATCTTGCGGTTGCTTTCGAGATCGTCCCTGAGTGCCGCCAAGAGCCCGTCGGCTGCAGGTTCGTAGTAGTGCTTGCCGTAGACCGCGATTGCCGATTTGCGAGTCATGTCATTGGGATCCGAGAGCAACGGGAGCCCTGCCTCGAGCAGCGTATCGCCGCCCCGTGCCTTGATCACATCGAGCGCGGTGCGCCGCTCCCACGAATTCTCCGAGGCGAGCAGTGCACGCACGCGCGCTTCGATCGCCAGGACGACCTTTGGATCGTCGACATCTGCGAGGGCTCCGATCGCCCAGGAGTCGACACCGAGGAACGGAACGGCGAGCAGCAGGAGCTCGGGCGCGACCGAATCTCGGCCTCGCATCGCCCCCAAGAGGGACGACACGAGATTGCGCTTCGAGGGCGCAACGTTCGCGGGATCACGAAGGATCGAGCGAACGAAGGCATCGGGATCCCGCAGTCGGTCGTATTCCCTGGCGATGAGGCGCTCGATGTTCGCGATGGTTTGGGTAGGGATGTCGTTGGGGACATCGAGCGACTCGAGCTTCTTCCATAGCGCATCGAGGAACGCGACAGGGACGTGGTACAGCGTCTGCTGCTGCGTCACACCGGAACTCGGTTGGAAGGTTGCCTGCACGGCCCCCTGGATCGAGGCGAAGTCCTCGGGCGTCGCGACCGCGAGGTGTGCTTCGAGCAAGCGCTCGACGAATTCCTCGGTACCGTCATGGTGCTCGTAGCGCCCGTTGCGAAAGGCGGTCAATGCCGTGACCAGCGTGACGCTCTGCGGAGTGAGCTTGCCCGAGGGCAACTGCGTCCTGACGGCAACCTCCCGCTGACCCGCGCGAATGCCTGCAACGAGGTCGGACTCCACATCGCTACCGGCAAGGCGCAGGAGCTTGCCGAAGTACGCACCTTGTGCGGGGCCGACATCCTTCGCTTCGAGCCCCTTGCGGAAGAAGTACAGCAAGACCGGCACTGCATCGCGCTCGTCGGGAACGACCCAAGAGGCCCATCCACGCACCTCTGCATCACCCCCTCGCTCGTGGTACGCCTGCAGCCATTTCGCGGCCTCGAGATCGTGTTCCTTCGTGGCCAGCGCCATCGAATCGCGCCACTTGTCGCCGACGGGAATCCGACCCGCGAGGAGTTCGGACCTCAGCCCTCGTCCCACGTCACGTTGCACGGACTCCGGAAGGTCTCGCGCCATGAACACACGGCCGAACAACGGGCTCCCGAACGCCGCGACCAGTGCCGAAGCGTGCTCCGGCTTCAAGAACGACTTGATCTGCCGCCACACGACGGATCCCACCTGAGAACGGTCGTTGCCCTCTTTGTTCTCGAGTTCGTGCCAACGCGCAGCGATCGCGAGGTATGGCTCGACATCCTCCGCACCGAACTCGTTGGCCGAGACCGCGAGCCAGCCCGCGATCGCATCCGCCCGATCGGCTCCGCGCTCGACGCAAGCATCGAATGTCCTGCGGATACGCGTCGCGGAGGAACTGACGGTCAGGTGGATCGCGAACCGAGGCAGGATCGCTTCGACGAGCGGTGCGTACTCACTCGGTGGAAGTGCACGCTGAACGAACGCGATCGGTCCCTGCGTCCAGGTCCGGACCGCGTCCCGGATCGCGTCACTCATCGGTGCAATCACGATGGTCTCGAGTTCGTGCACGTATGCTCGGACTCGTCGGCGCTCGTCATCCGGCACCTGTCGTTGCGTATTCGTCGTTCGGTTGGGATCGTAGTAGCGCCACAGATACTCGATCGCCGCGACGCGTACCGACTCGTTGGGATGTTGCATCCACTTGCCGAAGTCTTCGCTTGGAACGAGATCCCAGTAGGCCTCCAACATGCGCGCCTGGATCGCCGCGTTCTCATCGCTCGAAGCGCCATCGAAGGGCTCGAAGAACTTCGCGACGACAGGCGTGACCTCCGTCTTCGTTCCGCGAGGCCCGGCGGCATTGCGCCTGGCACTCACGATGCTGCGTACGACGACGTCGCGCATCAGCCCCTTCGCTTGCGAGAACTGTTGACGCAACCACCGTTCGGCGTCCTTGCCGCCGATCCGAACGATCTTCTCCGCAACCATGCCACGCTTGACCAGATCGATCCCCTGGTCGTCGAAGACGTCGACGAGAGTGGGAACCGCGCGCTCTCCGAGCCAATCGAGCTCGCCACTCCTGGCAGCGTTGGGCTCGCGAACCCAGGCATACACGACGGACTCGACGGCGTT
>JAGQQW010000280.1 GCA_020426005.1 Planctomycetota bacterium | reverse complement strand
GAACGGGCGAGTCGACAGGTCGACTTTGACGCCGGTCTCGGGTTTGACCACGGTGCCGAACCGGATGGCCTGCGCCTCGAACTTCTCCATGAGTTCCGGGCCCATGACGCCCTCGGGGAACCCTGGGTAGTTCTCGACCTCGGTCGTGATCGTGAGCTGCCCGCCCGGCTGCATGCCCTTGAGGAGCAGCGGTTTCATGTTGGCGCGTGCGGCATAGATCGCGGCGGTCCAGCCCGCCGGTCCCGAGCCCAGGATCAAAGTCTGGAAGACATCCGTTTCGTCACTCATGCCCAACATCCTGGCGCGTGGGACGCGCCGAGCCAACAACCTGCGCTCTCAGAAGACTCGGCGTGCGAGCCCATCCGACTCCGCCAGTCGCTCGAGTTCGGTGAACCCGCCGATCGGTTCGCCGTCGATCACGACGAGCGGCACCGTGCGGTGACCTTTCAGGATCGCGTCGGTCGCGGCTCGGCGGTTCGGGTGCTCCGTGAGGTCGTGGACTTCGTACTGGATCCCTGCGGTGTCGAGCAAGCGCCTCGCCGCGATGCAGAACGGGCAGGTCCGCGTCAGCCAGATCTCGACGTGGGCGCGCTGGGTCTTGGTCGTCATCGCAGGATCTTGGGACGATTCCCTTCGGCTTCAAGTGGGAGCGTGCGGTCTCGCAAGGCCGTTCACTCGCGGCGCATGGTTGCTTCGCGCGCCTCGGCCTCGTGTCGCCGAACGGCTTCTTCGAGCTCTGCTCGCGGCACTTCGGTCGGCACGAACTGCGGCGTGCTCGGCCCGTCGCTCACGACGTCGCGTGCGCTCTGCGCCGCGGTCTCGATCAAGTCGACGAGCCACGTGCCGCCCTCCTTCGCGACGACGAACGTCCCTTCTGCGACCGGCGCGTCACGGCTGGAATCGGCGACGTCGAAGAAGATGCGCCCGTGCTCGCGGCGCGCTTCGCGGATCTCGAGGGGCTTTGCCTCGGGTCGTGCGGGCAGGTTCGCGACGAACTCCCTGCTCCGCGACGTGACGGCGCGGCGCAAGGCGTCGCGGTTGCCGGACCGCACTCCCGTTTCGAAGGCGCGAAGTGCGGCGCGCGCCTCGTCGAACGCGGGATCGGCGCCACACGATGCGATCGTGCACAAGGCGAGCAGCGACCAACGCGGGAACAGGGAACTCAGCAGCTTCGTGCGGGGCATCGACATCGTCCTGTCGGATGGGAAGTCGGATGGGAACGGGATGTCGTTGCTATCGGCGCGTTCGCATTGCGAGATTGAGCGCGTGTCGAAGAAATCGACAGTCGGTCGCAACGGTTCAGCGCACGCCGGCCACGCGCCACTCGTACGCGCGACCCGCTTCGAGCTCGAGTTCACTGCGCGACACTTCGGCTTCGAAGCTCCTGAGCACGAGGGTCGTCGGTCCTGCGGGGCACAGAACCGACCAGCCGGGCTCTGCACCACGAGGTCGCGGACCGCAGCCGACCGATCCGTAACGCTGCTCGATCGACAAGCCGTGGGGTTCTCGAAGGTCGCGCAACCGGTGCTCGCACACGACACGCACGAGTGCGTATTCCGGAATCTTCAGGTGGATGTCTTGGACGTCGTCGCCGGCCACGATCTCGACGACTTCGGGCGTTGCGGACTTCGAGGGCACGCTCATCACGCCCGGCATCGAGCGGACCTCGTAGCCGCCGACCGGTACGACGACGACCTTGGCGTGCGGCACGGCGAACCGATCGAGATACAGCGTCGTCCCTGTTCGTGCGAAGGCTTCCGGATAGTGCACGCGTATACGCCGCACTTCTGGGCGCTCGGTTGCGGCTAACCGCTCCGGTTCGACGGCGTTCGCGGGTCGCAATGCGAGTTCGCCTTCGTACGTCACGCCGTTGCGTGCGACGACACGGCATTGCACGGTGCCGACGTCCGAGTCGAGCCTTGTGCCGTAGGTTCCGACGGCGGTGCTGACGATCACGGCATTCGGATGGGACGCGCGCAGCGTCGCCTCGGCGTGGTCGCTCTGGTGGAAGCGCGACGAGCGCTTCGCCGAGAACACCGTACACCCTTCGGCACCGACATCCTCCGGCAACACGGCAATGGCGGCGAAGACCGGTGCGCAGACGACTCGGAGAGTTCCACACGGCACCGTGATCTCTTCGTAGCCGCGATATCGCATGTCGAGTGCCGACCAAAACGGCGCGTGCACGTGCACGCGCGCCGGTCCTCGCGGCAACCCGCCAATCGTCGCCACACCATCGCTGCCCGACCGCGTTCCCCAAATCGAATGCGCGATCCTCTGCGCACCTTGGACGTCGTGCTCGATCAACGGCGGCGCATAGAGCGTCGTGAACGCGACGACGACCGAACAGCCTTCGATCCCTCGTCCATCGAAATCGACACACTGCACACGCAATGGAAGCGCGGGATCGAGGACGACATCGACGACGCGGTCGCTCGAGGCGGGAGGCAGCCTCGTCGAGGCGAAACCGTCGCACGTCGCGACGAGGACCGTGTGCTCGACGTGATTTCGTTGCGATGCCGTCGGCGCACTCGTGGTTGCTGGCAGCGCGACCGCTCCCGGCAACCGCGCGATTCCATGTGCATCACTCGTCGAGAGGATTCGTGCCGAATCCGAAATCCACGCGTCGCGATCGTCCCACGCGCGCACTAGGGCGCCCGCGATCGGTCGTGCGTCTCGTGTGACGAATCGCCACCGCCGATCGCTCGGGGGCTCTGCACCCGCACGGACGGCTCGAACCTCGCCGTTGGCATCTTCTGCAATCGGCATGTGCGATTTGCCGTTCACCGCGCCTCGCGGTTGGGCGGCATCGAGCGTGAGTGCGGCGGGTGGATGGGATGCGCGGTTCCCGCGGAAGAGGAGCCACCCGAAGACTGCAGCGACGATCAGGAGGCTGATCTCGAGACGGCGGCGATTGGATCGCTTCTC
Source organism: Planctomycetota bacterium (assembly GCA_020426005.1). GTDB lineage: Bacteria > Planctomycetota > UBA1135 > UBA1135 > JACKHW01. Next base: position 3,191 of record JAGQQW010000280.1, on the reverse strand, counting down.
CATCGGCTTCGACTCCAGGGTTCGAGTTCTCGCCTCGTCACGAATCGTGTAGTTCGCCTTCGACGTGTGTTTCCGGCACGCGACTTGCGCGGAATCGCGAGTGGACGTGTTCGCACTTGCTTGCCGCGCTCGGTCCTACTCGATCGAGACTTGCCCGATCAGGACTTGCCCGATCGAGACTTGTTGGACGAGCCCGAGTGTACGACAAAGGAGCGATGCACGTGATCGTCCGCGAAGATCCGCAGCGAACAGAACATCCGAAGGAGAAGAAACATGACGAACCAGCCGGAAAACAGCACGCACTCGAAGGTCGGCGTCCATGACGAGTTTCACGTTGCGGATGCATTTCTGATGCCGGGTCCCCATACCGGAAAGGGACCTCGTGGCTTCCGTAGCGGTGACGAGCAAATCGTCGACGAAGCCGAACACCGCCTCACGAGGCACGGGCACGTCGATGCGACGCGAATCGAGGTCTCGAGTGCGAATGGGGTCGTGACGCTACGTGGTACGGTCGACGACGACTCGGCACGGCGTGAAGCCGAGGCGTGCGTTGCGTCGACGTATGGCGTGCGTGAGGTGCGTAGCGAACTCGAAGTCGCCTCGTCGACGGATTCGTCGAAGTAGTCGTCCGCGCGGCGCGCCCACGGGTCAGCGAGTCTCGACGGACTCGCTCGAGGACAAGAGCCGTTGTGCGCGTTCGCGCGGATCGCCGGCTTTCGTGACGCTGCGGAAGATTTCGTCGAGGCTGACGCCCGAACCGTGACGCAGCTCGTCGAGCGTGCCTTCTGCGACGAGGCGCCCTTGGTCGAGAATCAGGATGCGGTCGGCGAGCTTCTCGACGACGTCGAGCATGTGCGAGCAATAGAGGATCGCTGCGCCGCGATCGCGCCACGTGCCCAGCAGTTCTTTGACGAGCAAGGTCGTCTCTGCGTCGAGTCCCGAGAGCGGCTCGTCCAAGACCAGGACATCCGGATCGGTGAGGATCGCGCACGCGAGAACGAGCTTCTGGCGCATCCCTTTCGAAAAGCCGGCGACGGGCGCGTGCGCTCGATCCGCCAATCCGAGTTCGTCGAGCAGCGTCGTCGCGCGAGCTTCGATCGCGGCGTCATCCATCCCATGCAAGCGACCCGCGAGGAGCAACGTCTCCATTGCGGTCAGAACCTCGTAGAGGCTGCCGTGCTCGGGTACGTAGGCGAGGCGTCGCTTGGCTCGCTCGGGATCGTCGCTAACATCGACGCCATGGATCCTCGCTCGGCCCGCGGACGGTCGCTGCAGGCCGATCAGACAGCGCACCGTGCTCGACTTGCCGGCGCCGTTCGGGCCGAGGAGTGCGACGATCCGTCCGGGCGCGACGTCGAACCCGAGGTTCTCGACCGCACTGCGGTCACCGTAGCGCACACAGAGGCCCTCGACGCGAATCCCGGCGGCTGACTCGTCTTGAGGGGGCGATCGATCCGGGTTAGAAACCTGCACAGAGGGATTCTCGGTGGTCTCCGCGCTCGCGGGCACGACAATCTCGACTTTCCTCACGGCGAAGAGCCCGGAGCAGTCAGTGGAAATCGTTCAGCGGCGGCCAGCCCGCGAAGTCCGTATCGGCAGCGTGACCATCGGTGGAGACCATCCGATCGCCGTGCAGTCGATGACGACGACACGCACCGAGGACGTCGACGCGACGCTCGCCGAGATCCACGCGCTCGAGGAAGCCGGCGTCGAGATCATTCGCGTCGCGGTTCCTTTCGAGAAGAGTGCCGAGGCGCTGCCGATCTTGAAGCGCGAGATGACCGTTCCGCTCGTCGCCGACATCCACTTCGACTCGCGCATGGCGATCCTCGCGCTCGAGGCCGGTGTCGACAAGATTCGACTCAACCCCGGCAACATCAGCCAACGCAAGCGCGTCGAGCGCGTCGTCGAGATGGCGAAGGAGCGCGCGGTTCCGATCCGGATCGGTGTCAACTCGGGGTCGGTCGAGAAGGAGTTCCTCGAGAAGCACGGTTCCCCGACGCCTCAGGCCATGGTCGACAGTGCTCTCAAGCACATCGGCATCCTCGAGGACATGGACTTCCACGACATCGTCCTGTCGCTCAAGTCCACGGATACGCTCGCCGCGTTGCGCGCGTATCGACTCGCGTCGGAACGAATCCCGTATCCATTGCACCTCGGCATCACCGAGGCGGGGCAGCCGCCCTACGGACAACTCAAAACGGCTGCCGGGCTCGGCGGTCTGCTGCTCGACGGTATCGGGGACACGATTCGCGTGTCGCTCACCGGCGACAGCACGCTCGAGGTCAAAGCCGGTTTCGACATCCTCAAGGCGACCGGGCGTCGTGTGCTCGACCCCGAGGTCGTCGCATGTCCTTCGTGTGGTCGCATCGAGATCGACCTGTTCCCGCTCGTGAAGGAAGTCGAGGAATACGCCAAGACGCTCGGTCAGACTCCGATCCGCATCACCGTCCTCGGTTGTCCGGTCAACGGTCCGGGGGAAGCGCGCGAAGCCGACATCGGAGTCGCGGGTGGTCGCCACATCGGCTTCATCTATCGCCGCGGCGTGCAGGTGAGGAAGTGCCCCGAAGCTGAACTCTTGTCCGCACTCAAAGAAGAGGTCGAGCGCTTCCTCGAGGAAGAGCGCGCCGCCGGAGCAGTCTGAAGAAGCGCATGACGCACACCGTTCTCATCACGAAGGAGTTCGTCTTCGATGCGGCTCATCAGCTTCCCAACTACAAGGGACGCTGCGAGAAGCTGCACGGTCACACCTTCAAGTTGCACGTCACGATCAAGGCCGATGTCAATCCGAATGACGGACTTGCCTTCGACTTCTTGCGATTGAAGGAAATCGTCAACACGCGCGTGATCGACATCCTCGATCACAGCTACGTCAACGACTTCCTCGAGCACCCGAGCGCCGAGATGATCTGCGTCTGGGCATGGGAGCGGCTTGCCGACCTCCCGCTCTACGAGATCAAATGCTGGGAGACGCCGACGAGTTCGGCGACGCTGCGCGAGAGTTACTGACGGTTCGCGTGCGACCGATCGCGGTCGGTCGCTTGTCAGGGCGCTGTCAAGGCGCCGCAGGCTGACGACCCCGGTGAGCAGCGTGTTGAAAAACTCAGACATGCACCGAGCGGGCGCTTTCACCGCCCCGGCAGCTCCCGAAAGCATCGCCGAATGTTAGACTCCATGGGAACCACGAACAG
>JAGQQW010000279.1 GCA_020426005.1 Planctomycetota bacterium | reverse complement strand
GGTGACCTTGCGGAAGTCCTCCTGATTGCTGCGATACAACGTCTCGAGCGTCGAGATGATGCCCGGGAGACGGTACTGCAAGTCGGACTTGCCGACGTCCGGGTCCTGTTGGTTGACCTTGATCGTGCGGTCGAAGGCGAGTTCGCCAGCGACGACGTCCTTGAGGATCTGGATCGAAGCCGCGGTTCCAAAACCAGAAACCAACACGAGCTTGCGGAACTGCTTGCGCGTCAACTCGATCTTTCGCGCGAGGCTGATCTCCTCATCGCGCGTGAGCAGCGGGATCTCGCCCATCTGCGTCAAGTACATGCGCACGGGGTCGTCGATCTTCTCGACGACTTCCGGGATCAACGCAACGCCGACAGCCTTCGCGCGCGGCGCACGCGTCGCGGCCTTTGCAGGCTTATCGTCGTCATCGTCGTCATCGTCGTCGTCGCTAGAATCACGAACGAGATCGAGTTCGTCCGCGTCATCGTCGTCGACAAGGGTGATGTCCTGCTCGTCGAGCATTCCGAGGATCGCTTCGACACGCTCTGGCGTGACGAGATCCTGCGGAAGGATCGAGTTCATCTCCGAGTAGGTCAGATACCCGTTCTTCTTACCTTCCTCGACCAACTTGTTGAGGTAGGGCTCGATCCGCTCAGAGACGGAGTTGTCCGATAGATTCAGGTTGATGGGCTGACGACGCATCGATTCGAACTGTGGGAGGCCTCGGCCTCGTTGTGGTGCCTGAAAACCGTCCAGGACTCGCGAGAACGCCGAGTTTCAGGACGGTCGGGGGGATCGGCGTAGAAGGTTGGGACGTCTACGTTCGGACCTGAATAGGCGAGGGGAAGAACGACTAAAAGTCGTAAGCGATCCTTGGATGCAATCCAATCGCTGGCGGCGTCGTCCCTCGCGAGGGGTCGGAACATAGCAGGGAGGTGGCGCCGAGAAACGTCTCGCGCCAGGAATTCCGGGGGCTCGGAGGATTCTCCATTCGCATCTTGGCTACGAGGCACGCCGATCGGAATCGGTTCCGGCGGCCGCGGACGCGGGGTTCGCATACTCAGTGGGGAAGGGAAAAAAGGGAGAACGGCGGAGCCCAATACGGGGGAAGGGACTCAGCCCGGCCGATGAAGCCGGCGCATGGACTCCGCCATTTCGAGCTCGAGCTGACGCGCCTCGCTGTCATTTCCCGTCGAGAGAGCCTTGCGATAGGACTCCCGTAGGGCGTCGACCCGAGTGCGCATCCGTTCGCGCTCGAGGAAGCCTACTCCACGCTCGACGGTGGATCGGGGATCTTCGAGACACCTCGACAGGTCGCTCCAGGCAAGGACCACCTGCGTTGCCTCGGAATCGCCGCTGGCACGGGTCAACCAGCGCGAAAGGAGTTCGTCGGCCGTGGGGAGCGCACCCTCCTCGAGAAAGCGTTCGAACGTGTCCGCGACGAAGGAATGCTCGTGCTCCGACGCTGGAAACAACTCCGCGATCTCGAGCGAGCACTCGATCAGTTCCTCGAGCAACTCGGGCTCGGCGAGCAAGGCGGCGCACAGTTCGGCGCGTGCTTTCTGAACCGCCGATCCGGCCGCCTTGCCGGGAGCGGCAGCGACTCTGCTCTCCTCGATCTCCGGCTGACGACGCGGCGGTCGCATGCCCGCGATCAGGACGTCGGGCGGAATCATGAGCCGCGCCGAGAATCGCTGCAGCAAGAACTCACGCCGAGCTCGATCGGTGACGCTTCCGAGGATCTCGACACACTCACGGGTCGCCGCGGCACGACCGTCGACGCTCCGCAGCTGCAACTTGGCGTCCATCAGGGTGAACCAGACATCGAGCGCGTCCTCGGCCTCGTCGAGCACACTCTCGAACGCGGCGCGCCCCGAACGACCGACGAGGTCCGCAGGATCGAGCCCGTCGGGCAACAGGCAGATCCGAGCCGAGAGCGTCTCCCCGGCGAGCTCGTGGAACGCGCGCTCAGCGGCCCGACGACCCGCGGCGTCACCGTCGAAGACGAGCGTCACCCCTTCGGGAGAGAAGCGCCGCAACAATCCCGCATGATCGCGCGTGAGGCTCGTACCGAGAGTCGCAACCGCCCCGTGCAAGCCCGCCATCTGCACGGCGATCACGTCGGTGTATCCCTCCATGACGAGCAGGCGCTTGGCCTTCTTCTGGCGCGCCTGATGCAGGCCGAACAAGACCTGACGCTTGTTGAAGACCGGGGATTCCGGGCTGTTCCAGTACTTGGGTTCTCGCTCGCTCTCGAACCCGGGCAGGATGCGTCCACCGAAACCGACGACGCGTCCACGTTCGTCGTGGATCGGGAACACGAGCCGGTTGCGCAGTCGATCGAAGTAGCCGCGGGCGGACTTGCCGACGAGACCGAGTGCGATGCCGGTTTCGATCGGGAGCCGGCGCTGACGCAGGAAGTTCACCAAGTGCTGCGGCCCGTCGAAGCTCGACCCTGGTGCGTACCCGAGCGAGAACTCGGCCCGCGCCGTGTCGAGCCCGCGGCTCACGACATAGTCCCGCGCCGCCGCTCCCTCTGGCCCAGCAAGACGCTCGGCGTACCAAACCTGGACTTCGGACAGGACACGATGGAAGTCGTCGCGTTCGCGACTCTGCGCACGATCTCGAGCACTCGTGCGCGGGAGCTCGACGCCGGCCTCCTTCGCGAGCAGAGTCAGAGCCTCGCGGAATTCGAGGTTCTCCTTCTTCATCACGAAGCTGAAGCAGTCGCCGCCTTCGCCACAACCGAAGCACTTGAAGTGCTGCGAGTCCGGGAACACGTGGAAGCTCGGCGTCTTTTCGTCGTGGAACGGGCAGAGCCCGGTATAGCCACGGCCCGCTCGCTTGAGGGGAACGGACTCCGACACGAGCCGCACGAGGTCGGTCCGTGCCTTGACCTGTTCTTTGGCAGACTGGAAGTCCTCGAATCCCACGACCGCTCCCCCTGCGGTGGTTACGCCTTGGCAGCGTGTCGAACGAATCGGACGAACACCGACACGGCCGTCGCGGACGATACACGCTTCAGGTCGCGCCTTCGAGGGCATCGAAGATCTGCAAGAAGCGCGCGGGCTCGAGCGCGTCCGGCCGCTCGCGCAGTACCGACTCATCGATACCCGCCGCAGCCAAGCGCGGCACGACATCTCCGGACTCGCCGTGCGAGAGACCGAGACGCCACCGTTCCAGACCGTGACGCACGACCTTGCGACGCGCACCGAAGAGCGCCTGCACGAAGCGGCCGAACGCACGACGCTCGGGCGCCGGACGTCCGAGATAGTTCTGCGGGTGCACGAGTTCGACGAGCGCCGAATCGACTCGCGGTCGTGGTCGGAACACTTCGGGATGCACACGTCGCACGAGGCGTGGCTCGAACGCGAGCTGGGCCTGAACCGACAGGCTGCCATACTCCGCCGTCCCCGGCCGCGCCGTCACGCGTTCGCCGAACTCCCACTGTGTCAACACGACGACAGCGGACGGCGGACGTTCCGCTTGGAGGAGTGCCGCAAGGAACGGCCCTGCGCTCGAGTACGGCAAGTTGCTGACACAGACCCAGTCCGCGTGCCCCTCGATACGACGCTCGAGCGCACTCGTGAACGGCGGCGCGAGTTCGCCGCGGTCGAGGACGTCGGCCTCGACGAGTTCGAACTCTCCCCTGACGAGGAAGGACCCGCTCTCCTCGCGCAAGAAGCTGGCGAGACGCGCATCGATCTCGAACGCGAGCACATCGCCCTTGCCGACGAGTTCACGCGTCAACGAACCCGGCCCAGCCCCGACCTCGACGATCAGGGGGTCCGTCTCGTATCCGAGCTGACTCGCGATGGCGATCGCGAGCGCGCGATCGATGAGGAAGTTCTGACCGAGCCGCTTGCTCGGACGAAATCCGAGAGCATCGAGACGATCGCGCAGGTCACGCCACGAGTCGCTCATCGCGGTGAGACCGCCAACACCTCGTAGGCGAGCTGCCCCCACGCGCCGATCGAGGGCCGGCTCGAAGTGATGGATCGTTCGGACCACTCGAGTCGACGCAGCCGCAAGCGCGCGGCGCTTCGAAAGGCTTCGAGTTCGGTGCGCAAGAAGCGTCGAATCTCAGCCGCCTCCGCCTCGGTCGGACTCCCTTCCGCGCGCTCGAGGCCGCCGAGAAAACAGTAGGGATCGGTCGCCATACGGAAACCGAGGTCCCAGCTCCACTCCTCGGGTAGGTGGCTACGCAAGCCGAGTCGATCTTGCCACTGCACACGACTCGCGCGCGGCGGGATCGACTGACCGCACGAAAAGCCGATCGTGCAGAAGTCGACCCGACTCGGAAACCCGGACGGTGCGAGCAGGAGTTCTGGCATCCACGGACTCGCCGGGCCGACCAAGAACGGCACCGACTCGGGCCAGGCGCCGCGGAGCAGCACGAACGCGTCGGCCCGGTCGGCGACTTCGTCCGTGGGCACGACGGCACGGGAGATCTCGTCGAGCCGGACGATCGCAGAAGGCGTGATCGTCCACTCGGACACGTTGCCGATCAGGTCGTAGCACGAGTCGACCCTGCCGAGATTCCGGCCCGACTCGAACGTGCCGACGCGTGTACGCCTCCAAAGGCCGATCCTGGCAGTGTTGGCGCGCAGCTCGTCGGTTGCCGTATCCCCCCACGGAAACAGATAACCGACGCGCCCCTCGATCGCGCCGCGCCATTCTTCGAGCGTCGGCAAGCGGCCCCAGAACGCGCGCGCGATCCGCATCGCGCTCGTCAGCGAAACCCGTGCGAGCGGTAGGCCCGGTTCCGCTTCCTCCGAACCGAGAGCTTCCTCGGTCAGCTCCCGCGGGACATCACGCTCGCGAAACTCGAACCGCGAGAGGAAGAACAAACCGCCACTGCCGCCACCCGGACCGCTTCGCGTTCGAAACGACGTCCAATGCCGGATTTGTGCAACCCGCGGATCGAACGACGACGTATCCGGCGTGGACCGCGCATCCCGGCCATTGTCCCCGCAACCAACGGACGCGCAGAGGAGCGCGAGAAGGCCGGCCGGAGCCAGGGACGCGCCGAGGCGATTCACGAAGCGTCGTGGGATCAGTCTTGGATGAAGAAGAGTTCGACGCGGCGGTTCTTCGCCTTCTCGGTCGGAATCCGCGACTCGGGTCGCGTATCACCGAGCCCACGGACCTGGAGCTTGGCCATTGCGAAACCCTGTCCTTCGAGTTCGGCGGCGACGGCGAGGGCACGCGCGACGGACAGGTGCAAGTTGGACGCCCACGAGCTCTTGCGGATCGGATCCGAATCCGTGTGGCCATCGATGCGGATCGCACGACCATCGCGCTGCAGGAGCGCGACGAGCTTCCGCACCGTGTCCTTGCCCTGCGGGGAGAGCGTCGCCTGCCCCGAAGCGAACAACACCGCATCGTCGATCCGCAGTCCGACACCCTCCGAGGTCTCGATCGCGCGCACGCCCGGGATATCGATCCCACCACCTGCCGATTCGAGCTCCTTCAGGAGCTTGGCGAGCCGCTCCTTCTGCTCACGCACGAGTTCGACGTCCTTCGCGGCACGACGAAAGCTCGCGTTCTGCGCGGCGAGCTGCGCGTTCTCGGACTCGAACTTCTCCAGGTATTGCGTCAGCTGGTCCAGGCTGGCGCTGAGACCCTTGATCTTGTTGGTCTGCGCGAGGTAGGCCTGGCGGCTCACGCAGGACGACAGAGCCAGCACGGAGAGGGCGAGGACCGAAAGGAAGGAGGTGCGCATTCGAGGAGGGCGGCCGTTCCGCGGAAAACACGCATGATGCCCGTTCTGCGCCGCCCGCGCCATGACGATTGCGAGGTGACGATCCGTCACGAAGCGTGTCGGTCCGCGTCTGAGGCAGCAATACGCAGACGCGCCCCGCATCCTTCACTACAGGATGCGAGGCGCGTCGCGAGAGGCAGAGAGAACGGCAGAGAGATGAAGGCGCGCGCACGGGCGCAGCGCCAAGCTGCCAGTGGTCTGCTTGGACCTATTTGACGTCGAACATGTCGGCGAGCCACGCGGTCATGCCGGTGCTCGTGCCTTGCGTGATCGAGTAGGCGAAGAAGAGCGAATAGAGCAGGATCACGGCAGTCGCGATCACGAGGACCTTGTCGAGGGTCGACTCTTCGGTCGACTCGTCGGCCTGGCGGATCGCTGCAGCGCGCCCCTTGCTGCGCACCGGAGCGGCGGC
>JAGQQW010000027.1 GCA_020426005.1 Planctomycetota bacterium | reverse complement strand
GAACACGATCGTCATCATGACGAGCAACCTGGGCAGCCACTTGCTGCTCGAGCACGACCCCGATCAGGAGGGGGTGCGCGAAAAGGTGATGGCGCGCTTGCAGGAGCACTTCCGCCCCGAGTTCCTCAACCGCATCGACGAGATCGTGCTGTTCCACAGGCTCGACCCGTCGCAGATCCGGCGCATCATCGACATCCAGCTCGAAGGCCTGAAGAAGCGTCTACTCGAACGCGACATCACGCTGGAGCTCAGCGATAACGCGATCGGCGCGCTCGCGCTCGAGGGTTACGACCCGGCGTTCGGCGCCAGGCCGCTCAAGCGACTCATCCAACGAAAGGTCGAGAACGAGCTGGCCAAGCAGTTGCTCGATGGCGAGATCGGCGATGGCGACACGGTGCGCGTGGACGTGGAGAACGGCGAGTTCGTCGCCCACCGCGCGCAGCCCGTGTCGCAGTGACATCGACCCTCACCGTCGTGCTGCCCTGCGAATTCCATGCGTCCTCGTACCGCGATGGGTGATCCGGCTGCGTCGATGAGTCCAAACGAACGAACCCCGCCGAGCCAATGCGCACCGTAGAAGCGAAGTGAGGACGCGACGTCGAACCTCCATTCGTGCGCATTCACGCGGTAGCCCTCGATTCGATTCTTCTCCGCTTCGAAGTCCACGACGGTCCTCCACGTAAGAAACGCGCTGGTTGGGAGCTCATCGTCAGAACGAAGCACGATCGATTCGACATCACGCGAATCGAGTTCTACCTCCACGACTCGACCCACGAACTCGGGAGCCGGAAGAGGGACGTCGTTTCGGCGCGGCGCATCCACGGTCAGAGACGGCGGATCGATGGACGCGATGGAGACATGCGCGTAGCCCAGCTCGCTCGCGATCCGAAGCGGCAACGCGCTGCCGTACACGTCCGGGGCAACGAAGTTGACCTCGAGGCACGCTTGCAGGCCGATGGCACGATTCGGTGACGTGTGGTTCTCGCGAAACACTTGATCGGCGAAGTTCGCGACGAAGATGAGCACGCCGTCGATCGCTCGCGGAAGAGTGAGAATCGCAACTCGACCCTCCGCAGCCTTCGCGTGGTCGACGAGCTGCGCCCTCGTTGCCTTCGCGATCGAAGTCGCTTGACGGAAGGCATGGATACGGCCCCACGTTGCGGTCGCGGAGCCGACGAGCATACAGAGCCATACGAGTGCCAAGATGCACCGCACGCTCACGCGCTGTGAATGATCGATCGCAACGATGCAAACGCCGCCAGTAAAGAACAGAGCTGGATACAGGACTCTCGAGCCAATGAAGTTCGGTTCGACGGAATAGCCCGCAACGATCCCGATCGAAGCGACGAACCCGATCACGAGCACGATACCGATGCGACGACATCGCCCAGAGACTGCGGCAGCGAGCCATGGGGTCGATACGTCATAGAGAACCTTCGTGAAGTCGACATCGTGTGAACTCTCGAGGATCGATGCATCGTCTGCGAGCAGCGCAGCCAACCCCCAATCATCGCCGATCGGTACACCAGACCCGAGCAGAACGGTGAGTGCCAGCAACAGGGTGATTGCCACGAACTCGGGACGAACGAGCCACTGGTAGCGCATGGATGGAGGACAAGCGTTGGACCAGACTCAGCAGGACTGCCGCGCGACGGATTCTGCCATTCGCGGTGGGTGCGGCATCTGAGCTTTGGGTCAGGCGACCGGCAGCATAGCGAGCCCTTTCAATCTTCCCGACTCCCGGCTTGACTGGAGACATGACCGACCTGCCACAGTACGACCCCCGCACGATCGCCCTCGTGAGCGAGTTGATCCATCCGCCGATCCAACTCGAGCCCGGGAAGGTGCAGGGCGTGCACAACGAGCTCTATCAGCATCCGGAGTTCGCATATCAGAACTTCGGTGTCGCCGCGGACGGCATCACGCTGACCAACGTCACCAACGCGCAGAACACGCAGTCGCTCGTGCGCTTCATGCCTGACCGGATTCACATCCGCGAGGAGTTCACCGGTCAGCACGTCGACGACTTCGCGCGGCGGCTCGAACACGTGACCCGCATTGCCGTCGAGCGCCTGTCGATTCCGATCATCATCGCGCAACAGCACGTCGTCCGCAGTCTCGTCAACGCGAAGCACTTCGCCGACAGTCGCGAGTTCTTGGCCGGCGTCGTTTGCTCGATTCCACCTGATGACTTCGCACGCTTCGCTCGGCCGGTCGAACTCTTCGGCTTGCGCTTGCTCTTCCCCGCGGTCGAAGGGCGCAATGACGTTCATGCGATTCGGATCGAATCGTATGCCGAAGACGCGCGCGCGGTCTGGATCGAAGACGTGGCCACGTTCACGACCGCATTGATGCCGGCCAATCTCGAAGAACTCGGTAACAACATGCGGAAGACCTATAAATTCGTCCGGGAGAACGTGCTGGGCTTCCTCGGGAAGTACGACCAAGCTCCCAAACGTGGCCCCGAGGCTTGACCGTGAGGTCGGCCACCCAAGCTCGACAAGGCTGAACAGCAACTCGAACGAGACATGTCCGTGACCCGACGCACGACGCTCGCCGCCATCCTCATCGCCATCGCGACCGGGAGCGCTCTCGTCGCTCACGGCTGCACGAAATCGAACGGCATTCGGGAGCCAGAACCGTCGGATATCGTCGCTGTCATCGGTCCTGTTCGCGTCACTGACGAAGAACTCAATCGCTTCGTCGAATGGTCGAAACGCCTCGACCCCGCTCTTTCCCCAGCCAAGATCCGCCGCGTCACCGTCACCGACTATTGGTTGCCCTATCGAATCTCGCGCGGCCTCGCGGGCAACGACGTCGTGACGCGGGCCAAGGACGCGGCGGAGGAGTTCCATCGCGCGCTCGTCGAGGCTGGCGGTGACTTCGAGTCGTTCCGCCGGATCGCGAAGGTGCAGGGTGTGCACCTCGAAGACAGCGACGAGTACGTTCGCGCCTTCAACACGCTACCGATGTCCCTCGCGATGGCGGCGTTCGAAACCCCCGTGGGTGGCCACACCGGGCCGGTCGCATCGACCCTCGGATACGCGGTTCTCGGGGTCATCGACGAACGGTTCGATGGCGTCGTGATGCGGCGCCTGGTCATGGCGACGTTTCCGTTCGATTCGTCGATCGCGTTCGGCAATCTCGTCAAAAAACAGAGTCTCGACCTCTGGAACGAACGCTCCTTCGTTCATCCGCGTTATCGTGTGGAGTTCGAAAACGTCCTTCGGAACTTGTCCGAGGACTGGCCGCCGCCGCAATGAGCGAAGACCGACCAACCCACGACCGACCGAAGGACACATGAATTCGACGAAGACGCTGCGCTTCGCCCTCTTCACGGCATGCCTCGCCTGCCCTGGCCTTTCACAAGACTCCGGCAAGGATCCCGGACAAACCGAGAAGGCCGGACCAATCGACAGGGCAGGTCAAGATACCGAGACGCCGAAGCAGGACGACCCGAAGCAGAAGACCAACGAGCCCGAGAAAGTGACCTGGCCGGCGATCAAGCCGGTTCGTTTGAGCATTACGAAGGACAAGATCCCTCAACTCGTGCACAAGAACGAAAAGACGCGCGAGAAGGCCAAGGCGACGATCGTCGGCTACGGAGCCGGCTGCGCGCCCGTGTTGCTCGACGCACTCAAGCACGGCCAGAAGCCTGAACTCGTAGCCGAACTCACGAAGATCCTCGATGGATTCATGGAAAAGCAATACGTCCCGCTGCTCGAAGCCGAATGGACCGGCACGGACGAAGTGCGCGATGCCTACATCATCTCGACGATCAAACGCTTTGGCGTCGAGGGTCACGGGGAGTTGTTCGCGAAAGGTCTCGTGCACGGCGATCCCGCGATCCGTGAAACGGCGACGTACGCCCTCGCGATGCTCGGCGACGAGCGCGCTCTGCACCCTCTGCTCCTGCTCGCACGCGACTCGTGGGAGGAGAAGAACTACCAGATCCGCGAAGCTCTGCCGAAACTCAAGAGCGAAACGTCCACCAAATGGCTCGTGAACCACCTCGCCGAGGGGGAAATCGCGGATCGCATCGCGACGCTGCGACTGTTGCACAGCGCGGGAACGAAAGACTGCGTGCGCGCGATCGCACCACTGCTCGATGCGAAAGAGCACCTGATCCGCGCCGAAGCCGTCAATGCGCTCCGAGGCATCATGGATGGTGATCCACCGTTCCGAAAGCTATCGGTCTTCCAAGCGATCGAAGAAATCAAGAAGTGGAAGGCGAGGGTAGGTACATGAGTAGGCTCGCTCGCAACCTACTGCAGTCGATGAGCATCGTCGTGGCGGTGATGTCGCTCGGTGCACCGGGTGCACGCGCGCAAAAGCTCGAGAAGTGGCGCATCGACCCATACACGAAGAACGACCCAGAAGCGATGAAGCGCGCGGGCATCGTGCGCTTTCATCCGATGCCGTACGGCGAACTCGCCGGCGCCGAAGTCTCGACCGAGAAGATCGAAGAAGAGCTCGGTGCAGCCAAGATTCGCTGGATCGAGACGGCGCACTTCCGCATCGGTTCGACGCTTCCCGCGTTCCCGATCCCGGCGTCGGACCGCAAGATCAAAGTGAAGATCGAAGGCGAACTCGAACGTCTTGCGAAGAAGCTACCGAACGTCAATGTCCGGACACGCCGGCTCGATCCGTGGTTGCGCGTGCATCTCTTCGCGCAACGCTGCGAGGAAACGTACGACAAGTTCATGGAACGCGCATGCGTGACCGAGGCGTCGTTCCCGAAAGAGCCGGACACGCTCATGCCCGACGGCAAGTATTGGGGCCAAGGCCCCTACCTCGGGCAGAACGGAAAGTACCTCGTTCTCATGTTCGAGAAGCAGAGTGACTTCACGCGCTATCTGACGCTCTTCATCGGGCGCCAGCAGGCGTTCGCACAGCGCTGGAACTTCAAGACGGTCGGCTCCCTCATCATCGTGACGTCCACCGAACTCGAAGACGGTCGACTCAAGCACGACACGTCTCTGCACTGCCACATCGTGTGGAACGTCGTGCACAACTTGATCTCGGGGTATCGATTCTATTCGTACGATTTGCCCGTCTGGTTCTGCGAAGGGTCCGCACACTGGTGGGCCAAGGAAGTCGACGAAGAACGCGCTCTCGACTTCGACCAGAACGAGTCCGCTCGCGCGAAGATGCTCAACACGGGCAAGTGGAGACCGAAGGTTCGACAGTGGCTCGACAACAAGAACACGCGCCCCGTGTCCGAACTCATCGGGCTACGGGACTATGGCCAGCTCACCAAGTACGACCACGTCAAGTGCTGGTCCGTCATCGATTGGATGATGGCGCAGGGCAACGAGAAGTGGGGCCAGTACATGAACACGGTGAAGGGCTACATCGATCCCAAGACCGGTCTCGCAACAGCCAAGGAAGTCCTCAATCTCCAGCGTCAAGGCTTGCGCGACGCGTACTCGGTGAGCCCACCGATGCTCGAAGAGAAGTGGAAGGAATGGGTCCTCGAAACCTACCCCGACCGGTGAGCGTCTCTCCACGCCTCGTTGCGCTCGCCGCGGTGCTCGGGACCGTGCTCGCCTCGTGTGGAGTCGTCGCGTTCCCCGAGAAGACGCACGTCACGCTTGCGCCCGTTTATGGCTCCCTCGTCATGAATGGCACCGCGAAAATGGAGAGCGGCAGCGTCGCGTCAGGCAAGACCGCCAACGGCACGAACGACCTGCGGCATGGCCTCAACGTCGCCGATCGCGATACGGCGCTCGGCGGCACGATCGGCTACGGCGACTCGTTCGCCGGCGTCGAGTTCGGCTATCTCCACTTCGCGGAGCGCTCCTTCGACACGCAAGCGGTCTTGCAGAACGACTTCGGTGCCTTGGTCAAGGACGATGCAATCGAGTCCGAGCTCGAATTCGAGCAGTGGACTCTCGAGTACATCGTGCGCCTCTTCGACTTCGAACCGGTCGACAAACTCACGATCGACCTCGGGGCCGGCATCGGTATCCACCACAACACGATGACGTTCGACGCCAAGGCAACGTCCGCGACGACGCCGCGCAATCAGCACTTGGCCATGCAGGACGATGGCATGCCGATCTTGCGAGCACGCGCCGACGCATCGTGGCGCCGATTGAGAGGACGCCTGGATCTGGGGTACAGCGACGGACACTGGCGCAACATCGACGGCAAGCTCGTCGACCTCGAACTGTCCGTCGCATACGACCTCACGCGCGACGTGCGCGCGTTCGCGTCGTGGCGCCGCTATGACCTGCCATTCGCGGGCGGGCAGGACGGGCTCGACTACGAGTTCGATGCCAAGCTCGAAGGCTTCTACTTCGGTCTCGAGCTACGGTTCTGACACCGAGGAACGAACGCGGGAACAACTTGCTCGGCAGGTTATCCCCACTTCGGACAGGCCGCTGCGCTCAGCGCTGCAGCTCTTGCATGACGCGCATGCCGAGCTTCTTGCCCCACTCCTGACCCGCAGTGGTCGAATCGCGCGTGATCAATCGCTGAGCGGTCGCGAACTTCTTGCCCTTGTCCGACTCGTAGAACTCGATCGCGGCAGCAAGCGTCTCCTTGTCGAGGTGCTTGACGTAGAGAGGAACGACCATCTCGACGAGTTGCTCGGGCTTTGCCAGCTCCTTGAACTTCTCCGCGAAGCCCGCGGGCAGCATGGCACCCATCTTGTCGAACTGATCCATCATCTGGTCCATGACCTCTTTGCCCATCTCGGCAGCGCCGGTGAGCTTCATGAGCTTGCGCACCTGCAACTCGAGCGGATTGGCTTGACCTTCTTCGGAAGCGCCTCCCTGAGCGGTGTCCTGGGTACGGATGCCGTCAGCTCCGCCGTCCTGCAACGTGGGGCCGAAGGAAGCGAGGGCGAAGAGTGCCGAGCAAGCGGCGGCGAGCGAAATGAGTTTCATCGGTCTTTGGTCCTGGAATGGGAACTCGAGCCTTACGAACGTAACGCCCATACGAATGGAACGCGCGGACGGCCCGTGAAATGGATCTATCGGGATGAGTGAGCGATTCCAAGACGGAATCTGGCCGCCGTAGTGGACCATCGGACGTGCTCGCACAAGAGCTCCGCGCAGGATTGTCCGCAGGGTCTTCAGCAGTGGACGCGAGACGACCGGAGCGCGGCCTCGACCGCATCGATCGTCGATTCCGGCGTCGACGTGCCCGCGGTCAGCCCGACAGTGTCGTAATTGGCGAGCAGCTCGAAGTCGAGTTCGTCGGCACTCGCGACACGCAAGGCCACGCGACCTGCCGCACGGCACGTCGTCACGAGCTGTTGTGTGTTGTTGGAATGGGCTCCACCCACCACGACGATTGCCTCGACCCGAGAGATCAAATCTCGAAGTGCGCGCTGTCGCTCTTTGGTCGGCTCGCAAATCGTGTCCCGAATCACGATGTCCGCGTGGGGATTGGCGAGCTCGATCGAGGCGATGAGCCCCCGCATCCGCTCTTCGAGCAGAGTCGTCTGACACACGATGCCGAGAGCTGCAAAGCCGAAGTCGCTCACGTCGTCCTCGGTCTGCACGATCGTGAAGGACTCCAGATCCCCGACGAGCCCGCGCACTTCGACATGCCCCATGCGGCCGAGAACGATGACATGACGTCCTTCCCGTTCGAGCGCGAGGGCTGCCGCATGCGCACGACGAACCAGCGGACAAGTCGTGTCGATGAGTTCATGGCCACGACGGACGAGCCGTTCGCGCTCTCGATCCGCGATTCCGTGTGCCGTGACGAGCACACGCTTGGTCCGGATCCGATCGAGTGCGCCCTCCCGTTCGACTTCGTCGAGCGACTCGAACCCACGGGCTTCGAGCTCGGAGAGCACGGCCTCGTTGTGCACGAGTTCTCCGAAGACGGTCGTCTCCTCAGGCGCGTCGCTCGTGCGCGCGACTTCGAGAGCATCGAGGACTCCGAAACACATTCCCATCGCACTTGCTCGGATCACGTCCATGTTGCTTCTGTCGTCCTCCAGGGCTTGCCAGGACAAGCCTTTGTATTGCAAAGTTTCATGGCAAAAAAACGGTTCCTTCGCACGCCTCTTCAGGCTGGGGACCAACCCGCGTCGAGGTCCGAGGCATCCTGACGTTGTGCCGACCGCGCATCGGTGAGCACTCGGTCCAACTCCTCGAAGTAGACGAGCAGCTGTTTGCGCCCTTCGGGTGACAGGCGCAGGAGCGTCGCCGTGCGTCCACCCTCCTGGCGTTTCCAGATCTCGACGATGCCCTTCTCCTGCAAGAGCGACAGGTGTCGGCTCAGGTTGCCGTCGGTGAGTTCGCAGAGTTTTCGAAGCTCCGGGAACAACACGCCGTCGGGCCGATTCAAGAGCGCGACGGTAATTCCCAGACGCGCCTTCTCGTGCAGCACGCGATCGAGTCCTGGATACGCGTGTGGCGCGCCATCGTCCAAAATGCGACGCGTTGCGGGCTTCTTGTCAGAGCGATCCACGAATCCAGCCTCCTTGATCCTTCCCTTTGCTCTTGGCGTGGAGGCCGTTCGCCTCCCCGCGTCGAAACAACATTGCAGCGAAGAGCTGCCCACCACCGAAGACGAGCCCCATGACGATCGGTGAAGGCAGCGTCGCGTGGAATGGCGGCAGCAACAGAGCCGCACCGACCGCCAAATAGAACGAACCGACATACCCGAGCCCCGCGGCCAGGAAGGGACGCGACGCAACGATTCCGAGACCGAAGCACAGCGCCCAGATCGCAGGTAGTCGATCGGCGACGACCGTGTCCACGAGGGTCGCGGTGAGCGCCGCGCCGACGAAGAGCGCTGGCAAGAGTTGCCTCAACGCGTACCAAGTCCTGCGCCGTTCACTGCGTCCCTGCCTCACGATCTGCACCGCGAGATCGAAGCCGATCACGCAGCACGCGATGGCGGCGATCGTGATCCAGTAGCCGATGAACTCGGCCACGCTCTTCGGTGCGAGCACATAGTTCTGGAACACGCCCGCGACGACCGCGAGGACGCCCGTGCCGCCAACGGAAGCGGCGCGGTACCCGCGAAAGGTCTCGCTCCGCAGCACTTGTTCGTGAATCGTCTCGAGGTGCTCGAGCGCGTCTTCGATTCGCATGACCTCGACTCTACGACGCAAAGCAAAGGCGTCAAGTGCCCCCGACGAGGCGATCTCTCAGCGACCGACCTGGATGCGGATCGCGTCCGACGTCACGTAACCCTGGAGGTTGGCATCCAACGCGATCACCAGCCACTGCGCGGAGAACACGCCGCCGACGAGCCCCGCCACGTTGGGCACGGGCAGCGTGTCCATCGCGGTTCCGCCGGTCGTCACGGGTACGACGGTCGGCAACGCGAGCGGGTCGAAGAAGAGCATCGAGCCGGAACCGCCGACGGGATCGAAATCGTAGATCGGTGCCGCCTCCCCGAGCCCGAAGACGACGATGGCAGCGAGAGCGGGCACGCCGGTCCGACCTCGAGCGTTCTTGAGCCCGAGTGGCACGTTGGTGCCGATGCGCGCGCTGTCGATGAGCAGGTCGACCTCGGGACGAATCCCCGACCGATCCCCGAAGCCCGGTGTCCCGAACGTGCGCGTGCTGCCCTCGGTCCGAAACTCGTCCGCACCGAGGTCGGCGATCATCGCGGTCGTGCGCACGACGCGCGGATCCCCCTCGTAGTCGGTCGCCGGCCCATTCTGCAGACTCGGATCCCCGGCATCGATACACGGCGACCCGGGAGCGAGCTTGTACTGCGGCCGCACGAGAGCGGGATCGAGCTTCTTGTTGCCCGTGCCGGGATACAACACGGTCTTCGACGACGACCAAACGAGACTCGTACCGGAACTCGCTTTGAGCTCCGGCGCGAACGTGTTGTCGAAGACGCAGTGGTCGAGTCGCACGTTCGAAGCACTCGAAGCGTCGAATGCCGCGGCAGTCGCATGATCCGCGATCGTCGAGAACGATGCCGTGAACGCACCGTTGCCGACGACTTCGACGCCTTGCCCCTTGTTCTGCACGACCATCGCATTGGTCCACGCACACGTCGCTCCGGCGCCGAGCTCGCATCGGATGCCCGCACCCTTGCTACGAGCGCTCGTCTCGCGGTCCGCATCGAGAGCGAGCGTTGCTTGGTTCCGGCAACGCACGACGACATTGGTCGCGCACTCCTGCCAACGATTGCGTTCGAACGTGGCAGTCCACTTCCCCACCTGGGATGTCGCGTCGATCGTGAAATCGAGCCCCGTCGTCTTGGAGCCATCGACGACGTTCCTGGACAAGTGCAGCCTCGACGGTCCGCCGGGCTCGCTCGAGGCGATCACGATCCCGGCATCACTGCGCATGATGCTGCTGTCGCGCATCTCGAAATCCACGCTTCCGGGGACAACGAGGCCGATCGCCGCGATGTAGCAATCTCGCATCGAGCAGTGATCGAGCAAGACGCGCTGCTGCGTCCCTCCCGCGAAATCGCAACGCAAAGCGCGATTGCAGAAGACGAAACGACTCGTGTCGGCAAGGAGGGCTGTCCGCGCCACCGTGTTGGACACGAGGACGATCGCTTCGTTCGACGTGTTGAGGAACGTCGATCCCTGCACGACCACGTCGATACGAGCACGACCACGAGCGTCGACGGTGATCCCCGAACTCGTAAACGCGAACTCGTTGCGCAAGCTGAAGAACTGAGCATCACCGCCGACGTAGTTCGCACGAATCGCAGCGATGGTTTGCCCACGGAACTCGCTGTTGGAGATGATGCATTGCAATGCAGCCGCACCAGCGACGGTGCCGGCATCGATGGCGACGTCTCCGCCCGCAACGAGCACGGAGTCCACGCCGTACACGTCCGCGGTGGTCGTCGAGCCGACGCGGAAGATCGTCCGCTGTCCCCCGGGCACGAAACGCGGCCGCGCGCCCTGATCGCCGACGACGAAGATGCGATCGCGCAGGACGATGGTCGTATCGACGACGTAGTCCTGACCTCCTGCGACGAGGATCCGGTGCGTCGTCGACGCAGGCGGCACCGGCGCCTGCGCCATCGCATACGCCACCGTGCGCCAGGGCTGTGTCGCCGTCCCGTTCGTGGGGACGTCGAGCCCACGCAATCCATCGACGTAGTAGTCGGTTGCGTGCAATGCACGGGGACACGCAAGCAACGCGTAGACGGCAAGCAAGACGAAGACGCGTCGTGCGGTGCTCGATCGGCGGGCGACGATCCGTCGGCCGGTGATTCTGCGGAAGGTCAGCATCGGTCCAGACCTCCAGGATAGCGCAGGGACGCTCAGGCTCTCGCGACCGCCGCTTCCCATCGTCGCAGGTGCTCTTCGACCCGCGACGGCTCCATGCCAGGGCGGAATCGCCCGGCTTCGACCCACTGCTTCCGAAGCGCCTCCATGTCCGCGAAGACGCCGATGGCAAGACCCGCGAGGCACGCAGCCCCGACGACGGTCGACTCGAGCATCGCGGGCCGCACGATGTCCGCACCGAGCACGTCACTCGAGAACTGCATCATCAGGTCACTCGCCGCGGCCCCACCATCGACCTTGACCTCGCGAAGTTCGTAGCCCGAATCCCGTTCCATGGCGCGCAGGATGTCGACGTTTTGGAGCGCGATCCCTTCGAGCACCGCACGGGCGATGTGCGCTTTCGTCGAACCGCGTGTCAGCCCGGTGATGATCCCGCGAGCATCCGGACGCCAGTGCGGCGCACCGAGCCCCGCGAACGCGGGCACGAACCAAACACCGCCAGAGTCCTCGACCGTGGCCGCGAGTTCATCGACCTCGGAGACAGAATCGATGATGCCGAGCCCATCGCGGAGCCAGCCGATCGCTGCGCCGGCGATGAACGCGCTTCCCTCGAGTGCATACGTCGTGGAGTTCGGCAGCTTCCACGCGAGCGTCGTGATCAGGCCATGCTCGGATCGCACGATTCGGTCCGCGGTGTTCATCAGCAGAAACGCCCCGGTCCCGAACGTGCACTTCGCATCCCCGGGCGTGAAACACGCTTGGCCGAAGAGCGCGGCATGCTGATCGCCTGCGATCCCGGCGATCGGGATCCCGTCCGGCAGACCCTCCACGTCTTTGGTCGTGCCCACGATCTCCGATGAAGAGACGATGCGCGGCAACATCGATCGCGGCACTCGGAAGAGATCGCAGAGTTCGTCCGACCAGTTTTCCGTTCGCAAATCCATGAGCATCGTGCGCGAAGCGTTCGTCGCATCCGTCGCGAAGACTTCGCCGCCGGTCAGCTCCCGAACCAAGAACGCGTCGATCGTGAGCGCCATGAGATGCCCTTGTTCAGCGCGTTCTCGATGGCCTCGTTCGTCGAGCAACCACGCGATCTTGGTCGCCGAGAAGTACGGATCGATCGGAAGCCCTGTCAGTTCGCGCACGCGCGTCGCAACGCCACGCTCGTGGAGTTCGGCGCACTGCGGACTGGTTCTCCGGTCTTGCCACACGATCGCTCGCTCGAGCGACTCTCCGCGTTCGCGGTCCCACAGCACGACAGTCTCGCGTTGATTCGTGATGCCGATTCCGTCGATTCGGTGGACATCGAATCCCGACGTGCCACGCGCGCGATCAAGTGCCTCGGTCATCGAGTCGTAGAACGACCGCCGAATCTCGTTCGCATCGTGCTCGACCTGACCGGGATGTGGAAAATGCTGCGCAAACTCGCGATAGCCCGAACCGACGACCCGCAGGGACTCATCGAAGATGAAGACGCGAGTTCCGGTCGTGCCCTGATCGATCGCCAACAAGTACGGCATCCAGTCATTTGCGGCACTCGGTCGAACGATGTCAATCCGGAGATCGGCCCTGGACAGATTCAGGGGATCACTGATCGTCGTCGCGCACGGGCGCGAGATCGTGCGACTGCGGCGCCGGCGTCTCCGTCACGCCGAACGCGGGGGATCCAGCCGGATAGCTGTAGCCCGGACGCCGGATCAAACCACCGAAGGTCGGGCGGAAGCGGATGGTGAAGCTCGAATCGTTGGTCAGCTCGTTCTTCGTCATCGTGAAGATCCAGTCGTAGTCGTGATCCTGACGAACGAGCTGCACGGTGGACGAGTCGAGCCCTGTGCGCTCGAAGTTGTAGACGATCGCTCCCGTGACGAGCCAACGCTCCCATGCGGGGAAGGACACGCGCGCCGAACCGGTTCCGGAGTCGTCGCGCCCCGTCCGCCATTCTGCCGCGGCGGTCAACTGATTCTCGAAGGTCGTCGCGAGACCGATGTTGCGAGTCTTGTAGTCTCCACGAACCCAATCGCGTTCGCCCTCGAACAAGACACGCGTATTGGGAAGAGGCAGCCAACCTCGGCCGGGAGTGACGATCAACTCCCACGCGAAGATGCCGAGATGATGTCCATCGTTGTCGCGCCCCGAGATCGGATGGAACCGCTGCGTCAAGTCGAGCCAGACGAGGTCGTCGTACCGGCTGCGTCCTTCGCTGTCCTTGCGCCGCGTGAGCACACGCTGGAAGACTCCGACGTCGATCGCGGCATGTTCGTCGAGCGCATCGACTTCGTCGAACTGAACGTAGTCGCCAGGTTCACGGTCGACATCGAAACGATGGAACACCGATACATTGGGGCGAACGTCGTGCCACAAGCCGTCGATGCCGAACGCATCGCTCGCATAGTCGAAATGGCGCGACAATCGCGTGTCCACATTCACGCCAGCGGCTAGCGACGTACGAGCTGCCGCTCGCGAACTCCCGTCGAGTTCGGAGTAGGCCGTCTCCCGCGCACCGAACCATGGTCGGACGGCGAAGTCACCGAGCGTCATCGGTGTCGAAACTTCGAGATCGAAGTCGGCACGAAAAGCCCGTTCGCTCCGTGCGATCGTCGAACGATCGGAGAACTGATTCTTCAAGAAACCGGCGCCGATGTTCGCGTCGACGACCAAAGGCACGTCTTCGGCGATGTCGAAGAGTGGTTGCGAAAAGAGCGACGCGCGCAGGTACGGCCGTTCGCTCCGGAACCGATCCGTCAGGCGCGCACGGTCGTCATACGCGATGCCCGCCAAGTCCATGCGACCGGTCAGAGTCAGCAGCCGATTGTCCGTACGATCGCGGAACTCGATGCTCGACTCGGGCACTTCCATCGTCTTGAGCTGGTTCGGCGCGAACTCGGCATAGGCACCGGGGTCCGATGCACCGAAGGCCTCCACGTCGATGCGACGCCCCTCGCCCATCCAAATACGATTGCGACTGCGAACGAAGGAACGCTTCCGATCCAAGATCGGCGACCCATCGACGTAGGTCGGCACCGACAACCGATCGACCTTCGTCTTGTCGTCGAGCCAGAACCCTTGAATCCAGCCATCGAAGACTTCCGGCACTCTGTAGGAGAGTCGCGGTTCGACCGGGATGCCGCGCTTGCGCGTGTACCCGGTACGAAGAGTCCACTCGCCGCGAAACGGCTGCGAAGCTCCACCGAAGAAGTCGACGACGTGCTGCCCGAGATCGTTGAACCGACCGCCGAAGCGAGCGAAGACGAACTCACCTCGAATGTTCGAAGATCCAGCCGAAACACCTTGGAGCGGAATCCAGTTGTCCTGATCGGAAAACCAACGGTAGTCCGGCAACGGTAGCGACGGCAGGATTCCGACCTTCAGCGCGTTTCCCTGACCGAGAACCTCGTAGACGTCACCCTCGCGCTTCGTGATCACGAGGCGTTCGGACCGCATGTCGAAGTGCGCCTCGCCGGCGTCGCACGTCGTCAGCGACGCGTTGCGTGCAACGATCGTTGCCCCTTGCTGGACGATGCGCGGCGCACGGAGCACCAACGAGACACCGCTGCCAGCAATCCCCAATCTCGCAGGAAGTCGGACGACGACGTCTTCCATCGTGGCGCGATCGGACGCAAGGGACAGCCAAAGTCTCGAACACTGGACTGCTCGCACACCGGCCTTGTCGAAGACGACATCGCCCTCGGCGAGCAGCCCGCGAGTCAGTGGCGCGAACCGATCACGACCGGGAGGAACGCGCGTATCGATCCCAGAACCGAGTCGATCCCGAACACGTCGACGCAAGCTACTGGCGAGCATCTCGCTCTGCGAGAGTGGCGGCTTCGACTCGCGGTGCGGCAGTGCCGGATCATCCGTGATCACTTCGATCAAGTTGCGCTCTTCGTCGCGATCGACGACGAGCACGAGTCGGTCGGCGCGCACGCGCAGGTCGCCACTCGTGAACTCGACGCCACCTGAATACACGTGATAGTCGAAGTCACCGTCGACCACCGTCGGCGCCGAGGAACCGGCTTCGATGCGGTAGCCATCGAGAGCTGTCTGTGCATGAGCCGCCGCGCAGAACGCGACCATCGAGACGATGCTCGCGCAAACGTTGCAACCACCCCTCCCCACGCCGTACCTCATCAGCGAAAACCGACCTCGCTGCGCGAAACAGCCTGACGATTCTCGACGCGAAGCCTCGTCCCGTGATACGCGAACGTTCGAAGGTTGAACGCGAGCTGAGGATCGGCATGCACGCGCACGGCATCCCCGATGTCCACCGCGACACCGCCGTCTCGTCGCCGCAAGACGACCCACGCATCGTCGGGCGTGAACCGCAGTTCTTCACCTCGCGCGTGAACGCCGCCGTACCCGAGCTCGACGCCGCCGACAGCCTCGCATCGTTCGACGACGAGCGGCAACGCGATCCGCACGGCATCCGAACCACGCCGAGACGCATCCGTGTAGCCCTCTCGCAAGTGCACGACGAGGTCACCGCCAGCGCGCATTTCGAACTCGCCATCGCGGTGCACGTCGTCAGCGTCGACCATGCGAGCCACGACCGGACCAGGAACGACCAGTCGAGTGTCCTGCAGCCGCATCGTGCCGGACGAATCGAGGCGCAATCGTCGCGCGTTCGCGGTGTCCTCGGAAGCACTGTCTCCAAGGAATCGCACGGTACAGCCCCCGCGTTCCGTGGCCCGGAGTTCGAGACCATCATCACGCGCAGCGATCTCTCGTCCTTCGAGCACGACGTCGCCACGCCCTGCATCGCGAAGGGTCGCAAACACCGAGTCGTGCGCCGTCTCACCCGCCAGTAGGAACCGGAGCGCGTCCCCATTCGCGTCGAACCACAACGAATGTCCGTCGAAGGACGACGAGGACGCAACGCTGCGCCCGTCCTCGGAGCGCGTTTCCGTCTGCAGCTGAACAGAACCAACTGCGTGCACGAGCCCCGCCTCGCCGCCGAACAACATCGGCGCCAAGACGAGCCCAGCGTCTCCGAGCGCTTCACGAGCTGCTCCGACCAAGAAGCCGCGGAACGGTGCGGGCACGCGCTCGAGACGATCACACGTGAGTCGCAACAGCGTCTGACGCACTTCGTCATCACTCGTCAACACGACCGATCCATCGGCAAAGATCGCGGCTTCGGGCCGAGGCTCGTCCGCCGGCACGAACCCCGGCGCGACGGCGAGTCGAACGCGATCCGCAGCGAGCTGCATCGGCGCCCTACCTGCTCGTGAAGGCACGTTCACACGCACAGGCTCGTCGCCGCGTGTCAGCAACCACGTCGCAAGACCAGTGCGTTCTGCGACCGCTGCGAATGCTTCGATGCCTTCGACTTCGAACACGATCGGGAGTCCGGTCGCTCGACACTCGAGCAGGTCATCCTGATCGCGACCGAGGCGCAGCGATTTGATGCCGGACGCGACCAGGGCACCTCCTCGATCTCGAGTGCTCGACCAGCGCAGTTCTTCTCGTAGCGCAGCGCGGAACACGACCTCACCACGCGAAAGATCCGCGGTTCGCTCCGTGCCTTTTCGGCCGGTGCTTGCCACGAAGGTCCAGGAAGCAAGCCTGAACGTGAGACTGCCACGACCGGAAATCACGTCGTTGGGCGTTTCGAAGGTGAACTCGTGCCCTTGACCACCATCGAACGGGCCAAGCGATCCACGCACCTCGCCGGTTCCAGGAACGTGGGCGACGACGAACCCACGATTGCCTTTCGCGGTGAAGGGCACGCCATCCGTCAATCGACCTTCGAACCGCGCGTCGCCACGACCTACGATCAGGTCCGGCTCGAGACGACCGAAGTGTCGCGTCAGACAAACCAGGACACCACCATCACACCGCGCGAGATCCAGCGGCCCGTTGAGTGGCCCGTTGAGTGGCCCGCTGAGTGGCCCATCGAGCCCGGAGTTCCGCTGCGCCGGCAAGTACTTCGCAGGGCCTTCGACTCGCAAGGTCTCCGTTGGAAAGAGCGGTGCGATCCCGACGAAATCGCGTTCGAACGTCGAGAACGACACGCCGAGCGCGCGCGTCACGGTGTCCAGCACGAGCCCGGGACGGTCCCAGAACATGCGCGACTCACCGGCCAGGACTCCGAGGACTTCTCCCTTCGAGCCATGGAGGTGAACACGAGGGGAACCCGTCGCGACGAGCCGCTCTGGTTGATGCCAGGGATCGAGGGACAGGTCGAATCGATCGGCCTCGAGACGCTGTAGGCCATACTTCACGTAGGCGTCTTCGAAGATCGATACGTCACTGCACGAGACGTCCCCGAGGCGGACTCCACCATCGCGTCGGAGCCACGCGACGAGCCGCTGGCCGCCGGCCTGCACCGGATCGCGATCTTCTCGACCCCGATCACCTCGACTGGCCGTACGCGCGAACGAATCGAGCCGGACGTCATCGCGCATCGTGAGTCGGATTTGCTCCGGTCTTGCCGGCAACAACTCGAGCGCACCACGCCCATGCAACGTGAAGACCGGTTCGCTCCGCTCGCGATCGAGTCCGACGAGCTGGACGTCCTTCTCGAGGCGCACGACCGAGGCGCCGACGGAAACGATCTCACCATCGCTCTTCTCGATCTCGTCGAGCTTCGCGGTCAGGCCATAGCCAGTGAGTCGATAGTCGATCTGCGGCTCCGCATCGGGCGGCGTCGTCGACGAAACGCGCGTCGAAATGGTGACGAGCTCTTCGATCGGCGCCTCGAGGTCCATCTTCGAGCCTTCGACACGCGCAGTCATGCGATCCGATTCGACAACGACATCGGCGCCGAGATCTCCACCGAGAGCGTCGGACGGAATGCGCAGGATCACCCCTCGCAGGAGGATGTCGTGGCGCGAATCGATCTCGACTTCTCCGTCTGCTTTCTGCGCCAAGACGACTTCCATCGACGCTGCATCGACCACGAGGATCGCACGCACGGCCGGAGCGACCGTCGTGGACTTGATCGACGCATACGAAGTGAATTGCGTTCTCAGTAGCCGGTAGCGACCGGAACCGATCGGCTGCGAATCGCTCCACGTGATCTTGAACTCCGGCGCTTGCCACACGCGATCGCCGATCCGGACCGCCGGCTGCAGCGGCGAGATCTCACCGGGGCCCTCGAACGCGATGCTTCCACTCGCTGGCATGCCGGCCGCAGATCCTTGCTCGCCGACGCGAATCGCGCCCGCGGGCATACGGCGGGTTTCCGTGGACTGCACCTGAGTCTTCGATTCGGCATTGTGCAGCAGGTCCTCTTTGCCGAAGACGAGCATCAGCATGCCGAACAAGGCAGCGAACACGATCGCGAAGAGAAGCACTCTGCGAATCACGCGAACTCCTTCGGCGGCCTTCCGTCGCTTTCGAGGATCGCGTCGTAGTGCCCTTGGATGCGCAAGAGAACCTCGATGACCTCTCGAACCGCACCGTGCCCAGCCGGCGCTCGGGTCACGTATTGGCAAACCTTGCGAACGTCGGGCCTGGCTTGTGGGACCGTGATCGGCAAAGCGACCCGGCGCAAGACCGGAATGTCGAGCAGGTCGTCGCCGAAGTAGCACATCGCAGAGTCTTCGAGCCCACGCCGCGCGAGGAGACCTTCGTAGACCGAGAGCTTGTCGAGCTTGCCGAGATGCACTTCGATCATCCCGAGTTCGTCCGCGCGCTCTTGGATCCCTCGAGATCGACGTCCACTCAGGAGACCGGCTTCGTGACCCGCCCGCTGCCAGTGAACGATGCCGCTCGCGTCGTGCGCGTGGATCGATTTCATCTCACGCCCATCCGCATCGAAGTGCAGGCGCCCGTCCGTCAAGATCCCATCGACGTCGAGGAGGACGAAGCGAATGTCCCGAGCAACACTAAGAAAGTGCTCCGGCAACGCGTCGAGATCGATCTCCTGCGGGACGTACATCGATTAGAACTTGAGTGCCAAGAGGTCCTGGAGATCCAAGAGCCCGACGACGCGGCCATCCTGATCGACGATCGGCATGTTGTCGACCGCGAGACGACGAAGCAGAGCGAGCGCCTCACTGGCGAGGCGGTCCGGCGACGACGTGCGCGGAGAAGTCGTCATGGCACGGTCGATCGGCAAGTCGAGGAGATTCTCGGTCTGCTGCTCGAGATGTCGACGCAGGTCCCCATCCGTGAAGTAGCCGACGAGTCGCCCCGCCTCGTCGACGATGATCGCCGCACCCGGACGACCCGGAGTCTGCGTCATCGTGACCAGCGTCTCTCGAATCGTGCGACCGGACCTGGAAATCGGAACGAAGTCACCGGTTCTCATGACTTCGGAAACCCGCATGAGGCTACGACCGAGCGAGCCGCCCGGATGGAAGCGCGCGAAATCGTCCGGACCGAACGAGCGCCCTTCTTGAACGACCAATGCGATCGCGTCGCCGATCGCGAGCATCGCGAGCGTCGACGCGCTCGGCGCCAGCCCGTGCGGTCCCGGTTCGTCGATCGGTCCGAGTTCGAGCACGTGATCGGACAAGGATCCGAGTGTCGACTCGCGCGATTCGGTGACCGACACGACGCCGATGTCGAACGCTCGAGTGCATGGCACGAGTCGGAGGAGCTCTTCGGTCTCGCCCGACTTCGAGAACGCGAGAAGCACATCGCCGGGTACGACGCGACCGAGGTCCCCATGAAACGCCTCGGCAGGATGCAGGAAGATCGACGGCGTCCCCGTGCTCGCGAGCGTCGCGGACACCTTTTGCGCGATGAGGCCGGCCTTGCCCATGCCGGTCACGACGACACGACCCGACAACCCGAGAATCAGCGAAACGACTTCGCTGAAGGTCGCGTCGAGGCGATCCCGCACGCGCGCCAGAGCGGTCGCCTCGGCGTCGAGGATCCGTTTCGCACTCGAAAGCTGATCCTCACGTCGCTGATCCCCCGACCTTGGCTCCAGGATGTCGCCCTCCATCCCGCTCATCGTAAGCTTGTGGCTCACTGCAGACGCCCCAAAAAGTCCGGTGCACGAGCGTCGACACGCGCCGTGGCGACGCGCCCGACTCAGCCGAGGTGGGCGATGACCGCGTCGGTGAACTCGCGCGTCGAAGCCTTGCCGCCGAGATCTCCGGTGACCGTCTCTCCTTCTTGGATCGTCGCACGCACCGCGGCCTCGATCGCGTCCCCGCGCTGCGTTTCGCCCATGTGTCGCAACATCATTGCGGCGGACAGGACGAGGGCGCTCGGATTGGCGATGCCCTTACCCGCGATATCCGGAGCCGTGCCGTGAACCGCCTCGAAGACGGCGACCTCGCTGCCGATGTTGGCGCTCGGCGCGAGCCCGAGCCCGCCCACGAGCCCACTCGTGAGGTCCGACAGAATGTCCCCGAAGAGGTTCTCCATCACGAGCACGTCGAACTGCGTCGGATCGAGGACGAGCTTCATCGCGGTGGCATCGATGATCACGTCGTCGAACGCGATGTCCGGATAGTCCGCTGCCGCTTCCTGCGCACAGCGAAGGAACATGCCATCGCCGAGCTTGAGGATGTTGGCCTTGTGAACCGCCGTCACCTTCTTGCGCCCGAGCTTGCGCGCTTCCTCGAACGCGAATCGCACGATGCGGCGGCAACCGTTCTCGGTCATGACGCGCAGACTCGTGACGACACCGGGCGCGACCTCGTGCTCGATTCCGCAGTAGAGGCCTTCGGTGTTCTCACGCACGACGATCAAGTCGACATCGGAGTAGCGTGACCGCACACCGGGCACCGAACGCGACGGACGGAAGTTGGCGTAGAGATCCAACTCACGGCGGATCGCGACGTTGACCGATCGGAAGCTCGAGCCCTTCTGCGTGCCGACCGGCCCCTTGAGCGCGACCTTGGTTTCCCGAATCGAGTCGAGGGTCGCGTCCGGCAACGGCGTGCCGAGTCGCTCGAACGGCTCGACGCCGGCTTCGGCCATGCGCCATTCGATCTGCACACCGGTCGCCTCGACGATGCGCTGTGCGGCAGCTGCGACTTCTGGACCGATCCCTTCGCCGGGGATCAACGTAACGGTGTAGGCCATGCCAAGAGGATCCATGAGGCGCCCGTTCGTTGCAACGCGGGCCATGCTGCCATTTCAGACCGTGCGCGTCAGACGGCAGCGAGTCGCTGTAGGACGTCGACGACGAGTCGCAGCGCATGCTGCTCGAAGCGCGTCAACCCACCGCGCTCGTCGACCGCCCGCTGCAGGGCTGCCTCGATGCCCGTCAGTGGCCACGCGGCGCCGTCGAACACGAGCGACGCACACGAAGCCACGGCGACACACGCCGGGCAAGCGGTGGCGCGAAATCGCAGCCGGTCGAGTACTCCCTCGTCCACATGGGCCGCAAAGCGGAGTCGGTCGCCGCAGACCGGATTCTCACCGGAAGCTTCGTGCGTCGAACCTTCGAGGTTCTCGAGTCCCACGGGTGACCGAGCGAGCTCGACGAGTCGAGGCCCCATTGGCTTCGCGTTGCGCGCCCGCGTCAGCGGACGGCGTCCTCGCGCATGACATCATCGAGCGAAGGAGGCGCCTGCTCGAGGACGAAGAACTCGTCCATCAAGAACTTGCAGGAAGGCAGGGCGAACAGGGCGAACAAGAACATCACGAGGAGGAGCGTGCGCGTGTGCTTCTTCGGGACGCTGCCGCAGGTCGGGGAGAGAGTGGTGCTCACGCCCAAGAGGATCGCGCGCGAAGCGCCGACCGTAAACCCCGGAGTCGGTGATCTATGAATCGACACGGATCTCGAACGGCACGATGTGGAACAGTCGCAGACGATTCCGCCCGAGCCAGAACGTCATGCGATCCGCGTACGACGAGACATACCACCCCTCGACCCGGAGTTCGCCGCGCAATACGGCCGGTGCCGCGGCCGCATCGCTCGGGCTTGCACCGAGCTTCTTTTCGAACAAGCTGCGGAGCGTGAAGGTGACCGAGCGTTCGTCCGACCTTGGCCACGGCACGAGGCCGGTCGCGCTCCACGGAACCGAACCCGTGGGGATTCCAGGCGCTCCTGCGAGCGTTCCGGCGACCAAGGGTTCGCGCACACGATATCCGACCGAGCGCAGTTCGAATGGCGCGTGGTACGAAAGCGACACGCGAATCGTGATCGAATCGTCGAGACCGGCTGCAGAGGGCACTCCATCGATCGACACTGTCGGCGACGACCAAACGATGGCGACACCGATCCGCAATGCGATCCACACGATCACGGATCCTGCGACGACTTTCAGCCAGGCGGGGATGGGATGACGGCCCATACCCGTTTCTTCGCGAGTCAATCCGTCCGATCTGAACCGCGAATGTAGAAACTCCGCAAGTCGTAGCGCTCGAGCTTGTTGTAGAGCGTCTTGAGCGCGATCCCGAGGGCCTCGGCCACCTTCGTCTTGTTCCCGTCGAAGCGCTCGAGAGCGCTGATGATCGTGGCCTTCTCGAGTTCGTCGAGGCGCAGTGTCGTCGTGGGCACAGGAGTCACTGGATGCGGACTGCACAGCGCACGAACGGTATCGACCGAAATCGAAGGCGTCTCACTGAGGATGCAAAGGCGCGACACGACGTTCTCGAGTTCTCGTACGTTGCCAGGCCAATCGAAGCTCTGTAGTTCCCGCATCGCTTCGGGAGTGCAGTGCACTTCGCGATGCAGCTTGGCTGCGTTGCGTGCGATGAAGATGTCGACGAGCTGAGGAATGTCGTCACGACACTCGCGCAAGGCAGGGACACGAACAGTCACGGCGGCGAGCCGATAGTAGAGGTCCTGCCGAAAGCGCTCGGCCTCGATCTCGTCGAGGAGGCTCCGGTTCGTCGCGGCGATGACACGAACATCGACCGTTCTCGTTTTGGCGGAACCGACAGGCCGGATCTCGCCGAACTGCAACGCGCGCAGCAGGAGCGCTTGCACCTCGAGCGGAAGCTCGCCGATCTCGTCGAGGAAGATCGTCCCTCCCGAAGCGGCTTCGAAGAGTCCGAGCCGATCCTTGTCCGCACCGGTGAACGCTCCCTTCGTGTGGCCGAAGAGCTCACTCTCGACGAGATTCGTCGGAATCGCCGCGGCATTGACGACGATCAGCGACTGCCCGCTCCTCGAACTCGACGCATGGATGCTCCGTGCAACGAGTTCTTTGCCGGTGCCACTCTCACCCTCGATCAACACGCTGGCGTCCGTCGGCGCCACGCGTGCGATCATGTCGCGCAGCGCCTGCCTCGGAGCACTGTCACCGACGATCGTGTCCGCATTGCTGGCCATGCCGACCGCGCGCCGGAGCCGTTGGTTTTCGTGGACCAAGTCGGCTCGCTCGCTCGCGCGCCGGATCGTCGCTTCCAACTTCGCGAGCGGGACCGGCTTGGTCAGGAAGTCGTAGCCACCGCGACGCATGGCTTCGACCGCTTCGGGCACGGCGCCGTGTCCAGTAAGCATGATGACAGGCAGGGCCGGATCCTGATCGACGAGGCGAGACAACAACGACATGCCATCTTCGCCCGGCATCTTGAGGTCGACCAAGGCGACATCGGGAGACCATTGTTCGGCTCGCTTCAGAACGCCGTCCGCGGAAGCGTGACTGTCGACGTCGAAGCCGACACTCACGAGCTCTTTCTCGATGACTCGACGAAAGACGTCGTCGTCGTCGACGAACAGGACTCGAATCCTCTTCATCATCATCCCTCCTGCGCTTTCGGGATCGTGATTCTGACGAGCGTTCCGGGCGCACTCTTGTCCACGAGCGTCAGCTCGCCGTGCATGCCCTCGACGATCGCGTAGGCGAGTGACAAGCCCAAACCGGTGCCCTTGCCCGGCGGCTTCGTCGTGAAAAATGGCTCGAACACGCGTGCCTGGTCCGCATCGGCGATGCCGCTTCCTTCGTCGTCGACTTCGATCACGATGACGTCACCGGAATCGCCACCTTCTCGCGAGGATTCTTCGGATCGGATGCGGAGCGCGATCGACTGACCGGGTCGGCTCGCATCGACAGCGTTGCTGACGAGATTGACGAGCACTTGCTTGAGTTCGGATTCGTTCCCGGTGGCGAGTGCCGGACCGTTGTCGACTTCGATCGCCAACCGAATGGAGCTCTTCTCGAGCCGGTGACGCAGGATGACTTCGACTTCGCGCGCGATCGGACGGACGTCCATGACGCTCTTGGGCCCGGGATCCTGACGAGCGAACGCGAGGAGTCGCGAGGTGATCTCGTGCACGCGGTAGGCTTCCGACGCGATCGTCTGCAGGTATTCGAACTCCTCGCTCGAATCGATATCGCCACTTCGCAAACGCCGTTCGAGGCCCTCTGCACATGATGCGATCGAAGCGATCGGCGTGTTGATTTCGTGCGCGACGCCTGCAGCCAACGTTCCGAGGCTCGCGATCTTCGCAGCCTGGATGAACTCGCGCGTGCGTGCCTCGACGCGCTTCTCGAGCACGTCCCGATTCGCGGCGATGCGGGCAGCCATCTCGTTGAAACGCTTGGACAAGTCCCCGAACTCGTCTCTCGATCGAATCGAGATGCGATGCTCGAAATCGCCCTCGATGAACGTGTTCGCGCCTTTCGCCAAGGACTGAACCGGCCGGAGCACGACCTGATTGAGCAGCCAGAACGCGAGCACGAGCACGCATCCCGCGCCGATCGACAACAGGATCAGAGACGACCAAACGCGTGTCAGTCGCCTGCCGAGATCCGCGTGTGAACGCGCCGTCTCGACACTCGTCTCCTCTTCCAGAACGGACGAGAGACGGCGCACTTCCGACAAGGCCCCGTGGATCAGTTGCTGGTCGCGGTGTGCGATTTGCGCCTCGTCGAGCTCCTTGCGGATCCTCTCGACCAAGTTGTCCTCGACACCTTGGTGACGCTCGTCCGACGGGTCGTGTCCTCGGGAGCCTTCGATGATTTCGTCGATGCGAGCGCGTGCATTCGCGAGGTGCACCGACACGTTCGTCCCGTCAACCGCATCGGGAGCGGACCGCTCTCCGAGTGAGACGAGCGCGAGATCGAGCGCGAACCTGGCCTCGTGTGCGAGGTTCGCCTCTCGACTCTCCTCGAGCAGCTTGTGTGCATCGCGCTCGATCCGTGACAGCTGGTGAAGCGCCGTAAGGATCACAACGATCGACAGAGCAGCGGTCATCGCGAACAGACCGCCGAGCTTGCGCCGGATCGTGAACGCATGGCGAGATCGAGATCCCGCTCCCGTAGTCGTCGTCGTGGACGTATTCACGAAGAACTCCAAGCTCGGACCAACGCACCGGGGCGAAGCGCCTCGCGAAGCGGCACGTAATCACCTGTCAACGACACGACGAAATCCAACAGACCTGGTCGGCGTTCGACGAGTCTTGCGAACCGCTCGACGAGCCATGGTTTGCGAATCGCTCGCTGCAGCAAGAGACTCATCGCGAGCTTCGGCGCGATCTCGTGCCTACGCGCTCGCGTGTACTGTCTCCATGCGCGACGCTCGCTTCCGGTCTCGAATCGAACCCGCAAGGCGTCGGTCAAGAGGTCCGCACCGCGAAGAGCCAGATAGATCCCTTCGCCAGTCATCGGATCGACATAACCTGCCGCATCGCCGACCAACACTGCCCCTTCGAAGACCTGACGCTTCGTTCGCACTCCCAATGGCCCATAGGCCCTCAGCGGCTCGAACCGGCGTGCACTTCGGAGCCTCTCGGCGAGGACCGGCACACGCTGGAGCCGCTCGTCAAACATCGCGTCGAGCGCCGCGCGCCCCTTCGGCAGACTCGCACCGTCGACGACGAGATTGAGTGTGAAGAGTCCGGCATCGACATCGACTGCAGCGAAGTAGCCACCTTCGAACAGGTGAAGCTCGCCGAAGTCCGTAGCGTCGACACCCGCGTATCGAGTCACGAGCGCGAAGCGGTTCAGCCACGGAATCGGTTGCACGACACCGAGCGAACGCGCGACGCGAGAGCGAAGGCCATCGGCACCGACGGTGACGCTGGCGCGCAACGTCCGCTCCATGCCATCGGGTTCGCGTACTCGAATACCGACGATTCGCCCACCGCGCTCGCGTTCGAGGTCGAGAACGGCATGCCCTTCGAGGACCGTGACGCCGTCTTGGGCTCGGGCGAGGTCGACGAGGTTCGCATCCAGAAGCTCGCGCCTGATCCCGATGCCGAGGGTCATCGGAGGCGCGGCACGACCGACCGCGCGATAGCGGCCGACGGCTCCACGTTCGAAAGCCGAGAGGCGCATGCCGGACACTTCGTGACCCCGCGCCGCACCGCCATCGAGGTCGAACACGTCGAGTCCGAGCTCGGCCAACATCGGAACACACGGCGGACTCATGAACTCGCCGCACGGCTTGGACCGGGGAAACTGCGCTCGGTCGACGAGCGCGACGGAATACCCGGCACGGGCAACTCGAATCGCGAGGGAGGCGCCGGCAGGCCCGGCTCCCACGATCACGACATCGAAGCCATGGCGACCAAGGGCAGTCATACCGCGGTTCCTCCCACTGCAGTCGCTCGCCGCTCGACGGAGTTCACGGGCCGCCTCAGCATCAACAATGCCGGAAGCACGATGAGGTCCGCTGCGAGCGCGATCGCGATCGTCGCGGCCGCGAGCAATCCGAAATCGCGCGTCGTCGACAGCGACCCCGTCAAACTCGCGAGAAACCCACAAACGAGCGCGAGGGACGTGATCCCGATCGCGGCGCCGACGCTTTGGAGCGCTTCGACGATTGCGAGACGACGCTCGACGCCTGTCAGGATCGCGCGGCGATACCGATGCACGAAGTGGATCGTGTCATCGACGACGATGCCGAGCATCGCCGAACCGATCATTGCCGTTGCGACGTTGAGTGACTGACCGAGCGCAGAGATCGCGCCGTAGATCATCATCGCGGGCAGAGCGTTGGGGATGAGCGCCATCACTGAGAGCGCGATGGACCGGAACGCGACCAAGAACACGAAGAAGAGCACGACGAGCATGACGACGATGCCCGTGGTTCGCCGTGCGACGAGACGTTCGGAGTCTCGCGCAACGCGCACGAGGGTCCCCGTGGCGCGTGCACGTGGTATTCCTGCCTCCTTGGCCGCGTGTTCGACACTTTCGAACAGCGCGCATTGCCCTGCGCTACCACGGATGTCGGTGATCAAGGGCACCAGGATCGATCCGCGCTCCGAGCGTCGTGGCATACCACCGAGACCCAGACATCCGGGCACCCTGGTCGCACGCAGGGTCGCAGACACCACGCGCTCGTCGAGGAGGCCAAGCGGCTTCGCGTCGTCGTCGATCAGGAGGTCGAAGCGCATCGCGCTCACGCCTGCAGATGTGATCGTGTCGAGGTCCTGTCGAAACGTATGCGTGGATGGCAGGATCTGGAGAGGATCCGTATCCGCCCGAAGACGAGGCAGCCACGCACCGGACATCAAGCACAGAACAACGGTCGTCGCTGCGACCAGTCCTCGACGGCGATAGAGACGCGCCGTGACACGACGAAAGAACGCGCGCATTCCGTCGCTTCGCGCACGCAAGCGGCGCATGCGATCTCCGCGTGCGGCGATCACGAGGATCGAAGGTGTGACCGTGAAGCTCGTCGCGAAGGCGAGAACGACACCGACGGACGCAAACGTACCGAATCGCGCCACCGCGGGAATGTCACTGGTCCAAAGCGTCAAGAAGCCCGCGATCGTGGTGCCGGTCGTCCAGAGCGCCGGCACCCTCAGATCCATGATCGACTCGACCGCCGCCGACTCGGGTTCGAGTCCGCGCGACCGCTGACCGAGGTAGCCCTCGATGACGTGGATCGCACTCGCGACCGCCACCGTCATCAGTACCGGCTCGAGCAAACCGGATAGCGGGTCGACGGCGTAGCCTGCAACGGCGTGGAGCCCACCGGTAGACACGACGGCGATCGCAGCCGGCAAGAGCGCGGCAGCGACGATCGCGAGGTGGCGGTAGATCAAGAACAGCACGGCCGCCAGCACGAGCGCCACGACGGGGAAGACCCTCTGCTGTTCGTCGGCCACAGCACGGGCAATCGCGACTTCGCCCGCGATCTGGCCACTGATCAGAGGTTGTGCGGCGGTCGGTCGACCCTCTCGAACGAGCGCACGCACGCGGTCGAGTGCGACTTCACAGTTTCGTGACGCCTGATCGGTCAACGCCAACTCGAACAGCGTCAGGGTCTCGGAAGCGATCGGGAGACGATCGAGTCGCGCCGTCACCGGGTCCCCTGCCAGGGCGACGCGCAACGTCTCTACCTCGGCGGCATCCTCGGTCTTGCGCTGGGCACTCCGCCACAAAAGGCCGACGACGATGGAACGATCCGGACCGAAGTCACGGATGCGCTCTTCCATCGTCCAAGCGTCTTGCGTGCCGACCGACTTGAGCGACTCGTTGTGAATGTCGATGCGAGCTCGGCTGCGCTGACGGGCGAGCACGAGGGTCGGGATGACCACGACAATGAGCAAGAGCACCGCGAACCGGCGAGGAAGGCGCAGGCTCGCGGCGGTTTGCGACGCCGCTCGATCGGACTCGGAAAAGGACACGAGAGCCCCCGCGTGCACGTGGCGTGCCAGACGCCAACGGGCGCCGGGCGGGATGCGGTTCGAGATTACCGTCTCAAATCGTGTAAACCATGCACACTGAACGTGTCATATATACATGGCAACGCACGCCGGTGCAGCGATCGAGGGACCAGTGTCGCGACGTTTCTGGCAACATCGGACTCGAAGACGCTGCGCGCGCGGCCCTCGAGCCCTGGCCCGCGCTTTGCGACCATCCGGCCATGATCCGCAGCATTCTGGTCACGCTCGGCGTCTTGGCACTCATCGCGTGGACAGCCCTCGGCGCCGCAGCCTGGTGGTCGGTCCAATCGAAGGTCCACGTCACGATTGCGGACGACGAGGCAAGCCATGGCGTCTCGGAGATCACACTGCTCCGTGACGCCGTCAACTCGCTTCACGGCGATCTTGCAGCGCTTCGCACCGACCTCGGAAAGAGCTTCGGCGAACTCGCGACGCAGCTCGACAACGCCTCTGAAGAGCGCGCCACCCGAAACGTCGCGACCCTCGAAGAGCGACTGGCGGGGCTCGAGTCTCGCCTGCGGCGAACCGAAGCTGCGCTCGAGTCCCACCGTGTGGCCGCAGAGCAGCAACGCGTCGCCCTTGGCGATCACCTGCAGACGATCGCCCAGTCGGTCGCGGGCTTGCGTCTTGCTCGCGACGAATCCGCAGCGGCATCACCCGTCGGGGTTCGACCCATCACGACTCCCGAGATCACGGCGACAGAAATCACGGCGACAGAAGTCGAGGTTCCGGCGATTGCACAGGCGCCAGAATCCGACAAGCCAATCGAACCAAGCCCTGACCACCCACGAAGCGACTCCGAAGCACCGACCAAGGCGTCGACCAAAGCACCTGCGAAGAAGCGGTTCCTCTCGTTCTCGATCGCGTCGTCTGGCGTCGACTTCGGCGCAAAAACACGTTTCGTCGTACTGCCGGCACTGTCGCGCGTCGGTTTCGATGCGAAGAGTACTCTGCACGATTTCACGGGCGTCACGTCCAAGCTCGACGGCGATCTCGAGACGACGCTCGAGAATCCCGCAAAGGGAGCATCCGGCGCGATCTCCGTCGACGCGTCCAGCCTGATCACCGGGCTCGACGGGCGCGACGAAGCGATGCGCGAACACCTCGACACAGCCCATCACGACAAGATCGAATTCCGGCTCGAGAGCATTACAGACGCGGTATCGGATGCCGAATCGAAGACGGTTCGAGGCACGGCGAGGGGATCGATGACGATCCGTGGAAAGTCGAATCCATTCTCGATGCCGATCGAGATGAAGCTCGATGAGACACAACGACTCGTCGTCGAAGGCCAGGCCTCACTCGACCTCCCCGACTACGAAGTTCCGGTACCCAACAAGCTCGGCCTGATCAGCATGAACAAGACCGTCAAGGTCTGGATCGCGTTGCGCATGCGTGCACAGAAGGGCGAATGATCGTGACGACCTCACGACGTATGGGAATCGCGCTCTTCGCCGCGCTCGTCGCTCCTGGCTGCATCCCTTCGAACGTCGTAGCCAAGGAGAACCGCGCTGTCGAACTCGACGACTTCGAGATCGAAGGCCAGCCGTGGAATGCACCGACCATGGACGCGATTCCCGGCGTGTGGCGATCGTTTCGCATCACGGGGGACGCCGCCGCCAGCCTCGCCGAGATCGCGTACTCCTTCGGATCCGGCGGGAACTACAGCGGCGCAGCACTGAGCTTCGGCGACGAGCTGCCGACCTTCGAAGTCCTACAGGGCACTTGGGCCATCGACGATCGCGGATTCGTTCTCGACGGCGAACCTGTCGCTTGCCGTGTGCGCGAGGGCGTCCTCGAGTTCCA
This sequence comes from Planctomycetota bacterium, assembly GCA_020426005.1. Taxonomy (GTDB): domain Bacteria; phylum Planctomycetota; class UBA1135; order UBA1135; genus JACKHW01. Next base: position 4,491 of record JAGQQW010000027.1, on the reverse strand, counting down.
AGCGCCGGCGGGCGCCGTCTATCTGCGCCGTATCGCTCTTCGATGACCGAGAACTCGATGGCCGGCCGAAACGACCTCACGATCTACGATCGCAACGCGAACGAATGGGACGATGCCGACTCGCGCACGTTCCGCTCTTTGCACTCCGTCGGCACATCGAGGCTCGATCGGCTTCGTGCTTGGCTCTCCAAGGACGATTGGGGAATTGTCGCGGACATCGGCAGCGGTGGTGGCATTCTCGCGTCGCGCATCGCCACACATGCAGGACACGTCTACGCCTTCGATCGCAGCCAAGCGAGTCTCGATCGACTCGCACAGCGATCGATCCCTTCGGTGACCTGCGTACGTGCAGATGCGACGTGCCTGCCAATCTCGAGTGGCTTCGTCGATATCGCTCTACTCGCGGACATCATCGAACACGTCGAGGATTGGCCAGCCGTGCTGTCCGAGGCTGCTCGTATCGTCAAGCCGGGCGGACACGTCTACGTGAGCACGATCAATCGCAGCAAGCGTGCAACCGTTCTCGCGGTGCATCTCGCCGAAGGACTCGGCTACGTCCCGAAGGGAACTCACGATCCCGCGCTGTTCGTTCGCCCGGAAGAACTCGAGCGCGTCGGGCGCGAGAACGCCTTGGTTCTCGCGAGAATCACGGGCGAACGGCCTCGAGTGATGCAAACCCTCATGCGGCGTCGACTCGTATTGCAGTCATCGTCGAGCACGGCGGTGTCCTACTGCGCGCTGTTTCGCAAGGCGGAGCGAGCAGCATGAGAGGCACAGACTCGCGAAGCGCTCGCGTCGGTGCAGTGGCACTCGGCATCCTGTGTCACACGATGTTCGCCATCGGCGTCGCGTGGATGGCGATCGGCCTTTGGACCGGCCTTCGTATCGGACGAGGCACGCTCACGGGCGCTTCGGCCATCGCGGCAGACATCCTGCTCGCGGTCCAGTTTCCACTCCTCCACTCGTGGTTCCTGTCGCGCCGTGGGCAACGTGTCTTGACAGCACCGTTCACGCGCGACTTCGGGCGCGACGTCGTCACCACGTTGTTCGCGACGTTCGCCTCGATCCAACTCATCGCCGTGTTCACGCTGTGGTCCCCTGTCGGCCCGGTGCTCATCGAACCACGAGGATCCCTGTGGATCGTCAGCGCGACACTCTACGGGGCCTCGTGGCTCCTGCTCGCGAAGTCGATGCTCGACGCGGGGCTCGGCATCCAGACCGGCTGGACCGGCTGGTCGGCAGTCGCACGCGGGCGGGCACCACGCTATGGCCCGCTGCCAACTCGCGGCCTCTTCGCGCTGTGTCGCCAGCCGATCTACTTCGCGTTCTTCGCGATCCTGATCACCGCACCGGTATGGACCGTGGACAGAGTTCTATTGGTCGCGGTTTGGGGCGCGTACTGCCTCGCCGGCCCGGTGCTCAAAGAAGCGCGCTTCGCCTCGATCTTCGGTGACGTATTCGCGGAATACCGGACACGCGTGCCCTACTTCTTCCCGAGATGGACCATTCGACGAAAGGAAACGCCTTGAGAATCGCGAGCGTAGGAGCGGCCTTTCCGAGCCACCGCTACCGCCAAGAGGAAATCCTCGAACAACTCGGAGTCTTGTGGAATCAAAACGGCGAGTTCTCGAAGCGCCTCGCCGCGCTGCACGGCAACACGCGTGTCCAGAGTCGCCACTTGTCGCTGCCGCTCGAGAAGTACGGTCGCATGGAGACCTTCGGGCAGGCGAACGACACGTGGATCGGCACCGCACTCGATGTCGGCGAAGCCGCCGTGCGCGATGCGCTCGAACGAGCCGGCCTCGAAGCTTCGGACATCGGCGCACTGTTCTTCGTGACGGTGACCGGACTCGCGACTCCTTCGATCGACGCGCGGCTCATGAACCGACTCGACTTTCGCCCCGACCTGCGGCGATCGCCGCTCTTCGGACTCGGTTGCGTCGCGGGCGCGGCAGGACTCTCGCGGGCGGCGGACTACGTCCGTGCCTATCCCGGTCAGGCAGCCGTATTGCTTTCGGTCGAGCTTTGCTCACTGACCTTCCAACAAGCCGATCGCTCCGTGCCCAACATGATCGCCACCGGCCTGTTCGGCGATGCGGCGAGCGCCGTCGTGCTGTGTGGCGACGAGTTCGCTCGCACTCATGAGTTGGAGGGCACGCTACCGGAGATCGTCGCGACCCACTCGGTCTTCTACCCCGACAGCGAAGACGTGATGGGTTGGACCGTTTCGGAGAACGGGTTCAAGCTCGTACTCTCATCGGCAGTGCCCGAGGTCGTCAGGAAACACGTCGGACGCGATGTCGACGCCTTGCTCACGAGCCACGGACTCGAACGCGACGATGTCTCCGCGTGGATCTGCCATAGCGGTGGCCCCAAAGTCCTCACTGCGGTCCAAGAATCGCTCGGACTCACCGAGAACGACCTCGCCGTGACTTGGAGCAACCTCGAACGCTTCGGCAACGTGTCGAGCGCATCGGTTCTGCTCGTGCTCAAGGACACGATCGAGGAGCACCATCCGCCACGAGGCTCGTACGGCGTACTCCTCGCGCTCGGCCCCGGCTTCTGCGCGGAACTCGTGCTGCTGCGCTTCTGACGGAGTCAGATCGCCGCGAGTGCCGCGTCGTAGTTCGGCTCTTGCGCGATCTCGGGAACGAGTTCGGCGTGCTTCACCACGTCGTTGCCGTCGAGCACGAGTACTGCTCGTGCACAGAGACCCTTGAGCGGACCGTCGGTCATCTCGACGCCATAATCGCGAGCGAAGTCGGTGCGGAACGCGGAGAGCGTCTCTGCATTTTCGACGCCCTCGGCGCCGCAGAAGCGCTTCTGCGCGAAGGGCAGGTCCCGGCTGACGTGCAGGACGACGACGTCGTCGCGCCCCGCGAGCTTCTCCTGGAAGTTCTTGACCGAGAGTGCGCAAACGCCCGTGTCGATGCTCGGGAAGATGTTGAGGACCTTCGTCTTGCCCGCGTAGCTCGCGAGCGACGCTTCACTGAGGTCCTGCTTGACGAAGGTCGCGGCCGGCGCCTTGTTGCCGGCCGCAGGAAGGTCACCGTTGGTGGTGATCGGGTTGCCCTTGAGAGTGATCTTGCTCATGGGCGGAACGATGGCACAGAGTCAGCGCGGAATCTCGCGGAAACCCGAGCGTTCGCACGGGCGGATCTCCGCGCTGGCGTGACATCACTTCGTGGCGCTCATGCGCTTGCCGAAGTCCGTCATGAACTTCTGCACGTCTTCTGCAATTTCCTCGTTCTGCGCGAGCTTCATGGCAGCCTGCATCATGCGCTGCTGCAAGCCTGCAACGTCTTTCGAAACGCGGTCGCCGAGCTCCTTCTTGGTCGCTTCGTCGGGTTCACCGAGCGCCTTGACGTCCTTACCGATGCGGTCCATCGTCGTCATCACGGTCTCGAGCTTCGGCTTGGCGGCCTCCCAGCCCGCCTTGTCCTTGACGCCTTCCAACGTCTCGACGAGCTTGGTCATCTGAGCCGTCGACTCCTCCATGAGCGCTGCGTGGGGGTTCTTGCTGCAAGACGTCAAGAGGAGAAGGCAAGCGCTGAGCGCGGACAGGGCGATGTGCTTCACGATTCGGGTTCTCGCGTGAGGATCGAAAAGCGCCGAACGATAGGCGTCCAGGCCCGGCCGCGCGAGCCTGGTCAGACCCGAACGCGCGTTTTCCTCACACGGCGCTCGATCACGCCTGCGATCTCTTGCAGCGGCAGCACTTCGTCGGCGATGCCGGCTTCGACCACGGCTCGGGGCATGCCGTAAACGACCGAGGTCGCCTCGTCCTGCGCGAGGATCTGGCCACCCTGCGCACGGATCGCGGCAGCACCCGTGCACCCGTCCTCACCCATGCCGGTCAAGATCACGCCGAGCACCCCGGCGCCGGTCGTCTTGGCGACGCTCTCGAAGAGCACGTCGACCGCCGGGCGGCAACCGTGGACCGGCGCCGATCGATTGAGTGCGACCGTGAGGCCACCCTCGCCCTTCTCGACGAACATGTGCTTGGCCCCAGGAGCGAGCCAGACGACGCCGGGCTCGACGTGCCCGCCGGATATGCCTTCGCGAATCTCCAATGGGCATTTCGCGTCGAGCTGTTCGGCAAGGAGTCGCGAAAACATCGGAAGGATGTGCACGACGACGAGCACCGGAACGGGCAGATCCGCCGGCAAACCTTGAAGGACAGTCCCAAGTGCATCGGGCCCGCCCGTGGACGCTCCGATCACGACCAAGTCGATTGGCGACGTGTTGCGCTTCGACGCGATCGCTCGATACGTTTCGCTCGGGAGAGACGGCAGCGCAGCTGGGGCGTTGCGGCGCACGAGCGCGTCGATGCGGGAGATGATCCCATCTCTGAGCTCGCGGCGGATGGCCTCACTGTCGGCGAGTTCCGCCGGCTTCGCGAGGTAGTCGTCCGCACCGGCTGCGAGAGAGCGCAGCGTCATCGCGGCACCTCGCTCGGTATGCGAACTGAAGACGATCACCGGGAGTTCG
>JAGQQW010000278.1 GCA_020426005.1 Planctomycetota bacterium | reverse complement strand
GCCTTGCGCGATGACGTCGCACTTCGCGATGCCACCGAAGATGTTGATCATGATCGCTTCGACGTTCTTGTCGGAGAGCAGGATCTTGAACGCGCCGACGACGCCTTCCTTGGTGACCGAACCACCGACGTCGAGGAAGTTGGCGGGCTCACCACCGTGCGCCTTGATGACGTCCATCGTCGCCATCGCGAGGCCGGCGCCGTTGACCATGCAACCGATGTTGCCGTCGAGCGCGATGTAGTTGAGGTCGTACTTGCTGGCCTCGATCTCCTTCGCGTCTTCTTCCGTCAAGTCGCGCAGCTCTTCGAGATCCTTGTGCCGGTAGAGAGCGTTGTCGTCGAAGTTGATCTTGGCGTCGAGCGCCTTGACGTTCCCCTCGGTCGTCACGATCAGCGGATTGATCTCGGCGATCGAGCAATCGCACTCCATGAAGCAGCGCGCGAGACCGAGGATGATCTTGGTCGCTTCGCGGACCTGCGTGCCTTCGAGACCCAGCTTGAACGCGAGGTTGCGCGCCTGATACGGCTGCATGCCGAGGCACGGTTCGATGGTCTCCTTGAAGATCTTCTCGGGAGTCTTCTCCGCGACTTCTTCGATCTCCACCCCGCCTTCGCGGCTCGCCATCATCACCGGCTTGCCCGAGACGCGATCGACCGTCATCGCGAGGTACAGCTCACGCGCGATATCGCTGCCCTTCTCGATCCACACGCGCTGCACGATCTTGCCTTCGGGACCGGTCTGGTGGGTCACGAGGTTCATCCCGAGCATGCGGGTCGCCTCGGCGATCGTCTCTTCCCGACTGCGCGCGAGTTTGACGCCACCGCCCTTGCCACGACCACCGGCGTGGATCTGGGCCTTGACGACCGCGAGGGGCGTACCGAGCTGGTCCCAGGCAGGCCCCGCTTCGTTCGCGTCGGTAACGAGTACGCCCTCGCTGACGGCTACGCCGAAGCGCGCGAGCAACTGCTTGGCTTGGTATTCGTGGATCTTCATCGGCACCCTTCGGGTCGAAGAACGGCTCGTGGAACGACTGGGCCGCACGGCACCGAACCGGCCGCACGCTTCGAGTCGCTCGCCTCGAAAAGGCCGCAGACGATAGCGAAGGCACGGCGTCGAAGCCACGACGACGCGCTGGTAGGATCCCCGCATGTCCTCCGGCATCCTCGTACGGCAGCAAATCCGCAGGCTCCTCGAACAGGGAGCGATCCATGCGAGCCAACCTGTCGCAGGCGGACAGGTGCAACCGGCGAGCCTCGACCTGCGGCTCGGCACCGTCTGCCATCGCGTGCGCGCGGGATTCCTGCCCGAACGGTGCACGGTCGAAGAGCGCTTGCGCGACCTGCGCCTCTTCACGTTCTCCCTCGAAGAAGGTGCGATCCTCGAGCGGGGCCACTGCTACCTCGTCCCGCTGCTCGAGCAACTCGCGTTGCCGGACGACGTCGAGGCACACAGCAATCCAAAGTCATCGACGGGCCGGCTCGACGTGTTCACGCGCCTGCTCGCCGACCACGGGGATCGGTTCGAAGCGGTGACGCCCGGCTATCACGGACCGCTCTACCTCGAGATCGTGCCTCGTTCGTTCACGATCCGGGTGCAGACCGGACTCGCGCTGAATCAGCTTCGCTTCCTTCGCGGCGACGCAGCTCTGCCTGGTGAGGACCTCCGCAGGTTGCACGACGAAACACCGCTGCTCTTCGATGACGCCGGTACGGCACTGCGCACCGGCTTCGACCCGCGGTCGGGCGGGCTCACGATGGGCGTCGCTCTCGCCGAGGATCGCGAGATCTCGCGCTACATCGGGTGGCGCGCGAAGCGCTTCACCGGCGTGCTCGACATGACCAAGGAGGGCGTCCACGACCCGCACGAGTTCTTCGAACCCATCGAAGCACCGCGCGACGGGCGACTGATCGTCGAGCCCGAGGAGTTCTATATCTTCGCGAGCAAAGAGCGCGTGCGGATCCCCCGCGACTACGCGGCCGTGATGCTGCCTTATGACGTTGGCATCGGCGAGTTGCGGACCAACTACGCCGGCTTCTTCGACAACGGGTTCGGAGAACCACGTGGCACCCGTGCCGTCCTCGAAGTGCGCCCGCACGACGTGCCCTTCGTCGTCGAGGATGGGCAGGCGTTCTTCCGGCTACAGTTCTACCGGTCGTCCGAAGCGCCGGACCGCGCCTATGGAGAGGACGGACAGGGTTCGCACTACCAGGGGCAAGCGCTCAAACTCAGCAAGCACTTTTGCGAACCCCGATCTTCGGGAGCACGGTCCTCATGAACCACCTCGTCCACTCCGTCCGCCGCCTCGCACGACGCTTCGCGACGCCTCTCGCCGCATTGCTCGTCGCCGGATCCATCACTGCGCAGACAGCGTCCTTCACCCGCATCGGGACCGGTTGCGGAGCCGCACCCCCACCGCTCCTCAACTCGCGCGACGTTCCGCGCATCGGCGCGTCGTTCACCATCACCTACACGGGCCCCAACAGCCAGACGCCGGTCAGCATGGACATCCCGGTCCTGCTCACGGGCACTCAGCAGGTCAGCGTGACGATCCCGCAGTTTTCGAGTATCCAGCCCACGAACTGCATCCTCTACACGATCCCGATCTTCGCTGACGTGATGCCTTGGATGGGCACGCGCTACCAAGACACGGTCACGTATCAGATCCCCAACGATCGCAACCTGCTCGGCGCGAACGTCTATCAGCAGTTCGTCGGCGTGTATTTCAACTGCCGCACGACCCCGTGTCAGATGCAGATGTTGCGCACGACGAACGGCGGCGCGCTCGTGATCGGCCTCTGACGCGACGGTATCCGCTCGGGCCTTCGGGCCGAGATCACGCGTCGCTGCGCTGCGCGGCGATGCGCGAACCGTCACTCACGAGTGCGTCCGGGTACAGAACGACCTGCTCTCCGACTCGAAGCCCATCGAGCACTTCGGCACGGAGTCCGGACCGACGTCCGATTCGGAGCACGCGATCGCGCGCGACATCGCCATCGACGACGAAGACGTGCCACGATTCGCCTTGTTGAAAGAGGGCTCCCGATGGCACGACAGCGACGCCTTTCGCCTCCGACAAGAGGATCTCGACCTCGACGTGGTATCCGTCGCCGAAACGCGACCATTCCGGATCGGCTCCCTGCGGATCGAGGATGATGCGGACGCGCTGTTCTTCGACTCCGAGCGCCGAGACTTTCGTGTAGCCGCCGGGCTCGACGACGCGAACGCGCGCAGCGAGCGGACGCTGCGCATCACTTCCCCACCCGACGATCCGCGCGTCCATGCCGGGCTCCACGCGCACGGCGTCTTGAGACAAGAACTCGGCGACGATCTCGAGACGCTGCGTGTTGCCGACTTCGACGATCGGCGTCCCAGCAGGAACTGCCCGAGCACTCTCCTCGAAGACTCGCAGGACGCTGCCGTCGATCGGTGAGGTCAGCGCGATGCGCACATCGCCCCCACCTTCGTCTTGGTGATCACGAGCGCCAGTGTCCTGACCGAAATCCGAGGCGCGTGGCTCGCGTAGCATCGCGCGCGCGACTTCGAGTTCGTGTGCGGCGACCTGTTCCGCAAACTCGTCGGCCAAGAGCCCTTCGCGCGCACGCTGCGCTGCGTTCTCAGCCGCATCCCGTTCGCGCTCCGATGCCAATCCGGCTTCGAACGATCCGCGAACTCGCGCGAGTTCCTTGTCCGCGAGCGACTTGTCGGCTTCCGACTGGCGGTGTCGCGCACGCGCCGCGTCGAGTGCGGCAGACGCTCGTTCGAGTGTCGCACGAGCCTGTTCACGACTCCTCGCGTCCAAGATGGAGGGCGGTGTCGGAACGAACTGCGCAATCGTCGTCACTCCGGCTTCGACATGATCACCCGCGACGAGCGCGGTTCTCGTCAAGCTCCCGCCAAGCGGCGCATGCACGGTGTAGCGCTCGCGAACACGCGTGTGCCCGTCGTCCGCGACCGTCTCAAGGATCGTATCGACGCGGATCGTCGCGACATCGACGAGCACGGCGTCCTCGTGAAACGCACGCACGATCGCAAACAGGATCGCGCCGAGAACGAGGATCCAAGCAGCTCGCACGATCCAGAACTTGGCCCCTCGCGCGGTCTTCTCGTTCCTGGCTTTCCTGTCGGTCTCGAACATGCCACCTCGATCACGCCTAAACTAACAGCGCGTTGAAAAAGTCGGGCACGCTTCGAGTGAGTGATGCCGACGGAATACGCCTCACGGCGTGGGCGAGACAAATTGTCCACGTGGCATCTTGTCACCCAAAGATTGCCCACTACCGTGTCGCTCCTTCGCCGGGACCACCTCGCCCGGATGACCTTTTTGGACAAGGAGCACACACTCCGATGCGCAGTATCGTCCGCTCTCTCGCGACCTTCGCGATCCTCACCTCACCCGTTCTCGCTCAACTCGTCACGGCGGTCACGCCGCTCGCGAACTCGGGTGAGTCCCCCCTTCCGTTGCCGAAGTTCGGCGACGTCGCGCCACTCTCCGAGCGACTCGGTGGCATCTTCAACGGCCTGACGATCTCGGTGCCGACCGCGGAGACGATCGTCTACAAGCAGGGGGCGGAATCCCTCGGTGTCGACTTCGACGCGATCGATCTGCCCACAGGCTGCTCGATCGAGATCACATCGCTCCTCGATCAGGACTCGCAGATCCTCACATCGAAAGACGTCGACGCGGGACGCATCGTCTCCGCGTACTTCAACGGCCCTGCACTCCGCGTGCGGGTGATCGCGGCACCCGGTACGAAGCCGAGCGTTCGGCTCGCTGCGATGTCGATCACGATGCCGCTCATCGCCGACCCGATGTCGATCTGCGGCACGGCCGACAACCGTTGGCTCTCGTCCCATCGACCGATGTGCCGCTTGATCATCCGCAAGGGAACCTCGAACTACATCTGCACCGGTTGGCTGGTCTCCACGTCGCGTGGCGGGCACGTCACCGCAGGCCACTGCCTCAGTGGTGCATCCGCGGTCACGTCGCAATACAACGTTCCGACATCGACTTCCTCGGGCGGTCGTCGCAACCCGCCATCGGCCGATCAATACTCGTGGATCTCGACGACTCGACGCTACTCCAATGGCGGCGTCGGCAACGATTGGGGCGTCTACCGCGTCAACGGCAATCCCTACCTCCGCCAAGGCGCGTACTTCCGCCTCGCGGCACCGAGTTCGGGGCGTTACGTCTACCGAGGCGGCTACGGCTCGGCGTCGGGCACGCGCAACTTCGCACAGAAGACGCATGGTGGGTCGATCACGTCGGTGATCGGCAATACCGTCTACTACCGCATCGACTCGACGGGCGGTGACAGCGGTGGCCCGGTCTGGTACTCGAGCTACTACGCGGTCGGCATTCACACGCACGGCGGCTGCACCGCGACCGGTGGCTCGAACAAGGCCACGAACGTCTTGCACAGTTCGTTCCTCAGCGCGTACTACGGCGTTCGCTGAACCGTACGGACGCAGGGTCTCTTCAACAGGGGAAGAAGCACGCAACTCCGTGCTCTTCCCCTTCGAGTTGCGGTTCCTCGTGCCTGCATCGCTCTTGCACGAAGGCACAGCGCGACGCGAACGCGCAACCAACGCGCTCACGATCGGGCGACGGCGGATCACCGCGCAACAAGGTGCGATCCTGCATGCGCGCCAGCTTCGGGTCCGGAATCGGAACCGCCGAGAGAAGTGCGCGCGTGTACGGATGACGCGCTGATTCGAAGATCGCTTTCTTCGGACCGATCTCGACGATGCGACCGAGGTACATCACCGCGACTCGTTCGCAGAGATGACGCACGACCGCGAGGTCGTGCGCGATGAAGAGATACGCGAGCCCTCGTTCGCCGCGGAGTTCGGCGAGTAGGTTGAGGACCTGCGCCTGGATCGAGACATCGAGCGCACTCACGGGCTCGTCGAGCAGGATCAGCGCTGGCTCGAGCGCGAGTGCTCGTGCGATACCGAGACGCTGGCGCTGCCCACCCGAGAACTCGTGCGGATAACGATTGAGGAAGCGCGGGTCGAGCCCGACCGCGAGCATCAAGCGAGTCGCTTCGAGGCGTCGCTCGTGTTTCGAATAGCCACCGAAGATCCGCAGCGGCTCGGTAACGAGATCGAACGCGGTCATTCTCGGATCGAGCGACGCGTAAGGATCTTGGAAGACCATCTGCACCTTGCGTG
>JAGQQW010000277.1 GCA_020426005.1 Planctomycetota bacterium | reverse complement strand
CCGAACAGGGTCTTGTCCTCGGATTTCAGAAGTGTGAGCGTTTTCGAGTCGCGGCTATCGCCGAGATCGATCTTGCCGCGAATGGTCGAAAGTGGCATCTGCTCTTCGGTGAGGCGCAGCGACAACGGCGCGCTGCTCGCGCTGATGCCGTCGCGCACCGCGGACACGAAGCGTGCCCGAGGCCCGCGCACTTCGAGTCGATATTCGCGCTTGCCAACGTCCCGGAAGTGGAAGACTCCGGCGTCGTTCGTCGTCGTGTAGAGCCCGCGTTCGTTGTAGTCGTCGATCGGGAACAGCAAGCTGATCGACCAATCAGTCAGTGCTTTTCCAGATGCGTCGGCGAGTCGTCCGGATACCCCGGGGCCCGCGCCGAGGAAGGGGTGCCATTCGAACTCTTCTCCTGCACCGACGGTCTCGAAGATCCGGTGGACACGGCCGACATTCTTCGACGATGCGGTCAGAGAGAACGTATCGATCGGCAACGACGTGATCTCGAAACGACCGTTCGTGTCCGTTCGAGATTGGTTGCCTAGGAAGCAGCCATAGCGCTCTCCTTGAAGAATCAGTGCGCCGGCGACCGGCTTGCCGAGGGCATCCGTAACCATGCCTCGAACACGGGCGCCGCGTTCGAGACGGAGTTCGAGATCCGTCGTTCGCCCAGCGGTGAATGCACGATGCTCGGACCACGGCGCGAACCCGAGCGCACGGACCGCGACCAGCGTCCTGTCGGGCGACAGTGTGTTCACGACGAACCGCCCGTGGGCATCGGTGAGGACTCTCGCAGGTGGCGCTGATCGTGCATGGAACGGTGGCGGGGCTTCGACGATCCGTCCGATCGTGGACCGTCGTTCTTGCCCGATCAGGACTTGCGCTCCGGCAATCGCAGTTCCGTCGACGTCGGTCACGATGCCCTCGACTCGAGCGGCGGGGCCTCGCAGAGGGATCTCGAGGGTCATCTCCGGGGTCGTGTTCCCGAAGGTCGTGTAGGTCCAAGAGTCGACATGTCCGTCCTTGTGGGCTGCGATGTCCTGCGACCCACTCAGCTGGACGCGGTAGCGACCTTCGCGATCGGATTGCGTGACTTCGACCACGCGCGTGCCACCAGCGTTCTCAGCGAGCAGGATCGCTGCGCCTGCGACGGGGTGACCATCGATGTCGACGACGCGCCCGACAACGACACGGCCTCGCTCGAGCATCATGTCGACCGAGAGCGGAGCCTCGTCCGGCGAGTTTGGCACGAGGCGCTTCGGCGGTCCGTTGCCATGCAGGTAGAGGATGGAATCGACACCCGGTGCCGCTCGCAGGACGCAGCGGCCGTTGTCGTCCGTCACGCCGTAGATCGTTCGCAGGAAGCAGTTCGACAATGCTGGCTGAAAGAGTTCCAGGCCGCGGCGTTTCGCGGGGGTTCCGTCTGTCCACGTGACCCGGACGTGGATCTCTGACAACTTCACGGTTGTCTCGTCACTCTGACGTGCTGCTGCTTGGGTCGATCCCGGTCGAGCGACGACCATGGCGCAGGTGAGCGCGACCATCAGGAGAATGCGATGCTGCGACAGCGCGATCATGGGCTTGGCCTCCAGTCGTCTCGGGGACGGTTGTGGCGGGGCATGCCCATTGAAGCAGTCGCGCGACTTCGCGTGGCGGGCGAAGTCGCGATCGGCAACTTCTCCGGGAACGCAGCACGCGATCAGCGGCGTTGCATCGGGTGCACGACGAGCCGGTTGGTCGTTGCGAACTGCACGCGCGGGACGTCGAGCACGACGGCCTGGAACATCAGGTCGATGCCGGCGAGCTGCGGGTCGGGCGGAAGTGGAAGCTGGACCTGCATGCGGCCGTTCTGCGGCAACGGCAGTGGAAAGAAGATGCTCGAGAACGGATCGACGAACATGTAGCTGTCCGGACCGAGGGACGGTAGCGGCAGCTCCATGCGTTGCGAACCGAGGAACAGGCCGCCGAGGACGTTCTGGGGACCGACCTCGACGAAGAGCGGACATGGCATTCCGAGGAAGGGATCGCCGCCGTAGAGCCACGGCTCGCGCGGCATGCTTCCCGTGCCTTCCTCGGTCGTGCCGAGTGGCGGCGTCGTGCCGATCCAGCACTCGGGTTGCCAGCGAAACTCCGGCGGGAGCAAGGCGTCGTAACGCAGCTCGAAGACCGGGTCTCCGGTAACCGTGCGGTCGATCCCGAATGCCGTCGTGAGTGTGCGTCCATCGAGATTGGACGGAACGGTGACGTCACGTGGCATCAGGCCCTTGGCCTCGAGTGCCGCACGCGCGCGCTTCTCGATGTCGTCCGCGCTGTCCCCCGGGTTGATCGGCACGACGACCTGAACGTGAATGCGGACGGGCTTGCCGTTCTCGATTCGCTCGACCTCGGCGTCGACTTGGATACTGCCGGCCTTCGACGCGCGGCTCGTCGCCTGCTTCGGAACCGGCAACGGGATTTGTCCACCGTTCTTCTTCGCACCTGGTTTTGCTTTCGGATTCGACGGCGGATCGATGCGCGTCTTGACTCCTTGGATGCCGGTGTCCGTTCCACCGATCCCACCGCCATTGTCGATCGGCTTGCCGCGTGGGCCTTCATCGACGAAGAACCCGTGGTCGCCGTCGCGCGTGACCGTGTAGCCGTCGCGCTTCAGAGCATCGACCAGGGAATCGACGACGTCCTTCGAACTCGCGCCCTTGGGAGGTGAGACCGTCGTCGTGCCGATTCCACCAACCGTCACAGCGACCGTCGACGCTGCATTGTCGCTCGTCGTTCCGGTGGTCGTCTGCCCGGACGGAATCTCGAAACGCAGTCGCTGCCCGCTCTGCGCGATGATGGATGCCGGGATGGATGCGGTGATACCGAGTGCAAGCACGCACGCGATGAAAGGCTTGTTCATGATCGTCTCCTCGGGAGTTCCGAATGGTGTTCTGGGATCACCACCCAGAGCGGAGACGCGATCGCGTTTGTGACCGGTTTTTCTTCGAACTGCCCGATCCGAGAGATCAGCGAGTAGAACGCACTGCGAGTGCGGGTCGCACGCCGACGAATCCCGACATCGTCTCGGGGGAGTAGCGATGCCGTTCGGCAGATCGTGCGTTGACGGCCGCGAAGTAGAACGACCCGCCACGCGCTACCCGTGAGTCGACATCTGTCTGCGTCGCGCGAAGACCATCCCCGCCGCGTACCGGGATGTCGTACGAGAGGAACGCGTCGGCGCACCACTCGGCGACGTTGCCATGCATGTCGAAGAGACCCCAGCGATTGGGCGCGAACGACCCGACTGGCGCATGGAGTGCGTATCCATCGTCCGTGTCGGGATCGGGTGCCCAAGCGCCGCCGATGCTCGAACGCGATGCCGCATCGGCGAGGTTCTGCACGTTGCGCACCGAGTCGAGTTCATCTCCGCACTCGAAGATCGTCTCCGTGCCAGCGCGGCACGCGTATTCCCATTGCGCTTCGGTCGGAAGTGCGAGCCCGATCTGGCGTAGCACACGCGACGCCTGCGTCCAGGTCGTTCGCTCGACCGGGTTGGTCCATGTCGTGACCTTGCCGCGCACGCTCGCTACGGGTTGGAGACGCGATGGATTGTCGCCCGTCCAACGCTTCCACTGGCCTTGCGTCATCTCGAAGCGGGACAGAAAGAACGGTCGTAGGCGAACCTGATGAACGGGTCGGCTCACGTGTCCACTGTGTGGGTCGACGTTGTGTTCGCCGTCCTGACGACTCGTGACCGCGCCCATGTGGAACTCGCCGCCCGGGACCAGCACGAGCACGACTCCCGTGTCGCGTTCGATGCGAATGCTGCCGTTCGGCGACCAAGCGGGTGCGATTCCGGAGCCGACATGCCAGAACTCGTAGAGCGTCGTCGCCTCGTTGCGGCCGAGCGGCACGAGTCCTGGTTGCTCGGGCAACTCGAAGCCGCGATACAGCGGACAGAGTCGTTCGTCCGCAATCGTCGTTTGCGCGAGGTCCCACGCTGCGCGATGCGCATCGATCGTCGTTGCGACCATGTTCGTGGCTGTTTGCAACCGTGCCTCGACCGACGCGATGGTCGGGCCGTGAAGATCGACTCGTTGGAGCTTCTCGGTGTCGAGGATCAGACCTTCTAGCGTTTCGCGTTGCCAGCCGAGATCGGTGCGTTCCGATTCCGTTTGCGACCCGCGAAGTGCGCGCTCGAGTTCTGCGATTCGCGCCACGTGATCGGCTTTCCGATCGATCAGCGCGCGTGCTTCTTCGAGCCACTCGGCGAGGTCACGCACGATGGAGGGAGATGCCGGCCAGAGATCGCCCTCCGCGCGCGCGAGAAGGTCGCGTGCGCGTTTGACGTCGGTCATCCGCCGATACTCGGTCAGATGGTGGTGTGCGCGGCGAGCTTGCCAGATGGCGATTGCGGTGCCACTCGCGAGTGCAACGATGCCGACCGCGATTCCCGCTGCGGCACCCCGATGTCGGCGCAAGAGCTTCTGGAAGCGATACCAGCGCGACGGAGGGCAGGCCTCCACGGCTTCTCCCGTCAAGAAGCGTCCGATGTCAGAGGCGAATTCGGAACAGCTCTGGTAGCGACGTTCGGGTTCCTTGGCGAGCGCCTTCTCGAGGATGGAGTCGATGTCCCCACGCAGGCGTCGCTCACTGCATTCGGTCGACGCGACGCGACTGGCTCGAGGAGCAGGCTGCTCCCCGATCGCGCGCAAGACATCGAGACGACTCGTTCGGCTCTCGAAGGGGCGTTTGCCCGTGACGAGCTCGAACAACACGACGCCGAGCGAGTAGACATCGCTTCGAGTATCCAACGGGAGCCCGCCAGCCTGCTCGGGACTCATGTACTCGGGCGTTCCGACGAGCTCGCCTCCGATCGTCGGTGTCCCCGAAGTCGTATCGCTGTCATGCATCCACTTGGCGACACCGAAGTCGATGATCTTCGGAGTGGGTGGATCCTCCTGCGTATCGACGAGAATGTTTGCGGGTTTGAGATCTCGGTGCAGGACACCTTTCTGATGTGCGTGATGGACCGCGCGACAGATCTCCATGAACAGTCGCAGCCGATCGTCGAGATCCGCGCGCGTTTCCCTGCAATGTTCGAGTAGCGGTTTTCCGACGACGTACTCCATGACGTAGTACGGCCTGTCGTCGGTCGTCGTGCCGGCATCGAAGAGCTTCGCGATCCCCGCATGATGCATGCGCGCGCAAGCACGCCGTTCGATATCGAAGCGCGAAGTGAGCGACGATGTCGGCATCCGTGCGGTCATGAGTTTGACGGCGACGAGTCGCACGACTGGTACTCGTTGCTGCGCGAGATACACGGTTCCCATTCCGCCACTGCCGAGTTCGCGCAGCAACTCGTACGGTCCGATCGATCGAGGAGCCGTCCCGCGATGCGGGACTTCGACTTCGAAGGAATCGCCCGCATCGATCGCGAGAAGCTCGTCGAGCTCGTGTCTCGCGTCACGATCACCGGCAAGGACGCCGCTCGAGCACGCGTCGTCGAGGAAGCGAATCCGGGCCGTCGTCGGCAGATCCGCTGCTTCGTGGAAAACCTCCTCGATCCTCCGTCGTCGGTCGCGTGCGTGTTCTGGGGAGTCTCCGTACACGCGAGTATTCTGCACTGTACGCTTGGTCATGGTTGCCCTATGTCCGAGCCCGATTCCCCCATCACCAAATTGCTGGCCCGACTGAGCAGCGGGGACTCCGAGGCCTCCGGGCAGCTGCTCGAGGCGGTCTACGAGCAACTACGGAGTTTGGCGCGGGCCAGCATGCAGAAGGAGCCGAGCGGTTCGACGCTCCAGCCGACGGCACTCGTCCACGAAGCATGGCTCCGCGTGCTCGGGCGAGGCCACGATGAGTTCGAGAATCGACGGCACTTCTTCGCGAGCGCGGCGATCGCGATGCGGCGCATCCTGGTCGATGCCGCGCGTAGGCGGAAGGCAAAGAAGCGCGGCGGGAGTCGCGAGCAGGTCGACCTCGACCATGTCGATCTCGTCATCGAACCGCCCGACGACCGCGTCATCGCGGTCGACGAGGCCGTACGCGCGCTCGAATCGACCGATCCGCGCAAAGGCGAAATCGTCAACCTGCGCTACTTCGTCGGCTTGACCGCACAGGAGACCGCGGCGGAACTCGGGATTTCGATCTCGACGCTCGAGCGCGAATGGCGCTTCATCCGTGCCTATCTGCAGCGAGTCATCGGAGACCACGAAGCGTCGCCCTGA
>JAGQQW010000276.1 GCA_020426005.1 Planctomycetota bacterium | reverse complement strand
CCGACGCCCGGATCGACGCGCAGGTCGCGCATCAGCTTGGCGCGCATGCCGGGCAGGATCGGAGCACGGCCCAGAGCCGTGATCGCCGCCGTGCGGCAAGCCTGGTCTTCACCCTTCGCGATCGCGCTGAGCGCGTCGATGGCCGCCTGATCGGCGATCCCCGCTCGCGACATGATGTGTCCGAGTGCGTCGCAAGCGGCCTTGCAGACACTCGCTTCGCCCTTGCGCGCTTCGAGGATCGACACGATGCCAGCGAGTTGCTGGGCACCACCGGCATTCGCGAGGGCTTCGAGCGAGGCGACCGCGACGGCTTCCTTGAGGCCGGCGGCTTCGATCAGCTGCGCCGATGCGTCCGCGACCGGGTAGACCTTCGGATCGAGCTTCGAGATCGCGTCCGCGGCCTTCGCCGCGACCTGATCCGCTTCGTCGTTCCGCAACGGCACGCCGTCGAGCACGGTGTCGACCGCGGCCCGCAGGCCTTCGACGCTCAAGCCACCTTCGATGTAGCCATTGATCTTGTCGCCCCAAGTCTGCTCGGCGGCAGCCTTGTCCTTCGTGATGAGGACGACCTTGGTGCTCGCGAAGCGCTCGGGGCGCTTTGCCATCCAGCGGAGGACGTCGTCCACGAGGAGGTTGTCGAGCTTCTCTTCGAGCACGAGGACGTCGGGTGGGAAGCGCGTGAGCATCGGCAGTTCGGTCAGCGCACTCTTCGAGGCCTCGACGACGAGTCCCTTGGCACCGCTGCTCGCGTTGCGTGCGATTCCGTCCGCAGCGTCGCTCGAGTCGATGACCTGAACGATGCGACGGCTCTGCTCGCGCACCGCGTCGCCGAGCGCGGCAATGACTTCTTGACGCTTCTGGGGTTCGAGCTTCGCCCCCATCGAGCTCAGCGCGATCGCCGCGCCGTAGCGCAGACGCTTGTCGTTGCTCTCGAGACTCTCGAGAAGCGGCGAACCCTGGAGGTCGCTCGGATCCTCGACCTTGGCGAGGACATCGAGGGCTTCTTTTGCGGCCGGCACGAGACCGTCGGAGACGTTGGCCGCGTAGGCCGCACGCACGACGGCGGGACCTGCAGCGAACATCGCATCGTCGATCTGGGGCAGCTTGGCTGCGACACCGGCGAGCGCTTCGTCGCCGTCCGCATTGGCGACTACGGCCTTGATCGCCGAGTAGGCGCGCGTCAGCGCGACGACAGCGGCTTCGCTCTGCGGATCCACGTCCAGAGCGCGATACGCGAAGTCCTTCGAGAGTTCGTACGGGAAGATCGCGGCCGGCACGTCGCGTGGGACGAGCTTGCCTTCTTGCCAGCTCCAGAGGACCGGGCGGATGTCGCCGTCACGCAGCTGGCTGTTCTTACCGGTCAGATATCCCTCGCACTGCGAGAGGTAGGTATCGACCGCGGATGCGTCGGCCGAACCGCCGAGCTTCGCCACGCCGCGTGCAGCGACTTCGCGAACGGCTGCATCCTCGTCGTTCGCCGCGAGTGCGAGGAGTGCAGGCAAAGCGCGGGTATCTTCGATGTAGAGCAAGGCCGCTGCCGCGTTGCGACGGAGCAGCGCGCTCTCGCTCTGGAGAACCGCGAGGAGAGGCAGGGTCGCCGCGCGACCGATCCGGTCGAGTGCGAGGATCGCGTAGCTCTGTTCGGCGTCGTTGTCGGCGTTGCCGAGCGCGTCGACGAGGAACGGAACCGCATACTCACCGTGCTTGGACATCAGCTCGGCATTGGCCGCGCTGCGCTCGTTGTAGTCCGCGGACAGCGACTTCTTGACGAGTGCCTGGATCGCATCGGCATCCGCGCTCATGCGCTGACGCTCGAGTTGCGCGAGTCGCAGGAAGTGCGTCGCGATGTTCGCGAACTCGTCCTTCTCCATCATCGCGGCCCAGACTCGGCTCTGCGTGTCCTTCCAGAGCTGATAGGCCTCTTCGTTGGACGGGTTGGCGCTGACGGCCTCGCGGAACTTGACCAGCGCTTCCTCATTCTGGTTGAGTCGAAGAAGACGAACGCCTTCTTGGAACGCTTCCTTGGCGTCCTGAGCGAGAAGGGAAGTAGCGCTGAAAAGCAGCGACGTCGAGAAGACGAGGAGGCTTCTGCCGAAACCGTGGACCATCTGTGCAGGCTCCTTGAGCGCGGCGGATATGGGGCTCTTGCTACGGGGACGAATGCCGGACCACTACCAGCTCCAGGTCGGTAACTGGAAACAGGTTGGGTCACTCCCGCACAAGGAAGGGGCCCAATCCTAAGTGGCTTGCGTCGAACGCGTCAAGAAGACGGAAACACCGGGGGAGATCCGCTCCGGACGCGTCCGCGAGTAGCCTACCCCACGAAGCGGAGATCGGTCGCGGGAAAGGGCCGAGTTCGCGCGCCGTGAGCGGCGATCACGGGACCGAGCGATCGCAGCGCGGTTTCGGCACCGCGTCACACCAGGTCGACCGCGATCGGGCGGTTTCGCAATCTCCTCGGGGACACCGCGTCCCTGCCGCTACACTGCCGCGGATGACCGCCGATGCTGCCGCCGCCTCCTCGCGCATCCTCGTCGTCGAGGACGAGCGCGACATTCGGGAGAGTTTCTGCGCGATCCTCGAAGCCGAGGGCTTCCGCGTCCAGGGTGCGGCGACGATCGCCGAGGCACGGGACACACTCACGAAACTCGGTCCGAGCCTCTGCCTCCTCGACGTGGGCCTGCCGGATGGCAACGGACTCGACCTCATCCCGTCGATGCTCGCCCTCGATCCGCCGCCGACGATCGTCGTCGTAACCGCGGAAACGAAGGTCGAGACCGCGGTTCAGGCGATGAAGGCCGGCGCGACCGACTACCTCGAAAAACCGATCGGCCTCGACCGCCTGCTGACGACCGCACGCCTGTGTCTCGAGCGACGCGCCTTGACGCTCGAGAACCGGGAACTGCGCCACCATGCCCTCGACCGCTGGCGCATCCTCGGACACTCCGCGGCCATCACTTCGCTCCAGGACAAGCTCGACCGCATCGCCGACTCCGACATCCCGGTCCTGATCAGCGGCGAGAACGGAACCGGCAAAGAACTGATCGCCCGGCAGCTCCACTTGCGATCGAAGCGCTATCGCGATCGCTTCGTCGCGACGAACTGCGCCGCGATCCCCGAAACCCTGATCGAGGCCGAGTTCTTCGGTCATGCGAAGGGAGCGTTCACCGGTGCCGATCGAGCACGCGACGGGCTGTTCGTCCAGGCGGCCAGCGGTACGGTCTTCCTCGACGAGATCGGCGAGATGCCTGCCTCGCTCCAGGCTCGCCTGTTGCGCGTCCTCCAAGAGCACCGCGTGACGCCACTCGGCTCGGCCGAATCGCGCGAGCTCGATTGCCGCATCGTCACGGCGACCAACCGCGACCTTGCTGCCGCGATCGAGGACGGGAGCTTCCGCGAGGATCTCTACTACCGCATTCGCGGCGTCGAACTCGTCGTGCCGCCACTCCGCGAACGGGGTGACGATGTCGTCTTGCTCGCCGAGCATTTCCTCGAGGAAGAGCTCGCCGAGAAACCGCGCGAACTCGCGTTCTCGGAGGCCGCGCGCTCATGGCTCGTGGCGCAACCCTGGCCAGGGAACGTGCGCCAACTCCGCAGCTTGGTGCGGGCAGCGGCACTCCTGCTCGACGAAGGCGAGATCGACGTCGACGGCCTCGAATCGCTCGCACGCCCTCAGCGCGCGGCTGCAGAGCCCACGAATGACGACCGGGGCTCGTTCTTCGCGATCGAGAACCTGCGCGAGTTCCGCAACGCTGTGGAGAAGGAATACTTGCGGCGCAAACTCGAGGAAGAATCCTGGAACGTCTCCGCAACCGCCCGACGCATCGGCATCCGGCGGACGAACCTCCACGATCGGCTGCGCCTGCACGGCCTCAAGTAGGCCGAGCGCCTGAGCTCAGTTCTTCGAAGCGGAGCCGCTCGTCGCGACCGCGGGAAGCGTGATGTGATCGCCGCCGCGCACCAGATCGCCACGGATCTGCGGGTTCATCGCGCGAATCTGCTCGATGAACGCATTCGCTCGGCGCGCACCGACGCGAGCCACCGCGATCGTCCACAGACTCTCCCCCTTCTTCACGACGTAATCGTTCGCGCCGCGGGGCAGATCCTTCGCGATCGACCGCGACGGTGAGCGCGCCTTCTGGACTCGCTCGAGTTCGCGCTTGTGGCGTTCTTCGGCCGGCAGCACGATCGACTTCGGGATGATGATGTCCTCACCGGCACTCAGATCGCGTGGATCGATCGCGAGCTTCTCGTTGACCTTGACGATGGCTTCGATGGCCGCTGCCCCCCCGACGCAGTAGTCCGCCGCGATCTGCGACAGCGTGTCATCGCGTTGCACGCGATACACGTAGTAGTCGCTGTAGACCGGGTGGCTCGAGAACTCGCGATACGCGATCTTCGCGCCTGCTGGCGCGAGGGCGCCCGCAGCTTCTCCGTTCGCATTCGAGCCCGCGGCAAGTTCGCGTTCCGAGGCGATGTCTCCGCCCGCTGCAGCCATCCCGGATCCGGTCCCGAGTTCGTGGCCTCCGAGGCCACCCGCTCCCGATTCGCTTCGCGATGGATCGGCAAACCCGGGAGAACGGCTCTCACCGCCGGACGATGCCGGCGACGCCCCCTGTCCCGCCGCGACCTGCGGATCGGCGTTCAGGTCGATCGGCGCGTATTCCTTGTTCCGTTCCCCCTCTCGATCGCGCATCGAATCGAAGATCGCATCCGACGAGACTCCCGGCCCCTGGCCTGCAGATCGCTCACGCATGGCGCTCGCTTGCGAACCCGAGGAATCGACGCCCGTGAGATCACTCGATGTCTCGATCCCGCCCCCCACGTCCGGTGGAAGCGCAGCCATCACGCCGACGATCAGCAAGGCCACACCCAACACCGCCACGAGGAGGATCTTTTCGACCTTCTCCATGTTCGAACCCTCCATGTCCGAATCTCCCATCGCGCGCGGCACGCAGCCACGAGCGCCCTTGGTCTCCACGTTCGGGCACGCAGCCGCGGCCTCGAACCTCGCACGACTCTCCGCCCAGAGAACCATGCAAGCGCCATCCTATCGGGATTTGGCGCTGCGTCGAACGACGTTTTCCACAACGTGACCACACCGGCTGCGTCGACTCCGTGGTGCGCACCGAATGCGTGGCGCGCGAACGCGTCCGGGATCTTCAATGCGACGCGACACGACCGTAGACTTCGAGTTTTCGCGCGCCGGAGGAGGTCACTTGGCAAGACGGAAATCAGTCGAGAACATCGACGGGACTCGGCTCACTCGGCATCGAGCGCGCAACGCGCTGCGGCTCGCCGGGGCCGCCGTCGTCAGCATCATCTTCGTGGGGGGCAGCTGTGCGAGTGGAGCGACGTTGAGCGATCGCGTCCGCGAAGGCGAAGCCTGCCGCATCGATTATCACAACGCGCGGTCGAACGCGGATCTCAGCATCGTCAATGCGAGCTACGGAGACGAAGTGCAACGTGACGGAACGATCTCGCGCGTCGAGGACGATGTCACGCGGATCCTGATCAGCGACTTCGAGAACCTGGGGTTCTTCACGCGAGCCTTACCGACGCTGCCCGCGAACGCCGGCGACTGGATCGCGATCCGGACGCCGCGCGCGATCTGGGTCGCGACCAAGCCCTCGGACGCGAACGGGCGCACGACCTGGGGGAACTTCGCAACGGGATTCACCGCGGTCTGGAACACGGGCGAACGCTACGTCGGGGGTAAGGGATACGGGTCCGGGCGAGAACGTCTCGAAGCCGAACGGGACCGCCTCGAACGTCGGAACACGGTTCTCGATCGATTGCGGAGCTCGCGGTGAAGTACATCTTCGTCACCGGCGGTGTCGTCTCGTCTCTCGGTAAGGGACTGACGTCGGGTGCACTCGGCATGATCCTCGAGCGCATGGGGCTCCGTGTCTCCATGCAGAAGCTCGACCCGTACATCAACGTCGACCCCGGAACGATGTCGCCCTATCAACACGGCGAGGTCTACGTCACGGACGACGGATCCGAAGCCGATCTCGATCTCGGCCACTACGAGCGCTTCACGCACGCGAGGATCAGCGGCGACTCCAACTACACGACCGGCAAGATCTACAACGAGGTCATCCGCAAGGAACGTCGCGGGGACTACCTCGGTCGTACGGTCCAGGTGATCCCGAACATCACGGACGAGATCAAGCGAGCGATCCGTCGCGGAGCTTCGTCCGATGTCGATGTCGCG
>JAGQQW010000275.1 GCA_020426005.1 Planctomycetota bacterium | reverse complement strand
TCGCTTCGGGTTCGCGAGCAGCGCGCTTCGCCCGCGCCGCGTTGGCCCCGGGTCCGTGGTGCGGGCTGCCGAGGCCTCGACGAACCGAGCGGCGAGTGGCCCCGACACGAACGCGGCGCGCAGATCCGCGTCTGGCAACAACTCGTCGAGGTTGTCGAAACCCAGGACGAGCGCTCGGCCGCGCTCGTGCCCGCGCGCCTCGAGCGCGCGTTCGATCGGGTCGTCCGCTGTGGGCGCCGAACGGCTCGCGTGCAGACGCACCTCGAGATCGAAGATAGCTGATGGGGGAGATCCCTCGGTGCCGCGTGGCTCGAGGCCGGTGCCGCGTGGCTCGAGGCGGAGGACGCCGCGGGTTTCGCCGCCCGGTTCCGAGACCTGCAAACCTCGGAAGGGCAACCGAAGCGCACGGTTCGCTGCGTTCGGGAACGCGATCTCCGCGCGCGTTTCGAAGAGCCTCGCACCGATCGCGAGGGTAGCCCCGTCGTGTCCATGGTCCCCTGGACTTTGGAGCCAGATCGTGTCGGTGCGTGTCTCGAACGGCCATTCGACACGGTCGAGCAAGTCGAGAAGGAGCGCCAGTTGCCGCGATGACGGCTGCAGCGTGCGTGCCCGGCTTTGCAGCCGCGATTCCATGCCCCGTGCTTGCGACGCCAATGCGGGCGCGACCATCAAGGAGAACGCGCCGGCGACCGCGAGAAGAAGCGCGTAGACGATCTGCCGCCGTGTGCGCGTCCGGTTCGTGGGTCGGGCCTCGAGGCCTCTCGAGCGACGGCGGCGTGGGACACGCGGTCGCGCACGCTCCAGGCGCTCGGTCTTGCGGGCCGAGTCGCGGGGCGGAAAGATCGGGTCATGGATCGGGACAGAATCGAGTCGGAGATCCGGGAGAGCCTCGCGACCAAGCAGCGCTTCCTGGAGCAGAGTATCCCGGCTCTCGAAACTTTCTTCGCCAAGGCTCGGGCCTGTATCGACCGCGGCGGCAAGCTCCTCTTCTGCGGGAACGGCGGCAGTTCGTGCGACGCCGCGCACGCGGCTGGCGAACTCGTCGGTTGGTTTCTCGAAAAGCAGCGGGGTCCGATCCCTGCGATCGCGCTCGGCCACGAGGTGCCGGCCTTGACGGCCATCGCGAACGATTCGGGCTACGAGTTCGTGTTCTCGCGCCATCTCGAAGCGGTCGGGCGTGCGGGCGACTTGCTCGTCGGGATCTCGACCTCCGGCGGTTCGAAGAACGTGCTGCGTGCAATCCAGCGTGCCGGCGAGCTCGGCATCGAATCGGTCGCGTGGACGGGAGAGTTGCGCGGCCCCTGCGCCGAAGCTGCCGACTTGTGGCTGCCCGTTCCGTCGACGTCGACGCCGCGCATCCAGGAGTGTCATCTCCTCATCGTGCACTTGCTCTGCGCGCATCTCGAAGAGCCGTTCGGCGGATAGCGGGTTGTCACCGCGCGAGTTCGAGGAGTCGTTTCTCGAGCGTTTGGACGGAGGGTGGTTCGCTGCCGGGAGCCGCGCGCAGGCCGATGTTGCCCGCAGCGCCGAGTCCCGCGAATCGCGTCAGGTCACACCGAATGCGTCCGAAGGTCGACTTGCGCTGCGGCTCCACACCTTTGGCGAGGCGGCGTAACTCGTCGCGCGTTTCGCCGTCGATGTCGATGCGCGTGAGTTCGAACGCTCCCTTCCACAAGCGGCCCTGTGCGTCGAGGCGTAGCACGAGATCGCCTTCGCGGCACGACCGTCGTTCGAAGCCGAGACTCCACGCATGGACCGTCGGTGGTTCGGGCATCTCGATCGCGCCGTCGAGCAACGTCTCGGCCAGCTTCTGGAAACGCACGATTGCCGCGCGGCGCTCGGCTCTCGGAGCATCGATGCGATAGCCGCAGTCCTGCTCGAACAAGCGACGAAGTGCGTCGAAGGCTTCTTTGCGCGCGAGTCGCCCGAAGTCGTCTCCGAAGAACGCGTCTTCGGCATCGAGTCCGCGCACGAGCACGGGCACGGCGGCGGCCGCGAACTCGGGCACACTGCCTTTGGTTCCGCCGTTTCGCTTCGCCTTGTCGAAATCGAGGAGCAACGACGCCGCGAGGACCGCCACGCGCCGATCGGGATCGTTGAGGGCCTTCTTCAGGACGCGCGGTGCATCCGAGGCGCGCAGGTTGGCGATGCCGGTCAAGGCTCCACGTCGCATCTGCCACGACCCGTGGTCGAGGAAGGAGTCGAAGCGTTTCCGGTCGTCCGCCTTGGGCTTCTCGGCAAGAGCCAGCAGTGCTTGTGGGCGCCACGCAAAGCTCGCATCGGCGACCCAAGCGGCGAGCGCGGTGCGCAGCGCCGCGTCGTCGAGCCGTCCGAGCAGGACGACGAGTTCGGCGCTGAGGGCGTTGTTGCCTTCTTTTTCCGCAAAACGGAGCACGGCGGCCGCGGCTCGTTCGCCGCCTTTCGCGACGCGCTTGGCTGCTTGGAGCCGAATCAGCGGGTTGTTCCCGCACGCATCGCGCACGCGCTTGTCGAAGTCGTCGCTGGACTGCGCAACCGCGAGGCTGCTCGCACCACTGGCGACGAGCAGGAATGCGAGGCTCGCAGCGGGCCGCTTCGCATGCGTCATGGCTCTAGCGCCTCTTCGCAGGGTTCGTTCGGGCGGTCGGTTCAGTCGATCCGCGTCACGGCGAGTCGGTAGATCGAGGTGACGTAGTCGCCTTCACGCACTTCGCCGACCTCGAGTTTGCCAACGACTCGTACCGGACGGCCATCGTTCGCGAACGACTTTCCCTCGGGCATCGTGCAGACGATGTACTCGTTCATGCGAGGAAGGCCCGCGCAGTCGCAGTTCTGGTCGATGAGCCAGAACGCGGTGATCTGTTCGTCGCTGCCGTCGAGGCTGCGCACGAAACCTTGAATACCGATGGTCTTGCCATGGAGCTTCTGAACCTTTGCGGGAAGCGCCGCGCCTTCCTGCCATTCGAAGCCCGAGAGAGTCTGATAATCGACGGGGACGATGACGTCGTCGATCGCCGTGAAGCTCAGGGCGAGGGGAAGCGCCAGCAGGGGAAGTCGGAAAGCTCGCATCGCTTCCAAGTGTATCGGTTCCCCGCCGGCTTTGCCAAAAAGGCAGCTTTCCCGGTTTCTCGGGGCTCAGCGCAACTCGGTCGGCAACAAATCCGGGGGATTCAGCGTCGCGATGACCAGGAATGCGAGGCTGAGCACGACCAAGAACCCGAGGCCGAACACGATGAGGAGCCAGGGGCGGCGACGGATCGCGTTGATCATCGTTTGCCTCCGATCAGTTCTTGGCGGACTGTTCGCGGTGCCTCGCCATCGTCGATCGTGATCTCGAACTGTTGGTTCCGATCGATTTCGCTGGCCTCGAAACGGGCGAAGATCGGAGTCCGCACGTCGCCGAAGCCTTCGAGATCGACATGCGGAATCGGTTGCGTGACTTCGACACCGGGAATCGGCGTGATTCGAATATCGAACGACTTCTTCTCTGCGGCCTTGTTGACGACGTGGAGCATGAATGCGTTTTGCACCTTTCCTTCGACGCGCGTGATCGGCGTGCCCTGTTGGCGGAGCAATTTGGCTTCGAAGGACTTTCGCGTCGAGACCGCGGTGATGAACGCGCCGAGCAGCACGACCCAAACAATGCTGTAGAGAATCGTGCGGGGACGGATCACACGACGGGCTTCGCCATGGATCTCGCCCTGTGAGGCGAAGCGCACGAGTCCCTTCGGCTGGCCGATCTTCTCCATGACGGCGTCGCACGCGTCGATGCAGTTGGTGCACCCGACGCACTCGAGCTGCGTGCCATTGCGGATGTCGATCCCCGTCGGGCAGACCGCGACGCAGTGCTTGCAGTCGACACACGCACCTCGATCCTTGTCCGAGAAGCGTCCACGCGGTTCGCCGCGCACGTCGTCGTAGGCGACCTGCACCGTGTCCTTGTCGTAGAGCACACTCTGCAAGCGACCGTAGGGGCAGATCACGATGCAGAGCTGCTCGCGGAACCACGCGAAGTTGAAGTAGATGATCGCGGTCGCGAGGAGGATGAACGTGAACGCGGCAGGGTGTACCGATGGGGGGCTCGTGATCGCTTCGAGCAACGTCCGGATCGGCATGAAGTACGACAAGAACGTGTGCGACAACACGAGCGAGATCGCGAGCCACGTCAGCCACTTCCCGAAGCGGCGGAGCGTCTTGTTGAGGTTCCACTTGCTTGCCGCGAGGGCGCGGCGTTGCACGTGGTTGCCGTCGAAGAGCCGTTCGATGCGACGGTAGACGCCTTCGAGGAAGACCGTCTGCGGGCAGCCGAAACCGCACCACGCTCGACCGTAGGTCGCGCTCACGATGATCAGGCCGAGCCCGACCCCGAGCACGACGAACACCATCATCCAGAAGTCCTGGGCGTTGAAGGTCGCGCCGAAGAGGAAGAACTGCCGCTTCGGAATGTCGATCAGGATCGCTGGGTGCCCGTTGATCCGGATCCACGGGATCGCGAGGTAGATCGCGATCAGAACCACCCAGATCCGGAGTTTGAAACGCTGCCACGGCCCTTTGACGTCGCTCGGATGGATCGTCGATCGCGATCCATCCGCGAGCAGCATGCTCAGTTCGTCGAGGTTCGGTGCGTGTGTCTTTGGAGCTGCTGCAGGCCGCGTCATGGGCAAGGTGCCGGCGTACGCCGGTTCAGTTGTCGTACGGTTCGCCCTGAGGCTCCTTGCCGCCAGGTACGTTGGTGTTCTTGATCGTCAGGATGTAGGCGACGAGATCGGTGACGAGTTTCGGGCCGAGGACGTCCTTCCAGGCCGCCATCCCCTTCTCGACGACGCCGTCATCGATCGTCTTCTTGATTTCCATCGGCGTGTTGCCGTGCAACCAATACTTGTCGGTCAAGTTCGGGCCGATTCCACCTCCGCCGTTGGCGGTGTGACATTGTGCACACGTCTTGACGAACTCCGCCTTGCCCGCCGCGACGCGGCTCTCGAGCTTCGTCAACTCGAGAAGCGTTTCGTTGGAGATCGGACCGAGCTTCTTGGCGATGCGTTCGTCGTCGGCTTGGACTGCGAGAGCGAAGTGCTCCCCGGAGCTGAGACCGCTGCGGAGCACCTCGTAGTGGACCCAGTAGCCGACGCTGAACAGCACGGCGAGATACAGAGTCCAGAGCCACCACTTCGGCAAGTGGTTGTCGAACTCACGAATCCCGTCGAACTCGTGTGCGCGCAGTTTGTCCGAATTCGTCATGTCGGCGCTGGTCATCGCAGCTCCTCCTTCGTCGTGTCTGTGTTCGTATCGCGTTGGGAGTCGAAACCTCCATGGGCACGGCCTTCGAGAGGCATCTGCGCCATGACGTCATAGTGGCTCTTGCGCTTCTTGGAAAAGGTCCAGCATGCGACTCCCACGAAGACCCCGATGAAGAGGAACAACGTGACGAGCGGCAAGCTCATGAAGTCCGCGGAGGAAAAGAGATCTTTCCACATGTCTCGTCCTCCTCAGTCTGCCTTGCGTTCGCCGTTCGTGGCAGCTGGAGCCGCGATCGTCGTGGAAGGTTTCTCGTTTTTCCCGAGGCGCAGGAGATAGCCGATCAGCGCGACGAGCTTCGAGTCCTCGTCGACATCGACGCCGTAGTCCGTGAGCTCCTTGACGATGACGCCCGCTTGTTCACGGTACTTCTGCTCCGCGAGCTCGAACTCTTCCTTCTCGTACGGCACGCCGAGTGCACGCATGATCTTGAGTTTGTGCTTCGTCTTGGCCGGATCGATCTTGTCGGTCAGCAGCCAGGGATACTTCGGCATGATCGAGCCTTCGGACATGCTGCGCGGGTCGATCATGTGCTTGTAGTGCCACGAGTCGGGGTACTTGCCGCCGACTCGGGCGATGTCGGGGCCGGTGCGCTTGGAGCCCCACTGGAACGGGTGGTCCCACATCGACTCCTCGATGCGGCTCGGCGCCCCGTAGCGGATCTGTTCGCTGCGGAACGGGCGGATCATCTGCGAGTGGCAGACATAGCAGCCCTCGGAGACGTAGACGTCACGGCCTTCGAGTTCGAGTGGCGTGTAGGGCTTGACCGCGACCGTGCCGGCGTCGGTCATCGGGACTTCACGCGTCATGAGCAAGCCGGGCAGCAGCTCGACGACACCGCCAGCGATGATTGCGAGACCGACGAGAACCGAGAACGCGAGTGGGCGGCGCTCGATGTAATCGTGCCAGCGGAACTCTTCGCGCTGAGCAGCTTGGTAACGCAGCCACGCCAACACACAAATGAAGACCAACGCCGCGAGGGCGACGGCTGCC
>JAGQQW010000274.1 GCA_020426005.1 Planctomycetota bacterium | reverse complement strand
CGCTACGGCAAACTGTTTGCACGAGGTCGGACTGGGATTCGCGCTGGCTCAGCGCGTTTCCACTACGCAATCGAATGAACGCGCGCAGGCCGCCGAGCTGAGACTCGAGCAAGGCCTCGATCGCCGTGCGATCGCCGCGTCGCGCATCCGCCAGTAGGGTCCGAAATGCCATCACCGTGCCTACAATACGTCGTCCTTGGACGTGCGGATTCACGAGACTCGCGAGGATCGTGGCTTTTTCTCGTCACACGTGAATGCGTCGTCGGATTCTGTTCGTATGCGACCCCGCAAAGGCATTGATCCCATGCCAGACGAACTCGAGAGAATCCTCGCACGATGTATCGATGTCGCCGAATGCGAGGGACGTACGGCGGTCGAAGCGATCCTGGAGGATCACCCGCATTTGGCCGTCGAGATTCGAGAGCTCCTGGATTCGCTCGAGGATCTCGAGATGTTGCAAGAAGCCGGCGATGGAACCCGGCCTGCGGTGACGTTCGGAGACTTCGCACTGTTGCATGAGATCGGCCGCGGTGGCATGGGGGTCGTTCACCTTGCGCGGCAGATCTCCGTCGACCGGATCGTGGCTCTCAAGGTGATGCACGCGCAGCTCACGGGAAATCCGCGCCTCGTCGAGCGCTTCCGGCGCGAGGCGAAGGCTCTGGCGAAGGTCGATCACCCGAACGTGGTACGAGTGCTCGCGAGTGGCGAACACGATGGGTGCGTTTGGATCGCGATGAACTACGTGCCTGGACGTACGCTCGACGTCGCGCTTTCGGTCGAGCCCGACCGGCGCGTCTCCTTGCGACGCCAGGCGGTGTCGTGGATCCGAGACATTGCACGCGCCCTGGAGGCCGCACTCGCGGCTTGCGTGTTCCATCGCGATGTCAAGCCCGCCAACATTCGGATCACTCCGCACGGGACGCCGGTCCTACTCGATTTCGGGCTCGCGAAGGACAGTCAGCTCGACACGTTGACGAAGAGCGGGAACTTCCAGGGCACGACGTCGTACGCGGCTCCCGAACAGATCGAAGGCTCTGGCGACGTCGATGCGCGAAGCGATGTCTATTCCCTCGGCGTGACGCTCTTCGAGGCACTCTGCATGCGTCTGCCCTACGAAGGACGGACGACGGCCGAAGTGCTGCAGAAGATCCTTCACGCACCCATGCCTCGCGTGCGATCCGTCGATCCGGGGATTCCGCGCGAACTCGAGACGATTGTCGGCATGGCCTGCGAACGACAGCCGATCCGACGCTACGCAACGGCGGCAGCGTTTGCCGACGATCTCGACCGCTATCTGAATCTGCGTCCGATTCGAGCGCGTCCACCCACGACGCTGCGGCGCGTCCGGCTTTGGGCACGTCGTAACCGTTTCGTCGCGGCATCGATACTCTTCGTACTCGTTGCGGCGATCGCGATCGCCGGTGTCCTCGGTGTGCGTGATGCACGCCGCGTTGCCGAGAACCGTGGCGAAGCGGCTGCGATCTTCGACACTGTCGAACGCGAGCTTCAGCGCTTGGCCTCGGAACGCATCGAGGTTCTTTCCGATGCCGAGCGATTGCAGTTGCAGTCCGAACGATTCATCGGCCGCTACGTCGAACCGGAGACCTGGAGTGCGCACGTTCGCGAGCAGACGGCGTGGCGCGCAAAGTTGGGGGAGCGAGCAGCGCTTCGGAGCTCGTTGCTCGCGAGTCTCGAGCGTGCGGTGCTCCTCGATCCTGCTGCGGACGCGCGCGCGAACGACGCGAGGGCTCGTGTCTATCTGGAGACGTGGCGTCTCGCGACCGCGCAAGGGAAGGCCGCCGAGGCGAGTTTCGCCGCGTCTATGGTCGCTCGCTTCGATGCGAGTCCGGGGATGAAACGCTTGCTCGACGCGACGACGACCGTGACGTTCGCGAGCAACGTCGAGGGCACGAGGGTCTCGCTCTTCCGCTTCGAGCTCGAATCCGCGTTGCGGGACGATGGCGAAGAGCGCCTCGTCCCGATCCCTTGGTCACATCACGTAGATGCGACCGAAGGAGTCGGACCCGAGCCAGGTAAGACCCTCCTGCGCGTCGTGGCTGCGAGCGATCCTCTACGCGTGGGAGACCTCATTGCGACCGTCGAGGGTCGGGACGTCGCCGACTCGGTCTTCATCGCTACGGACAAGGGCAAAGCGCGACGTGGCGACCTCGTCGCGCTGGTCGATGGCCGCCCCGTTCGTGGCATCTTCGATTGCACCGCGTTCGGGACACGCGGTGATAACGGTGAGACCGAGGTTCTCCCTGCAATCGAGCGAACCTACGAGATTCGTGGTTCGGACGGTCGATCGTTCGAAGTGCGATCCCGTGCACTCTCGAGTGACTACGCGCTGGCGACAGCGGCCATGCTGTTGACTCGGGGAGGCGTGCGCGTCGGTGTTTGGCGGAACGGTGAGGTGGCCGAGTTGGATGTTCGCGGATCGGTCGAATGTCGGTCGACGGCGATACCTTGCGTGCGGACACGGTCGTCGCATGTCGGCGTCACGCCGGATATTTCGATCGACCTGCCGCGCGGAAGCTATGTGGCGTGGTTCGAGTCCGATGGCTTCGAGGCGAGTTGTCATCCGTTCGAAGTCGGTGTTGCCGAACGTACGGATGGGGGAATGCGAAACAGCCGTGCCGAGCTCCGCATCGACGTCGAGTTGTTGCCCGACGGAACCAGTCTCGGCGGGTTCCGACGCATCGCTCCGCTCGGCATCTGGATGCTCGAACGCGAAGTCGTGGCGGGGGACTACGTGCGGTTCCTCAACGATCCCGAAACGCTCGCGCGCATCGACGCAGCCGAGCAGCCCGTTTTGTATCCCCGAGACGCCGCGACGATACCGAGCGGCGGACTCTGGCGACGCGTGGAGGGGAGATACGACCATCAGCCGGCGCCGGCGATGACTCCGCTGATGGGTGTCTCGATCGAAGATGCGGAGGCATATGCGACGTGGCTGTCGGATCGCGCCGAACGTCAAGGTCGCCCGTGGCGGTTTCGGCTGCCGACGTACGAAGAGCTCGAGACCGCGGCGTGGGTCGGCAAGGGTCGGTCGCGACGCTACGTCTATGGCCAGGACTTTCGGCCGACATGGTTCAAGTCGCTGTATTCGAAGCCGAAGCCGTGCGTCGAACCCGTGTTGTCGTACCCGATCGACGAGTCGGTATTCGGGATCTTCGATCTCACGGGCAGCGTACGAGAGTGGACGAGCACGACCTTCGGACCGAGTCGCAAGGCTTTCGGCGGAAGCTGGCAACATGCGACGGACCGTGGATTCACGCAGCCGTCGTATTCGGGATCCCAAACGGCGTTGACTTCGACCGGATTCCGACTCGTTGCGGAGCGCGTGCGGTAATTCCCGGGCACATCGCCTCAGGGCAGCGAGTTGACGCCTACGATAATTCACCGTAATACTACGGCGAGTCATCGTAGATGGTCGATCAAGAACCGCGACCAGCGATGGGCGACGAGCTTGTTGGCTGCACAAGAGTGCGAGGAACGAGGCGATGGACTTCACTCCGATCACGAACGCAGAACTCACGGTCATGGATCTCCTCTGGGAACATGGCGAACTGACTGCGCGACAGATTCGAGAAGAGCTCTACCCCGATGCGGTGAAGGCCCAGCACGGGACGGTGCAACGCTTCTTGCAGAGTCTCGAGGAGAAGGGCTACGTCGTGCGCGACAAGAGTCTGCCGGTGCATCGCTTCTCACCGTCGATGACCAAGGAGGAATACGCGGCGCGGCAGATCGAGTCCTTGGCCGACCGGTTGACAGGCGGATCGATCGCTCCACTGTTGACGCACTTGATCTCGAACAAGCGGATCTCGAAGCACGAGATCTCGCGCTTGCGTGCGCTTCTCGATGCTCCGAGTGATCGCAGTCGACGCGGAGGAAAGCGCCGTGACTGAGTCGCTCATCCACGCACTCGTGAGCAATCTCGTGGTCGCTGTCGCCATCGTGTGCGTAACACACGTCGTGCATGCGACGCGTCGGTATCCGGCCGTTGCGCACGTGCTCTGGGTCCTCGCACTGTTCAAGCTCATGACACCGCCGTGGCTCCACGCGTCGTTCTTGTCGTTGGGTGGGCCCGGCGCTTCCGGTCATTCGGTTCCATTCGAAACGCAGGAACTCACCGCGGCGGCCTCCGCGACAGGGGGGGCGCCAGGGTTTGGCGTGGCCGTCGGACCGAGTGATGGCGTGCCGTCCGGGGGCTTCGAAGTGTCGGCATGGCTGTCGGGCGCTGCGGACTTGTCGGAGTGGATGACGACGCACGCGTGGGTTCCGAGCCTCCTTGCGGCGATCTGGCTCCTAGGGGCGTTGTGTTTCGCCGTCGTGCCTCTCATGCGTGTGCGAGCTCTACACCGACTGCTTCAGCGTTCGACGGTCCGTTCTTCGGATCGAATCGGCAGCCTGTCGCGTGAGGTTGCATCGGCGATCGGGCTCCGCCGCGTGCCCGTGGTGCAGGAGACGATCGCGCGCATTGCTCCCTTCACGTGGGCCGTGTTCGGCCCTGCTCGGGTCATCGTGCCTCGTTCGGTGGTCGAATCGCTCGACGACGCACAATTGCGCGCCGTGTTGCTGCACGAATTCACACACGTCCAGCGCGGAGATCCTCTCGTGCGCTGGCTGGAGTGGGCCGTGGTCGTCGTGCATTGGTGGAATCCCATCGCTTGGTGGGTACGGCATCGGTTGCGCATCGACGAAGAGCTCGCTTGTGACGCGCACGCCCTCGCGCATGCGCGTGTCGATCGACGCAACTACGCAAACTCACTTCTCAGCGTGGCTGAGTGCTTGGTGACGACGGACGTCCGCCCGCCCGTCTTGGCCAGTGGAATCGACAGTGGCGGAACTCTGGAACGGAGGATCAAGATGATTGCATTCGGACGTATCGCGGCAATGCCGCGTGGTCTGCGACTCGTGGCAGCACTGCTCGCGGTCGTCGTATTGCCGATGAGCTTCGCTCGCGCGCAGGACTTTCGTGCGGTCGAGCGCCGGCTCGGTGCCGCGATCGAGGCTGGAGAGCTTTCGATCGATCAAGCGCGCATCATGATGGACGCGCTTCGGCGGTCGGTCGCATCGCAGTCGCGTGCACCCAAGGTCGATAGCGAAACGAAGAGTCGCGTTGACGTGGTCCGCGACAAGCTCGCTTTGGCTGTCCGTGAGGGGAAGATCTCGAAGGAAGATGCTCGCCGGAAGTTGACCGCTTTCGAAGAAGCGCTTCGCAAGGATCAACAAAACGAAGAAATGAAGCTGCGCGCTGAGAAACTTCGTTGGGTCAAGGACGAGCTGCGTGAAGCCGTCAAGCGTGGAGACCTCAGCGAGAAGGAAGCAGAGCTGAAACTCCGCGCGACGCAAGAACGGGTCTTCTCCGATCGCGTTCGTTCGAAGCCCGAATCCGATGAGGCAAAGGCAGAGAAGAAGTACGCAGACGCCGTGCGGAGGATCAAGGAGGCTGTCAAGGATGGGAAGCTCGACGAGGCACAAGCCGAAACGAAACTCCACGCGATCCACAAGTCGATCTACGAAGGCGCGTCCGAGGATCTGCCCACGAGGCTCCAGAAGTTCATGGTGATCCAGGACGAGATCAAAGCGGCAGTGCGTGAAGGGCGCATGGACAAGAGCGAGGCCAAGCGCAAACTCGCCGACTTGCAGATGTCCTATTTCGGTGGAGCGAACCAGGACCGTCGCAAGTAATCGACATCAGTCGCGCTTCTGCCGCACCAACGCGGCGATCGCACGCGGATAGAGCGGGGGCAAGGTCTCGAATCCCGTGCGGGCGAAGCAGCTCATGGACTGCGTGCTGCGCGCGTTGCTGGCCAAAAGCGTGGCCGCGAGAAGGCACGGGCCAAAGCTGAAAAGAGTCTGGAGGCGAGGACTCGTATTGCCACGCGAAACGCCCGGCCGAGGTGCCGAGCACCCGATTTCTCGGCCATGCTTCCTGGCTGGAACATTTCGAGACGGGCGCGCGTCGAGATATGTGCAAAACTTCGATTTCCGGAGTTTGCACCAGTCCCTCATGTCTCTTCTCTCCGTGGTTCGTGCCATGTCTCGATCGTCACGTCGGCTTTGGTTCTCGTGCGTTGGGTGTGCGAGTGTTTGGTTCGCTTGTCAACCTTCCATGGCGCAGAGCTATGACTATGCGGCCGCGGCGGCATACAGCGACCGCATCGGCGGTGAAGCCCTGGTCGCGTCTGTCGATGGGGCGATTGCGTACGAACACTATTCGAGAGGCTTCACGGCCACGCAGGGTCATATTCTCAACAGCGCGACGAAGAGCATTACGGGTCTACTCTGCGCGTTTGCAGTGCAAGACAACTTGCTTGCG
>JAGQQW010000273.1 GCA_020426005.1 Planctomycetota bacterium | reverse complement strand
AGCACACCAGCACCAGCACCAGCACCAGCACCAGCACCAGCGCGAGCGCGAGCACCAGCGCGGCAACGAGCCGCTCAGTAGATGCGCGTCTGTGTCAGCGTCGACGTGCGGAGCGGAGCGAAGTTGATGTTGGCCGGGTCGAACTTGATCGACTGGAAGTAGAAGTTTGCGGCGACCACTGTTGGGAGCTTCCAGACTGCGGCGCGGGTCGTTCCGTCGTGGAAGTTCGCTGCGGCTAGCAGGTAGTACGTCGGATCGATGAACGTCGTCGGGTTGCCGCCGTGGGACAACGAGACGATGCCGGGGATCACGAGAGGACGGTTCGAGAGGCTGAGGGTCAGGAAGTCGAACGTGTTCGTCGGCATGTCGGCGCGGGCTGAGACCAAATAGAGCGTCTTGCCGAGCTTGAGTTGTGTCGGCGAGTGGAGGACGCGTTTGGTTTGGTGGACGAGCGTGACCGAGACGGTGTTGCTCGACCAGATCGCATCGGCGCGGATCGCGTAGCTACCGGTTGCCATCGCTTGTGGCGGATACACGTGGAGCGTCGTGTCGCTGACGACTCGGAAGTAGCCCTGGTACCACTCGTCGGGGGACTGCGACGTGAGCGAGCGTGAGCCGAAGAGCACGCGAGTCGTGCCGACGAAGTCGGAACCGCTGAGCGTGAAGTAGCCGTTCGTGATGTTGGGCATCGACGTCGGGCTGGCGCTCGCGATCTTCGGTGGACGCACGTAGCTGATCGTGTCCCGTGCCGTTGCCGAGATGTTGCCCGCCTTGTCACGCACTTGGACGTAGCCGGTCTTGGTGCCCTCGGTGGTCGAAGCGCCGTAGCTCGCGAGGTTGATGCTCTGTGCCGCTGTGGAATACGCGCGCCACGGCGTCCACGTCGACCCGTTGCCCGAGAAGCGCATCTGCGACGCGCCGCTGTAGCTATCGGATGCCGTCACACGGAAGTCGACCACGAGGTCAGGCGTTCGCGTCGCGTTGTTGTCGAGCGTGACCGAGGTGATGGAAGGCTTCGTCAAGTCGATGTAGTAAGGCCCAGAAGCCGCGTTCGACGACGAGAACGTGTTCAGTTTGTCGACCGCACGCGCATTGAAGTACTGTCCGGACGTGCTCGAGCCGAGCGTCACGGTCTGTGTCGTGACGTTGCCGAGGTTTCGCGTCGTCGGCGACGACGCGCCTCCTAGCGACGTCTTCGTCGCGACACCGAGAATGCCGGCACAACCGTTGTCGGTCGCTGTGTTCCATTTCATCGCGAGTGACGCGTTGTTGGACCAGGCGTTGACCGTGTGGGACGTGCTCGCGAGACCCGAGATCGTGTTGGGGGCGAGCCCGTCGACACAGATCGTTCGGCATGCCGTGTACGTCCCGTTGCCGCTGCTGCTGCGATTGTCGGACGTCAAGCGCACGCAAATGGAACTGCTCGCGCTCGTCGAACGCGAGTACGTCCATGTCATCTGGCGTTTGGACGACGGATACCAATAACCGAGATTGCCGATGGTCCAGTTGTAGATGCTGTCGAAGCTACCGCCCGTCGGTGGATACGTACGAACGAGGTCGTCGCCCGAACGGAAGCTGAGGCTCTTGATCGAGAATCCCGAGTAGGACGACAGCTCGAGCAAGGAGTTGTTCTGGGTCGTTTCGGGAACCGTGACCGTTGCCGTAATCGTGCCGGTTTGATTCGGTTTGAGGAGCGTGCTGCCACTCAGAGACACCGTGCCAGCAACGGGCACTTGATCGCCACGATAGAAGACGTAGCCCACACTCCACTTGCAGGTCGTTCCCGATGCTGGGCGGACGCGCGGGTAGATCTTCACGCGGATCTTCTTGCCGCGGACGCTCGCGATCGAACCCCAGTTTCCGTACCACTCCCAGGTGTCCCAAGCGCGACGCGAGGAGTACTCTCCGGTGTTGTAGCCGGACTGATTGCCATCGACGTCGAGATAGAGGTCGAGGTCGGCGAGGCAGGCGCGCGTCGCGCTGGCACTCGATTCCTTCTCGTCGAAGTTGAGTACGAAGAACGTGCGCGTCGCATCCGCGGGAACCGTGACATCGAAGTACGATCCTGCGCTGCTGCTGGTCAACGTGCCGTACGACCAGCCCGACGTCCAACCCGTCGTGGTGTTGGCTTGGTAGTGGGTCTTGTACGCGTCGACCTGCCCGAGACCCTGACGGTAGTAGTAGGCCTGATCCGTACTCGTGAAGGTGTAGGTCCCGTTGCGCGGATTGGCGGTGGCTGCAACCCAGGCCTTCTGTGCGTAGGGTCGATACGCGAACGTCGACGGGTAGTGATCGACGAGGCCGGCGATCACGCCCGTGATGTGCGGTGCAGCCATGCTCGTGCCCGACTTGTTGACATATTGATTCGTCGTCAAGTTGCGACACGATCGGATCGAGTTGCCTGGCGCATTGATATTGGGCTTCATGCGCCCGTCACTCGTCGGGCCCTTGCCGCTCGAGTACCAGATCCGGCCGACGGTCGACGTCGTGTCGAGCTTGTAGTCCATCGCATTCGCGACGCTGAACGCGTTCTTCGCGACGTTCGGACGACGCAACGACTTGAGGATCTCGCCCGAGAACGAGCTTCCGCCGGTGTTGCTCGCGGAGAACACGTAGTTCTGACCGTAGCTGTAGACGTACTGGTCGACTGCGCGAGAAATCGAATCCGTTCCGGGGTATCCGGCTGCCGTGGCCGAACCATAGCCGTAGCTGTTGTTGATCACGTGCGGCCGCTGTGTCGTCACACTGTTGCCGTCCTTGTACGCCTTGGAGAACTGCGAGTACGCACCCGGCAGGTTGTTGGGGTAGTTCGAAGCATCGAACACGCGCCCGACGAAGATGCGGTGATTGCTGGTGCTACCCGCCGACGGTGCGCAGCCGCGATAGCGCTTGTCGGCGCTGCCCGTGCCACAAACGGTTCCGAGCACGTGCGTGCCATGGCCGTCCGTGTCGTTCCAAACACTCGCGGTGCCGCCGAAGTTCCATCCGACGCCATACTTGTTGAGGTCGAAGTGACGGCCGCCACCCATGTACGCACCCGAGTCGAGTAGGCCGACGAGAGCCGTCGATCCATCCGCCGCCGAGGTGCTCCGGACGTAGTCGACGCCGATCTGCCGTGTGCTTCGATCGTGGTCGTGTGTCAGCTCTTGGCAGAGTTCGAGGGAGTGAACCACGTCCATGCTCGCGATCGTCTCGACCTGGCCGAGCGGAAGATCGACGAGGAAGCAGCGCAACCCGTCGTAGTAGTCGACGACGCGGACACCGAGCTTGGTGAGTGCGCTCTCGATCGGCCCGTGCGGAAAGAGAACCGTCGGCACGCGTTCGTCGACGTTGGCATCCGAACTCGCCTCACCGTCGTGCATCGGCTTGCGCTCGGCATTCGGTGTGATATCCGATTCGAACACGTTGATGAACGCGAAAGCGCGACCCGTCGGCGCGTCTTGCACGACGGCCTTCAGCTCGGGATGCACCTTTTGCCATGCTGGTGCATATCCGATCCAGCGAAGGTCCTGGCTGCCGATGAGGTCAGGGATCGCCGAGTAGGGGATCTTGGCCTTGTGGCTCTGGAACGTGTGGAACTCACCGATTTCGACACCGAGTGCTGCAACGCGTGCGAGCTTCGCTGCGGTGATGCGGCCCTCGAACATCAAGAATCCGTAGGTCGCCGACTTCTCCGGCGCGTGTCGCTGCCAGTCGGCCGCGAGTGCGGGATCGAGCTTCTGGCTGGTCGGCGGCGTGAACTCGCCAGCGACGAAGGCCAGACGATACGGATTCCCTTTGAGGTGATCCGGGATCGGTGCCGTTCCCGAAACGTCGCCGTCGGCGGTGAAGCCGGTCGGGTCGTCGCGGAGCTCGAACGGGACCGCGGATTCGGGCTCGGGCGCCTCGGTCGTCGTCGCCCTTATTTCGAGAGGCGGTGTGAGCGGGGACACACCTTGGATCGGCACGCGATTGCGGATGAGTTCGGCCGGGGACACGCGGTCCTGCGACCACGCGGTCGCGGACAAGACGAAGGCGGCTGCGCCCACCAAGAGCGCGCGGGATTCGAGATGGTTCATGCGTTCGTAGAGAGGGGGAAGATGGGGCTTCGCGACGCGCCTGCGTCCTTCGTGGGTGCATCCACGAAGCGAAGGCGGAGGCCTTCGAATCGCCATGGCAACGAGGTGATCAAGCGAGGAAGGCGCCGCTTTGCACAGCTCCGAATCCGGCCGCTTGTTACGCCAAATCTCGCGTTTTTCTGCGAGCAGGGCCAAGTTCCCGGGGCGGAGTTCGGGGAAGCGGGTCAGCTTCGCTTTTGACGGGTCGCGTTCGAGCGCCCACGATCATCGCGTTCGACGAGGAACTGTATGCGCCACCGATCACCACTACTCTCCGCGACGTCGCTGCTCCACCGTGTGTTGCCAGCCGCTCTCGCGTGCCTCGGCTCCATCTGGCCGTGCGCGACGCTTCTACGGTCTCAGGAGCCCGCGACGGCTGTCGACGCGAAGGTCCAGCTCGACGAGCGCCTGCTCGAAGCGATGGAGTGGCGGTTGGTCGGACCGTTTCGTGGTGGACGCTGCGCTGCGGTGTGCGGTGTGCGCGGGGAGCCCGACACGTTCTGGTTCGGAGCCACGGGCGGCGGGGTCTATCGCACCGAGGACGCGGGGCGCTCGTGGCGAAACGTGAGTGACGGGTTCTTCGGCGGATCGATCGGTGCGGTCGAAGTCGCGCCTTCGGACCACAACGTCGTCTACGTGGGCGGTGGCGAAGTCACCGTGCGTGGCAACGTCTCGCACGGGGACGGTATCTGGAAGAGTACCGACCGTGGCAAGACGTGGACCCACGTCGGGCTCTCTGCATCTCGCCATGTCCCTCGCATTCGAGTGCATCCACAGAACCCGGACCTCGTCTATGCCGCCGTGCTCGGAGATCTCTACAAGTCGAGCGCCGAGCGTGGCATCTACCGCTCGAAGGACGGCGGCAAGTCCTGGGCTCGTATTCACTACGTCAACGATGACGTCGGCGCGGTTGATCTGTGCCTCGATCCCACCAACCCTCGCCGCATGTTCGCCTCGATGTGGCGCGTGCGGCGCACACCGTGGGAGCTCTCGAGCGGTGGCGAGGGGTCGTCGATCTGGCGGAGCACGGATGGTGGCGACACCTGGAGCGATTTGAGTGGCAACTCCGGCATGCCGAAGGCGCCGCTCGGGATCAGCGGCGTCGCGGTTTGCCCGACGAAGCCCGATCGCGTCTACGCGATCATCGAAGCGAACGAAGGCGGTGTCTTCCGTTCGGACGATGGCGGCGATTCTTGGCGACGTGTCAATGAGGAGCGTTCTCTGCGCCAGCGCGCGTGGTACTACTCGAGGATCTATGCGGATCCCGTCGATGCCGACACGTGCTATGTCGTCAACGTGCAATTCTGGAAGTCGAAGGACGGCGGCAAGTCGTTCTCGACCATCCGCACGCCGCACAGCGACAACCACGACCTGTGGATCGATCCGGACGATCCGCGGCGCATGGTCGAGGGCAACGACGGCGGTGCGTGTGTGACCGTCGATGGTGGGAACACGTGGAGCACGCAGGACAATCAGCCGACCGCGCAGTTCTATCGCGTGACGACGGACAACGCGCATCCGTATCGCATCCTCGGTGGACAACAAGACAATTCGACCGTGCGCATCGCGAGTCGCGGTGAGCGCGGCGGTATCGGCGAACGCGATTGGGAGCCGACCGCCGGTGGCGAGAGTGCGTGGATCGCGGTCGACCCGCAGGATCCCGACATCGTGTTCGGCGGCTCGTACGGTGGCTTTCTCACGATGGTCAACCACCGGACGGGCGAACGGCGCAACGTCAATGTCTGGCCACGGAACCCGATGGGGCACGGCGCGAAGGACCTGCGCTATCGCTTCCAATGGAACTTCCCGATCGTGTTCTCGCCGCACGAGCCGCACGCGCTCTACACGTCGGCGCAGGTGCTCTTCCGTTCGACCGACCGCGGCCAGAGCTGGCAAGCGATCAGTCCGGACCTGACACGCAACGAAGAGGCGACACTCGCTCCGTCCGGTGGACCGATCACCAAGGACAACACCGGCGTCGAGTATTACGCGACGATCTTCGCGTTCTGCGAGTCACCGCGCGTCAAGGGACTCCTGTGGTGCGGCTCGGACGACGGTCGACTCCACGTCTCGAAGGACGACGGCAATGAGTGGATCGACGTGACGCCGAAGGGCCTCCCCGAGTGGATGATGATCAACTCGATCGACGCGCATCCGTTCGTCGACGGCGGGCTCTACGTTGCGGGCACGCGTTACAAGAGCGGGGACTTCGAACCGTACCTGTACGTCACGCTCGACTACGGGACGACGTGGCGACGGTGCGACGCGGGGA
>JAGQQW010000272.1 GCA_020426005.1 Planctomycetota bacterium | reverse complement strand
ATCGCGAAGATCTTCGACGCGGGTGAGAGCGAGCAAGGGCGGCCCTACTTCGTCATGGAACTCGTGAGCGGGCAACCCGTGACGAGTTTCTGTGACCGTCGAAAGCTCAGTCTTCGCAAGCGCATCCAGCTCTTCGTGCAGATCTGCGCGGGTGTGCAACACGCGCACATGAAGGGCGTGATGCACCGCGACCTCAAGCCGGGAAACGTGCTCGTTCACGACAAAGGCGGCGAGGCGCAGCCCAAGATCATCGACTTCGGACTCGCGCGCGCGACCGATCAGCGCTTGACCGAGCTCAGCCTCTACACGGAACAAGGGCAACTGATCGGTACGCCCGAGTACATGAGTCCCGAACAAGCGGGATTCGGCGGGCAGGACGTCGACACGCGCACGGACGTCTACTCACTCGGTGTCTTACTCTTCGAGTTGTTGACCGGGGACCTCCCGCTCGGTGCCATGCGGCTCCGCAACGCGGGGTTGCTCGAGATGCAACGGCTGATCCGCGAAGAGGATCCGGGGCGACCGAGCACGCGAATCACGAAGCTCGGGGCACAGTCGAGCGAGATTGCAGCGCTTCGTGCTTGCGACGAGAAGGCGCTTCGTAGCGCACTGCGCAAGGATCTCGATTGGATCGTGTTGAAGGCCATCGAGAAGGATCGGGACCGGCGCTACGCATCGCCCGCCGAACTCGCCGAGGATCTACAACGGCATCTCGCCGGCGATCCCGTCGAGGCGCATCCACCTTCGTCGCGATACAAGTTTCAGAAGTTCATCGCGAAGCATCGCGCGGCGAGCCTCGCGACGCTCGCCGTCTTGATCTCGCTCGTCCTCGGATTGTCGCTTGCGCTCTGGCAGTACGAGCGTGCCGAGACGCGTGCGCGAGAGGCGTCCGAGAACTTGGCGTCCTTCAAGCGACTCGCTGATGCGCGCCGCTTCGCGGGTCTGCAGAAGCGCGCGAACCTCGATCTCTGGCCCGCCATGCCCGCGCGCGTTCCCGCGATGAACGCCTGGCTCGAGGATGCTCGGCAACTCGCTGCACGCCTGCCGCAACACCAAGCGAGCCTCGAACAGGCCTTGCATGACGAGCAGAACGAGGTCGAGGATCCGGTCGCGCTCGCATGGCAGGCGGAGATCCTCACCAAGCTGATCTCGGATGTCGAGGTCATGAAGGATCCGGATCGAGGACTGCTCAAAGAGGTCGAAGCTCGCGTCGCGAAGGCCGCCGAGATCGAAGCCTACTTCGAAAACGATCGGGACAATTGGGCCGCAACTCGCGCGGCGATCGAAGCTGCGGACGGCGAGCGCGCGAGTCGACTCTACGCCGGCATGTCGCTCGACCCGATCGTCGGCTTGACACCCGTCGGGTCCGATCCGGTCTCGGGCTTTCACGAGTTCGGGCACCTTGGCTCCGGGAAGGCGCCGAAGCGTGATCCCGTCACGAAGAAACTCCAGCTGCTTCCGGAGACTGGACTCGTCTTCGTGTTCCTTCCGGGAGGTCGGGTCCGGATGGGGGCGCAGAGCACGGATCCCGAGCTTCCGTACTACGACGCACGTGCACTACCGAACGAGGCGAGTTCGCTGAAGCAGGTCGTCGAAGTGACGCTCGAGCCGTTCTTCATTTCGAAGTACGAGATGACGCAAGAGCAGTGGGAGCGCGTCATGGGTGAGAACCCGAGTCAGTTCACGAAGAAGATCGGGGGCACCGAGGAGAAGCTCGTGCTACACCCGATCGAGAACGT
The DNA here is from genome assembly GCA_020426005.1 of Planctomycetota bacterium. Taxonomy (GTDB): domain Bacteria; phylum Planctomycetota; class UBA1135; order UBA1135; genus JACKHW01. Next base: position 4,855 of record JAGQQW010000272.1, on the reverse strand, counting down.
GACCTACATACAGTGCGCGGAGGCCCTGCGTCGCTTGGGCCTGCAGTTTCCGACCGAAGCGCAGTGGGAGTACGCGGCGCGCGGCGGGACGACGACGCCGTGGTGGACGGGGAAGGATCGCGAGACGTTGAAGGGTGCGGTCAACCTCATGGACAAGACGTACGCGGACGCGCGCGGCGAGGGCTGGGAAGGCGCGGAGACCTGGCTCGACGACGGTTTCCTCATCCACGCTCCGGTGCACGCGCTGCGCCCGAACCCGTTCGGCTTGTATCACGTGCTCGGCAACGTCGCGGAGTGGTGCCTCGATGCGAGCGTCTCGTACGACCAACCCGCGGACGCGGGCACGGGACTCCGTCGACAGGACGGCGCCGAAGGCCGCCAGACGCGCGGCGGCGACTGGAGCGCGAAGCTCGAAGCGGTCCGCGCCTCGGTGCGCTTCCCGCTGCACGAACACTCGAACGGCGGTTCGCTCGGCCTCCGGCCCGTGCTGCGGCTTTCCGGCATGCCGAAGTGACGCGCTGCGTCAGCCGTCGCTGCGCATTCGGAACATGAACTCGCCGAAGCCCTTCTCCTCGCCGTCGAGGCGGCAGAGGACCGGGAACTGCTTGCCCTTCATGCCGATGCGGAGTGCGGCATGGAGTTGCGAGACCAGCAGTGGGCGCGTGGACGTCGTGCGCTTCAGCTCTTGGATGAAGATCGCAGCGAAAGGACTGTTCGAGCCCTCGGCACCGTCCGAGGCGAGTTGGTCAGGGCCGGCCGAAGTCAGCAGGACCTTGGAGTGGCGCTGTAAGTACTTCTCGCTCGCATCGCGCTGTTCTTCGTTGCCGCGCATACGGCTCTGCTGGACGATCGCGGTTCCGCTGTAGCAACAGTCGAGCGCGACGAGGACGTGCTTTGCGCGGAGTCGACCGCGCAAGAGGCTACCGACTTCCTCGAAGCTGATCCACGCCGTGCGTCCGGGGTCGTTGTCGAAGCTCTTTGCGTCGCTCGGGATGATCCAACCACGTGATTTGTCCCGCGCTTGTCGCATGCCATGTCCCGCGAAGTAGAAGAAGAACTGATCGTTCGGGAGCAGCGTTTGCTCGAGCTTGCCGAACTCCGCGAGGATGTTCGCACGCGTCGCATCGTGTCCGTAGAGCGGCTCGATCTGCTTCCAACCTAGACGCCGAATCTGCTTCTCGATGGATTCGGCGTCGCGTTGAGCGTTCCCGAGCTTCTGGAACTCGTCGCCGTAATCGGTCACGGCCACGAGCAACGCGAACGAACGCGAGTAACGCGGGAGCAGCCCACGCACGGGTTCGAGCGAGTCGAGCGGCTTGCCGCGCACGCTCTCGAACCGCGGGTCGAGGATCCCGACCTGGCTGCGTCCGCCGAAATACCACGCGACTGCGGCTGTCAGAAGCAGGAGCAACGACCCGGCGATCATCCAAGGGACCTTGCTCGAGGAGCGCGACACCGTCTCGGCTCGGCCTTGGATCGCCTCGAGCAGGCTCGGCGCATTCGGATACCGACCAAGGGGACTCGAGGCAGTCAACTTGCGCAGGACCTCGTGCCACGGCTTCGGCGCGCACGCGAGCGTGTCGCCGGTCAGCGGCTCGCCGCTACTGCGTTCGCCGGTCGCGGCTTCGAAGAGCACGTGCCCGAGGCCATAGAGATCGCTGCGCGCGTCGGCGGATTGTCCGGAGTGCTGCTCCGGAGCCGGGTAGCTCGGCCGCGCCGCGCGGTCGATCTTCGCGCTGTAGTCGATCGAGGAGAGCGCGCCGCCACCGCTCGACTTGGCGAAGTCGAAGCCCGCGAGGACGGGCGCGCCACTCGGACGGAGCAGCACGCTCTCGGTCGAGAGGTTGCGGTGCACGATCCCGTGACGGTGAATCGCGTCGAGGGCATGTGCGAGACCTTCCGCGAGGGGACGTAGCTCGCTGTCCTCGAGTCGTCCTCCGGCTTCGATGCGGTCGGCCAGCCGGCCGGCAGCCAAAGCCTCGAGAACGAGCACAGGCCCGTTTCCGGTCTCGATCACTTCGAGGAGTCGCTGCACGTATGGACTGTCGATGCCGGCGAGGGCCCGAGCCTCGCGAAGCACCTTCTTCGCATCGAGTCCGAAGCGATCGGCATGCGCTGTGCCGGCTCGCTTGAGCAAGACCTCGCGCTCGAGCAACGTGTCGTAGGCCCTCTGGAGGGTCTGCTCGTCGTCGTCGATCAAGGTTTCGCGGACCTCGTAGCGCGGTGGAACTCCTTCCATTTCCTGAATCTACGGCGCTCGCGCTGCCTGCGAAAGCAGCGGCGCTTCTTGATCGAGTCGTAAGACGCGTCGTTGCGGCGACATGGGTTTCGCAGTCGCCGAGGAGCGTGGAGCTCACTGGGCAGACCGGACCGAAACCCCCTTGCCTTGGAGAGCACCATGGCCGACCCCAACGACAAAGAGCTGGAGCAATACTTCGACTACGCACGCAGCCTGGCCGGCCAGATCGCCCGCCGACTCCCGAGCCACGTCGATCGAGAGGACATCGAGGCGGCGGGCCTGCAGGGCCTAGTCGAGGCGTGGAGTCGCTTCGACCCGCTGCACGGCGCAGCATTCAAGACCTTCGCCTATCACCGCGTGCGTGGTGCCGTGTTCGACTGGCTGCGCAGCAGCACCTGGATGACCGCACAGGACTGGAAGGCCCTCAACCAAGGCGAGGCGATCGACGAAATCGCCGAGGCGCAGGGGAGCGATCTGAATTCTGCGAGCTTCGCCGAACTCGTCGGTCGTGCCCAGGCCGCCGCCCGCCAGATCGCCGTGACGGTCGTGCTGAGCGATGTCCAGAGCGATGCCGAGGATGGCATGCCCGAGCTCGAACGCATCGAAACGCACGGCCCGGACGAACACGCAGCAACGACCGAACTCCATGCGCGGGTTCGGGATGCGATCGAGGGACTTCCCGAGGAAGAACGTGACGTCATCCGCATGCGGTTCTACGAACACAAGTCGGTCACCGAGATCGGAAGACTCCTCGGCGTCCACAAGTCGAACATTACTCGCAAGTGCCAGAAGGCCTACGGACTCCTCCAGCAGGAACTCGGCGCGCTCATGCGTGCGTGATCGACTCTCTCGCATCAGCTCGCCGCCACCGGAGTGCGAGCGGCGCGCAGGACACCCAGATCCGAGTAGTTGAGATCGAAGTACGCCGTGTCCAGTTCGAGCCGTGTGAACGTGATGATCTCCGGAAACTCGCCCTTGATGATCTCGCGCAACTTGGCCGGATTCTGGGTCAGGATCACGGGATACGGCATGCGCTTGAGATCCTCGATGTCGAGGAACTCGTTCGCATCGACACCTTCTCGAACCACCTCGCGGATGAGACTCTCGTCTTCGTACCGGAGCCTCGGAAACTGCGCAACGAGCTCGTCGAGATCCTCGTCGAAGCGATAGAAGCGGATGCGCCGCTTGGCACCGCAGCAGCTCTCCATGAGGACACGCCGCAGCGCAAGGCGCAGATGCGCCATCAGCTCGGCGGGAGCGAACTGTCGGAAGCGTTCGGCGCCGTAAGCTTGATAGAGGCGGTTTAGTGCCGAGAGGATCTCCGGCAGGTTGCGCACGGGCACGAGACTGCCGAGGAGTTCGCGCAGGATCTCGAGCAGACGTAGGCGCGTCACTACGCCTTTCTCGCCGAGCAATGGAAGGTAGTCGTCGCCGATTGCGTCGAGCAGCGTCGCGAGTTCCGCGCTTCGCAGAAGGTCGGCGGCATTCTGACGAATGGCGTGGCGCAGGTGTTGGCAGACGACTTGCACCGTGCTGAGGGTGAAGAATGCGCCGAGCTTCGCGCTCTCCTCGGCGAAGACGTAGACGCCACGTACGTGCGTGCCGGGTAGGTAGTGAATCGCGAACTCACCGGTCCGAGAATCCTTGCGGATCGCCGACGCCGGCACGCCTGCCGCGAGGAGTCGATCTGTCTCGTGCGGCGCACACGCGACGAAGATGCGCTCGGGTTGGATCTCCTCGCCGCGCGCGAAGAGCACGCCATTGCCGATCAAGTTGTACGTCCCGAGCTCCATGCCGGAGACACCGAGCTTGCAGTTGATCCGCGGGACCGGGATGCCGATCGCAGCAGACTCGGAGATGGCGACGTTCTCGAGCAGCTTCGCAACGTCCTGGTTGAGCTTCCACTTGCCGCCGTCCATCGACCGTGCGCCGAAGATCTCCGAGATGACCTCGTGGACCTCGAGCACGAGACCGCCCGGCGCGAAGCGCCCGCGCTTCGCCTTCGAGCTTTCCGCCTCCTCGCTTGCCGCATCGGCCTTGGCAGCGGCATCTGCCTTGATGACCACTTGCCGGCGATGGCGGAGAATTGCGGTGAGCACCGCGGCAGCGCCGAGGAGCGTGAACGGCACAGTCGGAAATCCGGTCGTGCCGCTTGTCGCTCCGAGAACGAGGAGCAGGAAGCCACAGATTGCCAACACCTTCGGGTCGACGAGGAACTGCGCGACCATGTCTTGGGCGAGATGCGTTTCCTTGCCATCGGTGCCCGGTCCGGCGGCTACGCGGGTCACGACGATGCCCGCCGAAACACTGAGCAGGAGCGCCGGGATCTGCGAGACGAGTCCGTCTCCGATCGTGAGCAGGGAGAAGGTCTCGACCGCCTCGCCCGCGCTCATTTTGAGTTGGAGCACGCCGATGACGAGTCCGCCGACGATGTTGACGGCCGAGATGACGATGCCCGCGATCGCGTCGCCCTTGACGAACTTCATCGCACCGTCCATCGCGCCGTAGAGCTTGGATTCGCGTTCGAGCAAGTGGCGGCGTTCTCGCGCCTGTGCTTCGTTGATGAGTCCTCCTCGAAGGTCCGCATCGATGCTCATCTGTTTGCCCGGCATGGCG
>JAGQQW010000271.1 GCA_020426005.1 Planctomycetota bacterium | reverse complement strand
ACCGCCGGGATGAATTGCGCGCCGAACGCATTCTGATCGACCGGCTGATGAGCAACCCCAAGATCGAACCCCTGTGGTTTCACGAACTTGTCGAAGTGGTCGGCGACAGCGATCCCCTGGGCGTGACGGCTGTGCGCGCCAAACACACCAAGACCGGTGAAATCACGGAAATCCCCTGCAAGGGCGTGTTTGTCGCCATCGGCCATGCCCCGGCAAGCGAACTGGTCAAGGATACGCTGGAACTTCACAGCGGCGGCTATGTGAAGGTAAAACCCGGCAGCACCAGAACCTCGATTCCCGGCGTGTTCGCGGCGGGCGATCTGACCGATCACGTCTACCGCCAGGCGGTGACCTCGGCCGGTATGGGCTGCATGGCAGCGCTCGAGGCCGAACGCTTCCTCGAAGCACACGGCCACGGCTGACAGCCCGGCCGACTCAGGACACTAGCGCTCCTCGAGCCACGTCTCGACCCAAGGCTCGGGCAATCCGATCGTGACGACGCGCACGTCACCGCACCGCGCCGGCCCGTCGCGAAGGAACTGCCCCGGCTTCGGCCTCGCGAAGGTCACGGTTGCGGCGGCGGTCACACACGGGTCGTAGGATTCGCCTGTATCGGCATCGAGCCCTGACGGTAGGTCGATGGCGATCACGTCCTCACGACGACTCGCCGTCCATGCGATCCACTCCGCGATCCGTCCGCGAGGAGCACGGTCGAGCCCGGTCCCGAGCATCGCATCGACGATCCATGAGGCGCCTTGCATGCGCACGTCGAGTGCCGACGCATCGAGACCGATCTCGACCTCGATTCCGCTGCGTTGCAGGATCGTCAGTTCGAGAGCGGCGTCCGGCGCGCGAGCAGGATCCGGAGGAGCGGTGAGCACGACCCGCGCGCATGGCGCCAAGAGGCGAGCCAACGCGAGACCGTCGCCACCGTTGTTGCCGGGACCACACAGAACGAGCACGGCACCGTCCGCAGGGGACATTCGCTCTTCGAGGAAGCGCGCGGCGCCGTGGGCCGCGTGTTCCATCAGGACGATCGATGGGATCTCGAGCTCGGAAGTCGCTGCGCGATCGAGTGCTCGAGACGTTGCGCTGTCCGCGACGCGCAAGTCCCGAGCGGCGTTCCGTTCCAACCTGAGGGCATGACGCATGGACTCTTCTGTAACCTCACGGCATGCAGTACCGCAAGCTCGGCAATTCCGGCCTCGCAGTGAGCACCATCTCCCTCGGTTCGTGGCTCACCTTCGGAAACTCGGTCCCCGCATCCGAGGCGTCGATCCGCATCCGACACGCCCTCGATGCCGGCATCAACCTGTTCGATACCGCTGATGTGTACGACATGGGCGAGGCCGAGCGGATTCTGGGCACGCTGCTCGCCGATGTCCCGCGGAAGGACTACGTGCTCGCGACGAAGTGCTACTTCCCAACGGGCGATGGCCCCAACGATCGTGGTCTTTCGCGCAAGCACGTCTTCGAATCGATCGACTCGTCCCTGAAGCGACTCAATACGGACTACGTCGATCTCTACCAGTGTCATCGCTACGACACGGAGACGCCGCTGATCGAAACCATCGAAGCGATGAACGACCTCGTTCGACGCGGCAAGACGCTCTACTGGGGAGTGTCGAAGTGGACTGCCGACCAGCTCCGTCAGTGCGTGCATCTCTGCCGCGAGCGCGGCTTCACGGTACCGATCTCGAATCAGCCGCCCTACAGCATGCTGGACCGAGGGATCGAACACGATGTCATCCCTGCTTGTCTCGAGCTGGGTCTCGGCCAGATCGTGTATTCACCGCTCGCACAAGGCGTCCTCACGGGGAAGTACCGACGTGGTGGCCCGCTTCCGGAAGGATCACGCGCTGCGGATCCAGAGCGTCGCCACCTCGTCGAACGCTACATGGGCGACAGGATGCTCGACGCCGTCACGCGCCTCGCGGGCGTTGCCGCAGACCGCGGTCATTCCCTCGCGCAGGTCGCACTCGCGTGGTGCCTTCGCCACGAGAACGTCGCGAGCGTCATCGTCGGCGCGAAGAACTCCACGCAACTCGATGAGAGTCTCACCGCGCTCGAGGTCGACCTCGACGACGAGCTGCTCCGCGAGATCGAGCCGATCCTCGCAGCGAGCTCCTGAACTCGTGAACGCTGCAGGCAATCGTCCGCTCACGCGAAGTCGCTCTTGGGCTTGCGACCGCGACGCTTCTTGCCGCGGGCTTGCTCGAGCGCACGATCCAGGAGACTCAAGTACTGGCGACTCGCGCGAATGAACGCGGTGTCGAGCATGCTGGCTCGCGCGTCCATGTCTGCCACGGCCTTGTCGAGGGCGCCCTTCGCCGCCTTCAGGTTCTTGTAGAGCGCCGTGCGTTCGAACTCGGCTGCTGCCTTGCGCTCTTCGAGTGTCCGGATCTTGCGGCGCAGTTCTTCGATCTGCTGATCGACATCGCCGAGTTGGCTGTCGTTCGACGCGTGGGCGTCTGCCCGGTCCGAGTCTTCTCGCGAACTATGGGTCGACTTCTTCGCGGCCATGGGGTCAGTCTGCTTTGCGTGCGGGAAGCACGCGAGCGGCTTCGAGATCCTGCACGATACGACGCAGCACGTCCTGCGGTTCCGTCATGCGCCCGATAGCCTCGTAGCCTTCGGCGAGCGGGCCGGTCTCGGGTCCGATGCGCTGCCACCCCGCTTGCTCGAGTCGACCGACGTTCTCGCGAACGAACGGGTTCTTCCACATGCGATCGTTCATCGCTGGACAGAAGTAGCGTCGCTCGGGAGCGCTGAGCGCGCCGAGGCTGACGGGGCAATCCCCGTGGCCGTGTGCGAGCTTCGCGATCAAGTCGCCGGTCGCGGGCAGAACGACGAACGCCGCTGCCCGTGCGGGCCTCAGATGCGATGCCGTTCCGTCGGGATCGACGGCCAGCGTCGTGGTGATCGGCGTCCGTCCCGTGACCGCGGTGAACGATAGCGGCCGGACGAACGCGCGCCCTCCCCTGCCGAGCAAGGTGTGGACGGCGAACCCCGCCTGCCGTGCCAAACTCGCGAACGCCACGGCCTTGAACGTCGCGGCTCCACCGCCGACACCGACTACGAGTTCGGGGAGATCGGTCATTCGTCTGCCCCCTCTTCCGGTTGCTCGGGACCGCCGTGCACCTCGGAGTCCTCGGAATCGCCCCGGGACAACCCGAGAAACGAAGCCACTTGCCGCAGCGTCGCCTCGAGGTCGTCGTTGATGACGACATGGTCGTAGAGGTGGGCCATGTCCATTTCCTTGCGCGCGATCTGCAAGCGACGCTGGATCGTCTCCGGATCCTCGGTCGATCGCGTCCGCAGGCGCTGCTCCAGTTCTTCGAGGCTCGGCGGCATGACGAACAGGTAGGTCGCCTCGACACCGCGGTCACGCAGTTGTCGAGTTCCCTGCACTTCGATCTCCAGGATCACGACCGGGACGTGGCGCAGCTGATCTTCGACGACCGATCGGAGTGTGCCGTATCGGTTGTCGTTGTAGGCGGCGTGCTCGAGAAACTCACCACGCCGGACGCGCGCCTCGAAGTCGTCGGGGGTCAGGAACCAATAGTCGATGCCATCGACTTCGCCCTTCCGCCTCTTGCGTGTCGTCGCCGAGACCGACAGGCGAACGTCATCGCGCTCCGCGAGCGCCCGACAGATCGTCGTCTTACCCGAACCCGACGGCCCGGAGATCACGACGAGCCGACCGTGTGCGGGTTGGAATCGCTCGGAAGTGGACGCGTCGTGGTTCATTCCAGATTCTGTCCCTGCTCGCGAATCCGGTCGAGGGTCGCCTTGATCTCGACGACTTCCCGCGCGACGAGCACGTCGCCGGATTTTGCGGCAATCGTATTGGCTTCTCGAAGGAGTTCCTGGCTCAAGAACTCGGGGCGCCGACCGACGGAACGCGCCGTCGTGTCGCTCGGCGAGTCGCCGTCCCTGTCGGTGCCCAGCAGGCGGCGGAACTCATCGAGATGCGCGCGGAAGCGCACGGTCTCCTCCTTGACGTCGACTTTGTCGGCGTAGAGTGCGACCTCGCGCAAGACGTCGACGGAGTCGACGGTCTGACCATGCCGCGCGAGGAAATCGACGATGCGCTGCTCGAGTCGCTCCTCGTAGGCCGCGACGACCGCCGGGACGCGCTGCTCGATGCCCATGAGCGACGACTCGAGTCGATCGAGATACGTGAGTAGCTCGCGAGTCAGGAGCGCTCCCTCGCGGGCTCGAGACGCGTCGAGATCGCTCAGAGCAGCACGCGTCGCCGCGAGCACGAGCTCTTCGGGCGGAGGAACCCGATCGACTTTTCGGGACACACCCGGAAGCGCGAGAATCGTCTCGAACCGGGGGGCGCGGAGCCCGGCAAGATCCGCGAGATCGCGCAGCGTCTTCGCGTGGCGCACGAAGGCGGCTTCGTCGATGTCGAGCGGGCTTCGCGAGCCGTCCGGCGCTTCCGCGAGCGGCTCGAGCACGACACTGCACGTGACTGCGCCACGCGTCACGGAGGATCGCACGGCCGCGTCGACGGCAGGTTCGAAGATCGCGCACTCTGGCGGCAGGTTCGTGCGCACACTGAGCCCGCGGTGATTGACCGAGCGAATCTCGGCGCGCACGCAGTGAAGATCGTCCTCGGCCTTACCGACGCCGAAGCCGGTCATGCTGCGGGGTGCGTGTCCTTCAGCGCGATCCGACATGTGCGCGCCGCGTGATCGACCTAGGGTCTCGGCCGGGCTTCTCGGTGACTCACTGCCACCGCAGGATCGTGATCAGCACCGCTGATCCGAGGAAGACCGCGAATAGCGTGAACGTGAACTTGTTGATCCCGCCCGACTTGACGCCGAACGTCTGGGCCCCCATGCCACCGAAGGCTTCGGCGAGCCCGCCACCTTTCGGCTCCTGCAACAGGATCACGACGATCATGAGGAAGGAGCTCACGAAAAAGAGGAGCCAGAGCAGGAGTTTGATGATAGCCATGGGCCTTCGGCGTCGAAAACGGGCCACGGTTGTAGCCCGGAATGGCCACGAAGACCACCCTGGATCCGCAATCTATCGCACGATCGATCGCACGATGCGCGTGCTTCAGCGGTCGTACTCGATGATCGGGAGGAACGTCTCGGCCTTGAGACTCGCACCGCCCACCAGGACGCCATCGACGTCGGGGACACTCATCAGATCGCGGACGTTGTCCTTCGACACACTACCGCCGTAGAGCACTCGAAAGCTCCCGGCAACGGCGTCGCCGAACATGTCGGCGATCACGTCCCGAACGATGCTGTGCGCCTCGGAAGCCTGGTCCGGTGTCGCGACCTCGCCGGTTCCAATCGCCCAGATTGGCTCGTAGGCGATGCAGAGACGATGGATCTCGGAGGCTTCGACCCAATCGAGTGCCGAGCGCACCTGGCGGCGGAGCACGGCAGCGACCTTGCCTTTCTTCCGCTCATCGAGCGTTTCGCCGACACAAAGCATCGGGAGGATGTCGTGGTCGAGCGCCTGGCGAATCTTGCGCCCCATCCACTCCTCTTTTTCGAGGAAGATCTGACGGCGCTCCGAGTGTCCGATCAGAACGCGATCGACCCCGACGTCGCGCAGCATCGGCGCGGACGTTTCCCCCGTGAACGCCCCCGACTTCTCCCAATGGACGTTCTGGGCGCCGAGCCCGATCGGAGAGCCCTGCGAAACGGCCGCGACGTCCGCCAGGTAGACGAACGGTGCGAACACGGCAACCTCGCGATCATCCCCATCGCCCAGGCGAGCCTTCAGAGTCTTCGTCAGATCGAGCGCCTTCGCTCGATCGAGGTTCATCTTCCAGTTCGCGGCGATGTAGGGCTTGCGCAGGACGCTCGAGTCTTCGGATTGGGACATCGTGAGAGATCAACGAGTTGGAGTTCGGCGCGCGGAACGGAAACCGCCGCCCCGAGCAAGCCGCGGATCGACCGGCCTGATTGCGTCGCACGACGCACTCGGAGAAGGAGATACGGATGGATGCGCTGAGACGACAGCACGATTCTCGAACGCAGCGAGAGCCTCGAGGTCGCGCACGAGCGGTGCGAGTTCGTCCACGAACAGCGCTTGTGCGGCGTCCGAACGCGCATGTTCCGGGCGAGGGTGGATCTCGACCATCACCCCGTCCGCCCCAGCGACGACGGCCGCCTTCGCCATCGGGCGCACGAGCACGCGCTTCCCTGTCGCGTGACTCGGATCGACGAACACCGGGAGCTTGCATCGCGCGCGGATGGCCGGAACGACCGCGAGGTCGAGCACGTTCCGCCGATCGGGGTCGAAACCTCGCACGCCACGCTCACAAAGGACGACGCCGGTCGCGCCAGCCTCCAGACAGTACTCGGCAGCGCCGATCCACTCGTCGAGCGTCGCCGCCGGTCCCCGCTTGAGCAAGATCGGGCGTCCGGAGGCTCCCGCTTCGCGCAAGAGCGGAAAGTTCTGCATGCTGCGCGCGCCGAGTTGGAGGATCTCGGCATGGTTCGCGACGAACTCGACATCTCTGGGATCGAGCACTTCGGTCACGATCGCCAAACCGTGATCACCCGCAACGTGGGCGAGCGTCACGAGCCCATCGCGACCCAGTCCTTGGAAGCTGTACGGAGACGTT
>JAGQQW010000270.1 GCA_020426005.1 Planctomycetota bacterium | reverse complement strand
TACTGCTTCCGCACGTCGCGCAGCGCGTCCTGTGCGCCACGCTTGTCGAACTTGTTGAGCACGACGAGGTCGGCGAAGTCGAGCATGTCGATCTTCTCGAGCTGCGTCGCGGCTCCGTATTCGGCGGTCATGACATAGAGCGCACAGTCCGCGTGTTCGGTAATCTCGGTGTCGGACTGACCGATGCCGGACGTCTCGAGGATGACGAGGTCGAAGCCCGCGGCCTTGCACACCGCGATCGCATCGTCGACGTGGGGCGACAGCGCGAGATTGGACTGCCGCGTCGCGAGGCTGCGCATGTAGACGCGCGGCGCTTCGATCGAGTTCATGCGAATACGATCACCGAGCAACGCGCCACCGGTCTTGCGCTTGGACGGGTCAACCGAGATGACCGCGACCGAACGATCGGGGAAGTCGAGCAAGAAGCGTCGCACGACCTCGTCGACGAAACTCGACTTACCGCTGCCACCGGTGCCCGTGATGCCGAGCACAGGAGCGGTCGAGGCTTCCGCACGCGCACGCAACTGCGGGAGCAGCACGGCGAAGTCGTCCGGTGAGTTCTCGGCCGCCGAAATCCATCGAGCCACGTTCCGGTGCGCACGCCAATCGAGTGCGCCCGCATCGAGCCCTTCGACGCCACCGACTTCGAAATCGCAGGCCGACAGCATGTCGTCGATCATGCCCTGCAGACCCATCGCACGACCGTCGTCGGGCGAGTAGATGCGCGTGATGCCGTACGCCATCAACGCTTCGATCTCTTCGGGCAGGATGACCCCACCTCCGCCGCCGAAGATCCGCACGTGTCCACAGCCATTCTCGACGAGAAGGTCACGGATGTAGCGGAAGTACTCGTTGTGCCCGCCCTGATAGGACGTCAACGCGAGTCCGTGCACGTCCTCCTGGATCGCGGCTTCGACGACTTCGCGCGCCGATCGGTTGTGCCCGAGGTGGATGACCTCGGCTCCCGACGCCTGGAGGATGCGCCGGAAGATGTTGATCGACGCGTCATGGCCGTCGAAGAGGGACGTCGCGGAGACGAAGCGATACCGGCGACCCTGCGAAACGGCCGATGTCGCGCCGTCCGGCGCTGCGAGCTGACTGGACATGGTGTCATTGTCCGGTCGGCGGCATACGAATGGAACCCCGACACCCCGCGGACTGCGTCACCGCGACAAACAGGCGTCGTCACCGGAAGAACGCGAGCCGCGTTCCATGCGGTATTCTCAGTCGAGCCCAAGGACGACAGTCATGATCGCTGCGAGAATCGCCTGTTTCACATGTTTCGCGCTCTGCATCAGCGTTGGCGAAGCAACCTCTCAGACGTTCGTCGTCGATGCTGCGGGTGGACCCGGAAGTCAGTATCGGGACCTGCCTGCGGCAATCGCTGCCGTACCGGCCGGCTCGACGCTGGTCGTCCGCGCGGGCAAGTATTCGCCGTTCACGGTCAAGAAGAGTCTGAACATCCTGGGCGTCGACTCACAGACGGTGTCTATCGAAGGCCTCGGAGCGGCACAAATCGGACCGTGTGGAGCGACAGAGAATATCGTGCTTCACGGCTTGGGGTTTCGTGCTCTCGTGCCGCTGATCGTGCTAGGCACCCAAGGCACGGTGTCCCTCAGCGCGCTCGACATCACGACGCCGAGCGGTCTGACGATCATCGACGCGAACATGGTGCACATCTCATCCTGCAACCTCGCGACCACTGTGGCTGCTGCACGAACAGTCGCGCGATTGAACGTTACGAGGTCACGCGTGCACGTGGCATGGACGAACGTGATCGGCCAGGACGCGATCGCGACCACGGGAACCACGCGTCCTGACGGTGGCGGGGCGGTCGTCGCGGTTTCGAGTGAACTCTCACTCGTCGCCAGCAACGTGCTCGGAGGCAAAGGCGCCCAACCGTTCGCACGGGGGAACCTCGCTGGATTCGGCGGTGTAGGAATCGCCGGTGACCTGCGTTCGACGATTTCGATGCACGCGTGTCTCGTCGTCGGCGGGAACGGCGGGTTCGATCCGAATGGACTCTTCCACGGAAGCGGCGGCGCGGCAATCACGCTGACCCAGTCTTCGAGCGCAACCGTCGAAGTCCTGGCGCCTCGCGGTGGCACGTCCGGGGATCCGCTCGGACAACCTGGCCCTGCATGGAACGTAGATTCGACGTCGAAACTCGCGCTCGACGCGAGCGTGCCGACAGTCGTCGCGAGGCAGGAGGCGAACCCTCGGCCGAAGACGATCCGGTGGACCGTGTCTGCACCTTCCCGGAGCCTGATCGTACCGATCCTCGGCGTGAGACCGACGATCCTCGCGCTCGGCACTACGGTGCCGTTGCTCGTCGAACCGCTCGTCGTCCTCGCCCCGCTCCCATCGAATGCAACCGGCACGACGATCTTCGATCTCGACCTAAGCGTGGTGCCGTCGCTCGTGATCGTGCATGCGCAATTCGGCGTCGTACTATCCCAAGGGCGAATCATGGCGAGCAACGTCGTCCCCATCATCGTTCCGTGACGCGTTCGAACCGTCGCCTCCGCGTCCCACCGAAGACCGTCCGAACACGCACAGCAATCCTGAAGCCGCGACAGGGCGGCGCGGTGGCCCGCAACATTCCGCGCCATCGGAGCGGGTAGACTGGAACGAGTTCCTGCTGCGTTGGCTCTGAACCGGCGTAGCCCCTCCCCCCATCACGAACACGACGCGTGCTCCGCGTCGTGGAAGCTCATGATCACTCGCTGCTTCGTGCTCGCCTGCGCCACTGCCCTGCTCGGCGCCACGCTCCTGCCTGCCCAACGCAAAGTCGTCTTTCCTGCCCAAGCTGCCACTGCCGAAGGCACACTCGCCGCGAGCGATGCCACACTCGGCGCACCGTGGGCCACGAACTCGAGCGTCAACGTCGCCGATCACGCGTTCCGCTACATGCTCGTGAGCGATCTTCCAGCGGCAGCGAGCGGCACGATCACGCATCTCGCATTCCGTCGCGATGGCATCGTCAACGCGGGCGAACGCACACAGGCCTTCCAAGTCGAGCTGCGCATGTCGCTCTCGCACGCGAAGCTCACGTCGGGCGCCCTCACGACGACGTTCGCCGACGCGATCGGTAACGACGCCGTCGAAGTCCTCAAGCGCCAGACGCTGATCTTCGGCACGCGCGACTTCGCAGGAAGCTTCCCCGAGACCTTCAACTTCGTGATCCCGCTCGACAAGCCGTTCGTCTACAGCGCCGCGAAGGGCTCGCTCTGCTACGACCTCGAGCACTACACCAACACGCTCTACAACCAGATGCACGGGCACGGCTTCTCCGTGCACGTCGACGCGATCCAGAGCACTCGCGACACGGCGACGCTCTCGAACGCCTCGCGATGTTTCTCCCCCAATCCGTGGAAGCCCGCGATCACGTACACGCAGCACCTCGAGCTCATGGTCCACAACAACATGGACATGCTGAGCTTCTGGGCCGAACGCGACAACGCGATGCACCACAGCCAAGGCCTGCTCGTACTCTCGACCGGGCTCGCGACCAAGGGAATCGACTTCGATTGCGGCACGTTCTGGATCGACGAGACGCGAGCGTTCCACTACTCGGTCGAAGTGTCGGACGATCTCGGCTACGTCTCGTGGCCGGCACATGCGAGTCACCACGGCGCGACGCTCTTCATGGTGCCGTTCAACGCCGCGTTCATCGGCGTCAAGATTTATGGCCAAGAGGCCAATTGGGACGTGCACAACCTCAAGCTGTCCGCCACCAACTGGATGGCGAGTCAGGTCCCGACGTGGCTCGGCACGGGTGTGGAGTTCGGGATGCGCGGTCTCTACGCGACCGGGGCAGGCTCGCACACCGCGGCGACCGGCACACTCGGCGCAGCGGGAACCGGCCCCGTCATCGAGTACACGATCCAATGAGGAACGCGCACGCCGCAGCGTGCGTCCTATAGGAGACGAGATCACGCGTTCGCGCGTCCTAGCAGCGTGTTTTTCCACGCGCTGCAAGCAGCCCCACGGAATCCACGAACATCATCATGCCGAAGCCAACGATCCTCTCTCCGACCCTTCGTCGCATGCGCGGCGCAGCCTTGCTGACCGCGTGTCTCGCGAGCACCCTGGCAGCCCAAGGCTCCGTTCCTGGCTTCTCGCGGATGCCACAGCCATCGTGGATCCTCGTCAACTCGTTCAACTCGGTGCCGGGGAACGACATCCAGCAGGTCTTCCACCAGAAGCTGAGCAACAACAAGGACGGGCAGTGGACGACGTGTCTCTCCGTAGCTGCGTTGCCGGCGTTCTTCGGAGGTGACGGTAGCTCGACCGGGATCGTGATGGGGACGTTCGCGCCCTATCCGCAGGACAGTTGGTTCTTGGCGTCGACCGAAGCGAAGGCGCTCAACTCGAGCGCCGACGAGCGCAATCTGACGATCGATCCGTCAGGCCTGTGGGCGATCTTCGATCGACCGGCGACCGGAGTTTTCGTCGCGACGCGCGCGAAGGTCGGCGATCCATTCGGGAGCCCCGTGCAAGTATCGGGCTTCGGCTCGCTGCGGGACGTGATGCCCGCGCTCGCGCCTCGTGGCGGCAAGATGCAGTGCTTCTACACCGATCGCGCACGCATCCTGATGCATGAGATCGATCTCAACATCGCGGCACCGAAGCTCGTCGGACAGCCCGTAGTCGTTTCGCTGCCGGTGCAAGCAGGTGCGAAGCCGCTGCGCCCGACGCCGCTGATCGGCGGTGACGGTGATGCCGAAGGGCTCTTCCTCTCCGAGGAAGTGGCCCCACATACCGTGACGGGCACTGGCGATGCCGATCCTTGTTGGGCAGGCGATCTCGACCCGGCGACGCCGGCATTGATCCTCATGCAACGACCCGATTGGCAGCCGGGCGGCGCACCCGCAGGTGGCTTCCTCTACTTCGGTCACGACATCCTTCCGCGCTTCCACGTCATGCACTCGGAGTGTGCGTGGATGGTCGGCGACGAAGAGCCGCTCGGTGGAACGGCGGACCTGCGCGTCGTCGCGGTCAATCCCAACGGGCTGCTCGCTTCGATCATCCTCGTCGCGACGAAGACCGCAACGGGCATCAAGGTCAACGACTACGCCGGTCTGCTCGGCCTCGATCTCGCGAGCCTCGTCGTCCTGCCACCCATGCCGCACACGACGCTCGATGGCGATGCCGTGATGAGCTTTCGCGTGCCCAACGACAGCAACCTGCGCGGGACACTCGCGCTGCAGTCGCTCGTCGTGGACATCAAGACCGGTGCGGCGACGTTCTCGAACACCGCGTCGCTGATCCTGCGGTGAACCTGAGCGTCGATTCACGCAGGACGCACGGCGTCACCTGAGGATCACGACGGCTGCGTTGGACAAGTCGATCGCGTTGCCGATGTCGAGAACCTGATAGGCGAGCACGACTCCACGCAACGAAGGATTGCTCGGAATCGGCGTCGTGATCTGCCACATTCCGCTCGCGCCGATCTGCGCCGCACCAACGACGTACAGCGAAGCGAGATCGAGCCAGAGTTCGCCGATCGGAGTCCGCAGCGACGGGGCGGGCAACGCGCCGAAGATCACCACGAAATCACCGGCGGGAGCCACGACGTCGTAGATCTTCGATGTGCTTAGCAATCCACCTCCGACTTCCAGCGCGATCATCCTTTCGCGAGTAACTACGCCACCGTCGATCGAACCGACGATCGTGACCCGAGGATCGATGCGCAGCGTCGACGTCGCGTCGGCGCGAATCGCCGGTGCGTGCACCTGCCTGAGTATGCCTCCGGCAATCGAGCTGTTCTTCGAGCCGCGCAGCTCGATCGCCGACGACGTCGCGATGATGGCCGGACTCGGGGCAACGTAGCTGTTCCCAATGGCACCGCGCAGCACGCACTCGGTGATCTCGACATACGAATCCCGCAGCCCAAGCGCCGGGCTCGGCAACGCGAAGTCCACCGTCCCCGCCGTGATGTTCACATCGTGCATCGTGACGCGACACGAGACGACGTCGAAGCGCCGACTTGACGCGTGATGCGCAACCGTCACGAAATCGCAGTGATCGAATTTGGCGAAGGCCTTACGCCACGCACCCTCGACGAGGGACTCGAGATGAACGCTGCCTTTGCACTGCGTGGCTTCGAAGTAGCTGTCCGCGCCGTTGAGCGGATAGTCTTCGACGAACTGGAAGCCTCGCAGGACGAAGCGCTGGCCGGCGCCGAGGTTGCGGACAGCACAGACCTCGACGATACCGAGGTGGATCACCGCTCCTGGATCCCCGAGCAGAGCCACCCCCTTCGAGGTCGTCCACGGTCGGTAGTCCCCGGCGCGCACGCGCAGCACATCGCCATCACTGGCAGCTGTGAGCGCGGGAGCAATCTCGGTGAAGTCCGTGCCGGGACCGTTCGCGGCATCCACGACCCAAGTCCGCTGCGCGAGTGCCGTGGACGTGAGAGCGAGGAACATCCAGCAAGTCGGGATGAAGATGTTGGTTTGCATGTGGCGTTCTCGTGCAGGCGTGTTGCCATCGTGGTGGGCGTGAGACCACGTCGAGCGACCCTAGGAAGGAGCACGTCGACGGCGGCGCGGAACCACTCCCGCTCCAGATTCTGGACCCGCGAGTCCGGTTCCGACACC
>JAGQQW010000269.1 GCA_020426005.1 Planctomycetota bacterium | reverse complement strand
GTCGAGTTGGGCGAGGAGGCTGCGCATCTCGCGTTCGCGTGGTGTGGGCATCCGCACAATCGTGAGCCGGTCGCGAGGCACTTTTCAGATGGGGTTCGTCGGGTGTTTACGGTCACTCAGTGACGGTGCGTAGCGCCGTCAGCTACTGTGACTAGTTGGGCACCGTTGCTGCTCTTAGTCTTCACAAGTTGCGACGGATATACACAAGAACGCTCAGCGCGAGTATGTAGGCAACTAACAAGTTCACCCAAACGACCCAGCTATCCACTGACCATTCAAGCTCGCGGAAGTACGGTACGAGACAGTGTCGATATTCGACGGCTGCAAAAGGCCCCATGAAAAGACTGCCGACGAGACTTCCTGAGTCGGAGAACTGGCATATTGCCGCGTAGAGCATAGCCAGCGGCAAGTATATGCCTGCTGCTGCCAACCACAGAGGTGCGGTGATCACGGCAACCGCCACCGTTCCGATATAGAGCCCAAGGCCATATACTATGCTCCCATCACAGTCCTTGATCGACATGAAGGGGCCCATAATAACCAACCCCCCAACCCCGATCACAATATGCTGCACAGTCGAGGCCGCGATGGTTGCAAGCAGACTAGCGGGGGCGGCCACGACCCATACGAGAAGAGCAACCCCAGTGAGCCTTAAGATGAGTTGTGGTCGTTCAGCCATGGCGCGATCGCTAGTTTGTTCCTCGAAGAACATTGAGCATCCGTTCGGCCACCAACCCTATCGTCTCGACCGCGGTTCTCGCCAAGGCGTCCGAGACCGTCGGTACCCAGGGGCGACCGTGGCCGGTTCCCTGCTTGTTGCGAAGCGTGTTGATAGCGCATGCTGCTTCGAAGAGCCCTCGATCGAGTCGATTGATGGGTGTATCGTCTTTAGCGTCATTCGGCACAGACATCCCGAGGGCAACAAAGGCCTGTCCGAGCAGCGTCGGGAAGTTATTGCGCGAGGAGTACCCCCCATAACGGCTTACCAAGACATGAGCGGCAGTGGCTTCCAGCAGATCCTTGCTCGTGCCTGTGAGCAGAGCCGCATCGGCAACCCCCTTCTTCGCGCGGCGGACATAGCCCTCGAGTGCCTCCGTGAGTTCAGCGCCAACTAGTCCTTCGAGGACTTTCCGGCTGAGAACGCCGTCCACTCCCAGCACGAATCCCTCAGTACTGAAGGCATCCACCGCGCCACGGATGACTGCGTCGCCAGCGTAGTTGGGTGAATCCGGCCGAAAGCCCCCACATCCCCTGATGTGCCCGAGAAGGCTGAAGACGAACTTGCCTCCTGCTTTGGCGTCGTTCTCGATGGCCCAATGAAGGACCGCGCGAACGCGCTTCGCCTTTCCAAGCGTTTGCCCTTGCTGGTTCGGGTCAGCCGAAGATAGCCCCGCTCGATTGATTTGCACCTGGATCTCCGAGTGGCTCGGCTCCCGGTACGAGTCCGCCTGCGCGTCGTCTACCAGCTTCGACAGCGCAACGATGATCGCGTCGGTGAGCGGCGCTGCGTCTTGTCGTGCGGCGGTAGTCAAGCCTTGGCCCTTTCTGTCGATCTAACGTCTTTGGCCGCTCAGCTGCGTCCCGAAGGACCGTCAGCTGCTGCGGCTTGTAGGGCGATCTACTCTACGACCGTGCCCTCGTTGGAGAAAGCAGGCGGCCGAAACCCTGGCAAGCGACGCTGCACAGCTTGCAGCAAGATGTCGACCAACTGGAGGCCGGCATAAGCCGACGAGTCGCCCTCCATGTTTACGGTGATTGCGCCCTGCTCTGGCCTCTCTTCGTAAGCTGAGCCCGTCGTCGCCAGCGACATCCCTGCATCCTGGAACGAAGCCGCAATCATCGTCTTGACCAAACTCGCAGCGACTGATGGCGTCGGAAGGTCCTCGCGATCGACCAGCATGCGAACGGCCCCCACCTGACGCCCCATCCTGACTCGCTTTAGCTCGCCGACCAACCACTGAACGTGTGCGAGAACGGAGAGGACCTTCCACTGATTCACCGACTTCAGGCGGCGAAGGTAGTCGGACCAAGTGTTATTCCGCGCTTGAATGCGCGCAGCATCTAGCCGCCATCTTGCGGCCCGAACCTCCGCAAAGGCTTTTATCATCTGTGACGACAGCGCGTGGTTCGGCTCGGGATACCAGTTGGACCAGAAGATGATCCTGCGATCGTCGCTGCGCATGCGCTGCCCGATATCCACGACCGTGGCGAGGTCTAGATCGCGTCCCTTAACCTCGCCGGGCCCGCTCTTGGAGCCCTGCTGATCCTCAACCAATCGAGACATGGTATCGCCAATCCACGCATCCTCGATCTCGCCCATGGCAGCAAGACCACCCCAGACCCGCTTGTTGCCAGCGCGCCCGCCGGCATCAACGTGGAGTGATAGCGAGAGCGATTCTGGCGGCAGTTCGATCACCGAATGCACTCGCCCCAAAGCATACTGAAACATGCTCAGCCAAGGCTACGGGATACGAGGCCCAGCAAGATGCGAGAAATGGCCCGCTGCAGTGATTTGTTAGGTGGCAATCCCCTGAGAGGATTGTGAGTCGATGGGCTATTAAACCTCATCTGGGGCTGCCATCGTAGCGCGTGCCTGCTGCTAGTGAGGGTCAAGCTGCGACGCGAAGGCGAAACCGCTCGGCCGCAAGCTCATCGATCGCTCGCGAGCCGCGACGATTGTCTCCGGACGCCCCGCGATCGCTGCCGACCGAGTCCGTTGGTTGCTTCGCCCAAGGCGGTCACCCCCTGGTCTCGTGGGTCTTGATGACCGATGTCGGGATCGACACGCTCGTGCGGCGCTAGCGCGCCGGAATGCGCATTGAGGAAGCAACTTCGCGGTCGCATCCAAACACGCAGCGGTCGGGGGATCCGCCCGATTAGCGCGCGGGCTTCAGTGAACCTCAGCGGTAGTGGCTCGGCGGGTGCGGCTTCACGCCGAGCTTCTCGTAGTCGAACCCGCTGTGCAGCGGCGCGTAGGCGCCGACCAACGCCACCGACAGCTCCTTCGTGATCTGATCCTCGCGACCGAGGCACCACAGCGAGGCGTTGAGGAACAGCCGGCGCAAGTCATCGCACTCGAAGTCGCGCGCGCTGCCCATCGTCATGTGGAACACGCGCGCCGCCTTTCCGCCGTTGCCGGTCCACGTCTTGACCCACGCGACCGGCAAGGCCTCCTTGTCGGTGTTCGGCTCGGCGTCGCGCTCCAGCGAGCGCAGCGGCTGGCCGAGCAGTAGGGCGGTGCAGCCGCGCGGCAGCCCTTTGCCCTTCGGGTAGGTGCGGTACACGTCGGTCGGGCCGAAGACGTCCTTCACGCCGCGCAGCACCGGGTGATCGGCGTTGGCTTCGACGACGATGCCGCGCGTCGCCTCGCGGTGCCAGCCGCCGTGGTGGCCGCGGAACGTGCCGCCGAGCACGTCGTCGCCGAAGCGCACCTTCTTGCCGTCGACCTCGTAGGTCCAGTTGCCTTGGAAGCCGTGGTTGGCCGTGCGGATGCCGATCAGCGGCTTGCCGGAGTCGAGGTAACGGTCGAGGTGCGCGAGGTCTTCGTCGTGCAGCGTCAAGAAGCGCGTGAACAGCACCAGCAGGTCGGCGCTGGCAAGGTGCTCGAGCCCCGGCAGTTCGTGGAACATCTCGGGATCGTCCGGTCGCGTCTTCTGCGTCGGGTCGACCATGCCGTCCTTCAGCGTGAACAGCACCGTGCAGTGAAAGCCATGGCGCGCGCTCAGCAGGCGCGCGAGCATCGGCAGCGCCTGCTCGGCGCGGTATTCCTGCTCGCCGGCGACGAAGACCACGTGCGCGCCGAGACCGGGCTTCTGCTCGGGATCGGCAGCCGAGTAGACGAGCCAACGCGGGTCGCTCGGCACCGGGTGATCCTGTGCGAAGAGCGGCGCGGCGAAGAGCGGCGCAGCGAGCGCCGCGGCGGCGAGTGCGATGCGGAGGTTCATTCCGGGATCCTGTTGAGTGTGTAGTAGGCGACGGTGTGCACGAGCGTCGCGCCATCGCGCGCGCGCACGCCGTCGAAGTGCAGGTCGTGCACGTGCCCTTCGACGAGCCCGTCGACGGTGAGGAGCACGCCCATGCCGTCGTCGTCGAGCGTGACGTCGGCCACCGTCGGGAAGGTCTCGTCGACCTCGGGGCTTCCGTAATCGGCCTGGTAGATGTGCGTGAACGCGCGCAGCCGGTAGCTGTCCGTTCGCGTCGCGGTCGCCGCGTCGAGCGGCGCGGTGAAGCGCACGTGGAAGCCGCGCGGCCGCGCCGACACGCGCTGCACCTCGAACGGCACCTTGCCGGTGTACTCGATGCGCTCGAGCACGAAGCGCTTGTTGCCGCGCACCGGCCAGCCGCGGTTCGTTCCGCCGGTGATCAGGTAGCCGTCGTCGGAGAACTCGATCGCGAGCACGCCGTTGCCGAGTCCCTCGCGGAACGGGTAGCACGCGCCCTGCCAGACGCCTTTCACCTGCTCGGTGGTGGCGCGCATGACGAGGCTCAGACTGTAGTCGGAGACGAACAGCTGGCCGGCAAACGGGCCGAAGTGCGGTCGACGCGGAAGGCCGTGATCGACTGGCCCATGCGGCGGTACGGGAACGCGACGGCGTACGGAACCAGCTCGGGGATGCGCGCGCACTCGGTCGTCAGGCGCGATTTCGTCTGCGGCTCGACCGGCTTGGGCCCGAGCGCGCGGCCGAGCGGCAGGTCGTAGCCCGGGAAGCAGATCGGGTGGCCCATGAAGCCGCCCTGCTTCAGGTGCTTCAACGAGCACGAGCCGTTCCACGGGCCCTGGCTCTCGACGTAGAACATCACGCCCGTTTCGTTCGGGCCGACGCCGCCGGCGCTGCGGATGCCGCTCGCGACGGCGGTCGTGGTTCCGTCGGCTGCGATGCGAAACGCGAAGCCGCGGTAGGGGGCCTTGTAGTAGTACGACTCGGACAGGCCGAGCACGACGTAGACGCTGCCGTCCGGCTGCACGCCAGAACCCCATGCGAACTCGTGGTAGTGGCCGAAGCCCCAGACGTCGCTGAGGTTCTCGAAGCGGTCGGCGCGGCCGTCGCCGTCGACATCGGTGATGCGCGTCAGCTCGGTCTGTTGCGTCGCGTAGAACGCGCCGTCGCGGAAGCCGAGGCCGAGCACTTCGTCGAGTCCCGCGGCGAACCGCTGGATGCGCGGCTTCGGCAGCGCATCGAACGCGCCATCGACGATCAAGATCTCGCCGCGGCGCGTACCGATCGCGAGCCGTCCGTTCGGCAGCGGGCAGAAGCTGCCGCACTCGAGCGCGAGCGACTCGGGCACCGGCACCTCGACGATGCGGTAGTGCTCCGCTTCGCGGTCGGCGGTGCCCCAGGCGTCGCCCAGCTCCTGGGCCGCGACGGGCGCCGCCAGCAAGCAGGCGGCGAGGATCTCGGTGCGCGCGTTCACTTGCCGTCCTCCGGCTCCCTCGAGTATTCGATGGTCAGCAGGGTCGGGTCCGCGTCGATCGTGATGCGCATGCGCAGCTCCCGCTGCGGCTTGCCTTCTGTCGTCACGATCGACATCGGCGCGCCGTCGCAGTGCACGCGCAGCGCCGGCCCGACGGCCGCCGTGTTCGCGTCGATCATGCGCAGCTCCTCGTGCGTGGCGGCGCGCAGGTAGAGCACGGCCCTGTCGCCGGAGAGCGTGATCGTGCGCGAGAGCCGGGTGCTGCCGTCCTCGCCGGTGACCTCGCTCAGCGCGTCGTGGATCGTCACTTCGCCGGCCGTGTAGCCGAACGTCGGGCGGCGCGCTTTGTCCAACTCGTAGCCGAGCCAGCGGTCGCCGCGTTCGCGCCGCGTCGCGGTGGGCCACGGCGCGTCCGGCGCTTCGAGCGCGGCGAACGCCGGGCCGTTCGGCAGCTGGAACACCTCGCGCGACAGGATGCGCGCCCGGCCGTGGCCTTGCGACGTCCACACCGGCTGTGCGTCGAGGAAGCGGCCCCACCAGAGCTGGTTGAGCCCGAGGTTCTCGGCGTCGAACGTCGCATTGACGCCACCGGGCAGGCCGAGCGAAATGCCGCGTTTGCCGGCCCCTTGCACGGCGCGGCGTAGCATCACCGCCTCGTCGCCGACGGTCAGCTCGATCGGCGGCTGCTTGATGCCACTCGGCTTGCGCACGTTGCGGCCTTGGGCGAGGTAGTGCCAGATCGCGTCGACCTGGCGCTGCACGTCGCCACCTGCGAGCTGCGGTCGCGTCGAGACCCCGCCGGGGAAGAAGTTGGTCATGAACGTCGTGGGCTTGAAGCGGTACGGGTTGCGCAGGAAGTGCGCGAACCACTCGGGCCGCAGCCGTTCACCGGTCGTGTAGACGAGGTCGATCGCGCCCATCGTGCCCGCCTTGTCGCCGGCGAAGAGATGGCACGTGATGCAACTCATCCCCTTGTCGCCGACGAGCTCGTGGCCGAGATCGAGCACCGGCTCGAACGCCTCGCGGTCGTCTGGTAGCGGCACGATTTCGATCGGCGGCAGCGTGTCGGTCGCGGCCAGCAGGTCGGCGAGCGACTCCGCAAACGCCTCGCCGAAGCCGGGCATGCGTGTGTGTATGTAGGGGCGCTCTCGCTGGCCATGCGCGATCGCGTGACCGAGCCAGACCCGCTGCAGTTTTGCGCCGACGTCGGTCAGCGCAGGCGGCAGCCGCCCCTCGTCGCCGAGGGCCACGTCGTCGGTGCCGAAC
>JAGQQW010000026.1 GCA_020426005.1 Planctomycetota bacterium | reverse complement strand
CGAGCGACTCGGCCGGGACCGAGAAGTAGCAGTTTTCGCCGGGCTCGACCGGGTCGCCGAGGCACTTCTGGATGATCAGCTTGATCATCGGCAGCGCGTCGGTGTCCGACGGCGAGATGAGGCCGTCGCACATCGGGCGACGCGTCTCGCGGCTGAAGATGTTCGCGAGCTCGAAGGCTGCCTGACCGAGCACGACGAGGTTCCCGTTGTGCACGACGTAGGGCACCTTCAGCTTGGTGAGCATGTTCTTCGAGTAGACATCGGCCTTGATGTCCAGGAACGCATTGCGTTCGACAGAAACCGCGACGCCACCGTCGTCGGTCTGGATCGCGGCGGCGATGTTGGCCGTGCCGATGTCCAGGCCCTTACCGAGCAGCTTCGACGTTTCCGTCGACGACTCGATGCAGAATTCCGTCGAGGCGTCGACCTTGTCGCCTTCGAAATCGTCGTGAGTCATTCTCTTCCGTCCCCTTGTCTCAGCGTCCTTCGCCTTTGTCGCCTTCTCAGTTCGGACTGTCCTATGGATCGGCAAGTCCGGGTGTGTTCCTTCAAGTCAAATCGAGGTGATCCCGCGGTTTCGCGTCCGATCAACCACCGCCCTTGAGCTTCTTGATGCGCGCGAGGTTGGCCGCGATGCCGGCGCCGGCACGCTTCTCGACCTCGACGTTGTCGATGTTGGACTCGAGTCCCTGGCTGTCGTCGACGGCGCGATTCACGAGGCTCTTGAAGTCGACCTCGGTATCGACGGCGGACGAAACGCCCATCTTCTTGCCCATCTTCTCGATCTTCTGATCGAGGGATCCGACGATCTTCGCGAGCTTGTCCTCGAGCGAAGAGGTGTCTGCGGCTGCCGCGACCGGAGCGGGTGCGGGTTGGGGCGCGGGTGCCGCGCCGCCCTGCTTGAGCGCTTGGATCTCGTCCATCAGGCGCATCATCAGGAGCGCCTGCGTCGAGTCGGCTGCTGGCGCGGGAGCGGCTGCCGGTTGTGCCTTGGCTGCCGTGAGTTCGGTCTGCAACGACTGAACTTGGGTCATGAGAGCTTCGACGCGCGTCGAGAGTTCGCCCGAAGCGCGTTCGGCAGCTTCGAGTTGATCCGCGATTCCGGCGCGCTCGACTTCGCTCTGCTCGAGTCGGCCGAGTTGCAACCGGTGCTCGGCGCGCAGCTCTTCGAACGCTTCGGACTGGATGCGCAGCTCCATCGCCTGCGTCTCGAACAGCCCGAGCTGCTCGCGCATCGACGTGATCTCTTGTTCGAGCTCGGTCCGCGCGTCCTGTAGCTGAGCGTTTTCCTGCCGCAGACCTTCGACCTCTTCGGGGTCGATCTCACTCTGCTTCGCGAGCGCTTGTGCGAGACGATGACGTGCCTCTTCGAGTTCGGAGGTGCGCGCTTCGAGCTGCTGCGTCTGCTGCTCGATCGTCGACTCGAGCTCGATGCTGCGCGACTCGATCTCGTCGATTCGGCGCTGCTCTTCCGCACGCTCGGTCTTCAAACGATCGAACTCGATGTTCGCCTGCGCCTTGACCTCTTCGATGGCTTCGGGCGAGATCAGTCCAGAAATCTCGATCGCCCGCTCGACCGCTTCCTGGACCATGAGGGCGACGTCGGCCGCTCGAATGACGCGAACGCTCTTCTTACCGCGCTTCGCGAGCGCTTCGACGGTCGTCGTACGCGATTTGGCCTCGAGCGACGCGAGGACATCCAGGTTTTCCATCCCGGTCTCCGGTTCGTTCCCTGCAAACGGGTGCGGGGGCCGAACGGCGCCCGCCAAGACGGGCAGATCGGATGGATCGAGGTGTACCTTGAGGCCGCGCCTAATTTCTCACCACGTCGCGCTGGACGAACCGCAGGGAGCGGGAGATCCGGAACGCGGCGAGCGCGATATCAGAACGGAATCTCGCCGTCTGCGCCGTAGTCGTCGCCGCCGTAACCGCCCGAATCCCCAGCGGACGCCGGTGCGCCGCGCGACATGCCACCACCACCGGACATGCCTCCGCCGCCACCCTGTGCGCCGCCGCCAGCGCCGAGGAACTGGAAGTTCTCGACGATGACTTCGAGCTTGCTGCGCTTTTGGCCATCCTTCGTCTCCCAGGTCGAGAACTGCAGACGTCCTTCGACGAAGAGCGGCTTGCCCTTGGTGCAGTATTGCTGGATGACCTCGGCCTGCCGACCGAATGCCGTCATGTCGACGAAGGTCGTCTCCTCTTGCTGTCCCTGCTGCGTCGTGTAGCGGCGGTTGACCGCGAGACCGAACTTACAGACGTTGGATCCGCCTTGCGTCGCGCGAATCTCGGGGTCGCGCGTGAGATTCCCGATCAGAAAGACCTTGTTGAGGTTCGCCATGATTCCCCTTCCTTAGCGGTGTATTGCACTGCTGAAAACGTCCACTCTATGGCCGGGCGGCCTCGGCACCAAGATCGCGCCCGGACTTCGGCGCGGAGGGGACCGGACGCGATTTTCGCACGAAGCGCACTTGCGCCGGCGCGCCACGAAGCCGGAAACTCCCACCATCATGCCTGCAGCTCCGTCCGAACGCCGTCGCGCGCCGCGCGTCTCCGCCGACCTGCCCCTCCAGCTCCGCGCACGCGATGCAGGAGCCTCGGCCCAACTCCGCGACCTGTCGACGATCGGACTCAGCTGCACGTTCCCCGAGCCGATTCCCGAGATGACGGCCGTGCAGCTGCGCCTCGAACTCGACGACGTCCCCCACGACATCGTCGGCGCCGTCGTCCGCAGCGAGCGCAGCGACGACGAGTGGGAGATCGCGGTCTACTTCACCGAGATCTCGGACACCTCGAAGAAGAGCCTCGAGCACTACATCACGGATCGCCTCGCGGCGACCAGCAGCTGATTTCCCTTCGAGTCGGAGCCAAGCCATGACCCTCGCGGACAAGGACTGCATCCCCTGCCGCGGCGGCGTTCCCCCACTCGACGCGGACGAACGCAAGCGCCTCCTCGACGACCTCGGCCACGAATGGACGATCCAGGAGCCCGCGTCGAGCGACGACCCGCACAAGCTCGAGAAGACGTTCCGCTTCGACGACTTCGTGACCGCGCTCGCCTTCGTCAACCGCGTCGGTGAACTCGCGGAGGCCCAGGGCCATCACCCCGATCTGTATCTCGCTTGGGGGCGCGTGACCGTGTGGATCTGGACGCACAAGATCCGAGGTTTGACCGAGAGCGACTTCGTGCTCGCGGCGAAGATCGAGCGAGACGCGGCGATCTGAGAAGCGAGAGAGGCTCTCTCGCCCGCTATCCTGTCCGACCACGGTCGACGCAAGGGCACGCACGATGGCAGGGAGCGGACCAGCCAGAGATCCCGCTGCAGAACTCGCTCGCATCGCCAATGCGTGGAACGATGTCGAGCGGGGCTTTCGTCACGATCCGCAAGCCGCGCTTCGCGAGCTCGCGGCGTCTCCCGACAGCGCGACGCTCTCCTCCATCGCGTCGAATGCCTTCGGGGACATCCCGTCTTCACTTCGCTTCGGCGCTTATCGCATCGAGGGACTGATCGGCGTCGGCGGCATGGGAACCGTGTTTCGCGCGACGGACACCCGAACCGGGGAACACGTCGCGCTCAAGACCCTACGGCATGACAAGGCGCACGATGACACCTTGCGCGAACGACTCGTGCAAGAAGCCGAAACGCTGCGCAGGGTGCAGCATCGCGGGATCTGCAAGATCCGCGACTTCGACTTCGCGGATGGCGTCCCCTTCGTCGTCCTGGATCTCGTCACCGGACGTTCGCTCGCGGACATTCTGCAAGAGTTCCGTGCTCCGACCCAGCTCACGGAGCCTGGCAGACAGGACTCGACGAAGCACGGCGCACGGACGAGGCGTCGCCTCCCTTCCGGCTGCGTGCCTTGGCGAACGTTGGCAGCCCTGATCGCCGACGTCGCACGCACGATGCAGCACGCGCACGAACAAGACATCGTTCACCGCGACCTCAAGCCCGCGAACATCCTCGTCGATCCGCGCGGAAAACCGACGATCCTCGACTTCGGTATCGCGAAGTCCTTGGCGAGGGACGACGATCCCGGGCTCACCGGGGATCGCATCTTG
This sequence comes from Planctomycetota bacterium, assembly GCA_020426005.1. GTDB lineage: Bacteria > Planctomycetota > UBA1135 > UBA1135 > JACKHW01. Next base: position 31,285 of record JAGQQW010000026.1, on the reverse strand, counting down.
GGTACCGATCTCTATATGGCGCCCGAGCAGCGCCAACGCGGCGGCACGATCGATGCTCGCACCGACGTCTACGCACTCGGCGTGATCCTCTACGAGTGCCTCACGCTCACGACTCCGGACCCGTCGCAGCCAGACCGCACGGAGTCTGCCGACGTGCTCGATCCGGACGTGCCCAGCGGCCTCGCACGCATTGCCGAACGCGCGATGCAGCAGGCTGCCGATGCGCGATTCGGAAGCGCGATGGAGTTGGCCAACGCGATCGATCGCGAACTCGCGCGCACGCACGAATCCGGTCCGCGCATCGCACGAAGGACATTCTGGATCGCCCTAGCCGCATGCTTGCCCTTGGCGTTCGCGATCGGATTCTGGATGCAGCGTGACGTGGTCCGCTCCTACGCGACGACACGCGCATGGAAGACCCCACTTTCCGAGGCGATCGAATCCGCGACCCGCGAGATGTGGTTCGTGGGCGTCCACTTCCAGAAGACGTTCAGTGACTGGAAGAGGGTCCTCGAGGACAAGCTTCGCGGCGGCACGTCGATCCATGCGACGATTCTGGATCCCGATCTGCCCGAGGATCGCTTCCGATCGATCGCGTCCCTGTATTCGCAAACCCCGGCGTCGCTGCGAGCCGAGATCGTCGCGAACCTCGCCGACATCGAAGCCATCGAACGCCGACTGTCGGATGACCCCGAGGCGCAGCGCCGCCTGCACGTGCGGTTGATCCAGTATCGCCCGGCCGAACTCCTCTACCTCTTCGATTGTGAGAGCGCGACACCGCGGGCCTTCCTCGGATCTCGCGAGATCGACACGGACACACCCGACGCACCCGGGTTCGAGAGCGAGGACGCACGCCTCATTCGCCATTGGAAGTCGGTGGCACGCGATTGGTTCGTCGACGACTCGAAAGGTCGAATGCGATGAGTTCACTTCCGACCAGCGATGACGAACGTATCGGTGCACTGCTCGAGCGTCATTGCAAGGGCGATGACGAAGCGACGAGCACGATCCTCGCAGAACACGGGCCGTGGCTGCGCAGCACGGTGCGTCGAAAGCTGACGGCCGACGTACGGCAGTTGATCGACACCGAAGACATCGTCCTCGAGACGTTCGAAGCGCTCCTACGCTTGCAGCCGCGTTTCGTCCTTCGCTCGCTCGTCGACTTCCGAAACTACATGGCTCGGTGCATCCAGAATCGCATCTACGATCATCGCAAGAAGGCCAGCGTGCGTCCTGTCACCAGGCCGATGTACGCGATGGATGGTACGGACAGCGACACGCCGACGATCTACATGGGCGAACCGAGCGCGACGACGAGCGCGATGCCCATGAGCGGAGCGGTGCGGAACGAAGACGCCGCGATCGTGCGCCTCGCGCTCGCACTCCTGTCGACTCGAGATGCCGATGTGCTCTTCCTCCGCCATTGGGAAGAGCTCACCTTTCCCGAGATCGGCGAACGGCTCGGGATCAGCGAAGAAGCCGCGCGCAAAGCCTACGATCGTGCGATCCCAAAGCTCGCGCGAGCGATGATCGAGGTTCGGTCGGGGCGCTTCGATTCGATCGAGCAGCACCCCGACGAGCCTGACGACTAGTCGTTCCACGCGCTACTGGCCGCTCAGTCCTTGGCTGCCAGTTGCACCGGAATCGCGAGCTTGCCGGTCATGGCCGCGTTGCCTTCGTCGTCGTCGCCACCACCGTCGACCCGGATCTCCAGGTCGCTGAAGTAGGTGTTGGCGGGATCGACGTCGTTCCAGTTGTGGTTCTTGCCCCGGAGGCTACCGGACACTTCGGTCTGGCGTGCGAGGATCGCGATCGCGCCGGCAGGCGCCGGGATCGAGAAGGGACGCGTGCCACGCAGGCGCGTGTGGTTCGACTTTCCTTCGCGAACCGTGTAGATCACGATTCCGGTGATGCGCTGCTTCTCCCGGTCGAGCTGCAGCTGCTGCACGGACACAGTGAAGTGCGTCGTGCGATTCTTCTTCGTGCAGACGTCCGCATCGCCGCCACCGACCCAACGGGCCGACGTGACGGACACCGAGCCGAAGGCCTCGCCAGTCGGCTTACCCGCGCCATGAGAAGCGCTGAAGGGGCCAACGATCAGCGTCATGAACGCTCCGATCCAAACAGATTGCATCATGTTTCCTGCTCCTTGGTTTCTCGTGAACTCAGCGGAACTTCGCTGCTGAGAGAAGCAACGCACGAAACGTGCGGAAGCGGACACGCTCGGAACCACTTTTTTGTGCCTCCATGCGAGGCACCCACCGCATGGAATAGGACTATCGAAGTTCCGCGGGCTCCCTAGGGGCCTGAATGCGCTCGATCGGCGCTCGCCGCGTCGTCCCCTGCGCTCGCTGTGCGTCGCGGCGGATTCCATGGAGCATCCCGCGGAACACGTAGCCGTGGAACGGCAGCACCGCGTACCAGTATGCGAGCCCGAAGAGCCCACGCGGTAAGAAGCGCGCGTTCATGACGAGTCGAGACCGCGCTTCACCCAGCCGCTCGACTTCGAAGCCGAGACGCGCGATGCCAGGCAGCTTCATCTCGGCGTGCAGCTCGAGGCGCTCGGGTTCGTCGGCGCGCGTCACGCGCCAGAAGTCGAGGGCTTCGCCGTACGACACGGATTCGCTCGCACGCCTCCCGCGTCGTAGTCCGGGACCGCCGACCAAACGATCCATGATGCCGCGCAGGCGCCAAAGGGCATCGCCTGCGTAGTACCCGTGTCCCCCGCCGACGCGACAGACGCTGCGGTACACCACGCTTTGCGGCGCTTCGATCTCGACGCGCCAACGGTCGACGAAGGCACTCCCGCCCGACCAGTCGGGGTCGCCTGGCATCGGGCCGGCGGCGCTCCACGACGACTCGACGCGGTCGGCTTCGAGGTTCGCGATCGCGAGTTCGATCGCTTCGCGGGCATCGAGGAGCCGCTCGCACGGCATCGCGCGTTCCGCCTCGTCGTTGCGGCATACGACTTCGTTGCGAAGACCCTCGGCGAGCGGCCGCGCCATGCGGCGATCGATCGGCGTGACGAGGTGGATCCACAAGGACGACAGTCGCGGCGTGAGCAGCGGAACCGGCAGAACGATCCGAGCACGCAGACCACGTGCGCGCGCCATGACTTGCATGAGCTCCGCGTAGGTGAGGACGTCGCGACCACCGATGTCGAACACGCGCCCGCGCACCGCGGGCGTCTCGAGACACGCCACGAGGTAGTCGAGCACGTTGCGCACGCCGATCGGCTGCACGCGCGTCTGCACCCACTTGGGCGTCACCATGACCGGCAAGCGCTCGACGAGGTAGCGCAGGATCTCGAAGGACGCGCTGCCCGATCCGATGATCATCGCCGCGCGCAGCACCGTGACGTCGATACCGGTCTCCCCGAGGACGACCTCGACTTCGCGCCGCGAGCTGAGGTGTTCGGACAGGCCTTTGCCCGTTTCGCCGAGGCCGCCGAGGTAGACGATCTGTTCGATGCCGGCCTGGGCGGCCGCGGTCGCGAACGCGCGGGCCAGCTTGCGGTCGTGCTCGGCGTAGCTCGACCCGGCGCTCAGCATCGAATGGACGAGGTAGTAGGCGGTCTTCGCGCCCTGCATCGCGCGCGCGGTGCTCGCCGTGTCTTCGATGTCGCCCTTCTCGATGCGTACGTCGGTGTGTTCCGACCAAGGGCGCATCGCGAGCTTCTCGGGATCACGCACGAAGCACGTGACCGAATAGCCCTTGTCCAAGAGGCGCGGCACGAGCCGGCTGCCGATGTAGCCGGTCGCGCCGGTGACGAAAACGTGCTCGCGAAGCTGCGTCATCTGGAGACGCTGTTGGTGGGCTCGACCCGGCCTTCTGTCAAGCACTGGAAAGACGAAGCGCAACGTCGGCATGATCGTAGGGATGTCCCGATGCCCGATGACGAACGGCGGCCTCCCTCTGCACGCGCACGAACTCGATCCCGAGGGCGATTCCAGTCCATCCGGCTCCGTAGCGAATTGCCATCGTGCATGACCTCGCCCTCGGCTGGCTCCTCGCCACGAACCTGCTCGCCCTGGCGCTCTACTGGCTCGACAAACGCAAGGCCGTGCGTCGGAAGCGCCGCATCCCCGAAGCCCATCTGCTCCTCGTCGCCGCTTGCGGCGGCGCGCCCGGCGCTTGGCTCGCTTGCTCGCTCTTCCGGCACAAGACGCAAAAGCGCAGCTTCAGGGCGAAGCTGATCGTTGCGAGCTTGGTCTGTGGCGCTCTCGTCTGGGGCTACGTCCGCTTCGTCGCCTGAAGAGCGCGCGGCGCCTCGAATCGAGTGTCCATCGCCATCGCTGATGTCGATGCCGTCGTGACCCTCGGGAGGGAACTCGATCGAAGCGCCGCGCACCGCGAGCCCTCGGTCTACAATCCCGCTCGGATGCTTCCGATGCCGCAGATCGAGACCCTCCTTGCCGTTTGCTTCCTCGTGACCTCGCTCGGCGCTCAGTATCCACCGGGCCCGCGAGTTCTCGACGTCTCCCATGTCGAAACGACCGGAGGCGATCCCGACACACGGATCGCCGTGCGCTTGCGTGATGCCATGGAAGCCGTGCGTTCCGGCAATCGATCGCGTGCACTCGAGCACTTCGAAGCGGCCCTCGGGCTCGACCCCGTGAACAAAGAGGTTCTTCGATCGCTCGTCGAGGCGAGTCGGGACGCTCCAGAATCGCAGGCACTCTGGCTGCGACGCTACTGGCTCGCGACGATGGACGAACGCGGCCGCGCCAGACTCGACCGGAACCTGACGACCACGCTGCAGGGTTCGCTCGAGATGTCGAACCCCGAGCCGCTCGCGAAGGCGCGCGCCGCCGCAATCGCCGAACTCGAGCGCTTCGTGACGAAGCTTCCTCCACGCGGGTGGGACGCACTCGGGAACGGCCTGCTTGCGCGCTGGGCCTGCGATGTCGCCATCGAACTCATGCGTGCAGCGCCGAGTCTTCGGAAGAAGTACGGCGCGGCGTTCGACGAGGCCCTCGAGCGACACGAGCCCGACCAAGCCGCCGTGCTCACTTCGCTCGCGAAGGTCATGCAGACCAGCGCGAAGAACGACGACAGCGCCGCCAACGATCTGCGCATGCGCGCTGCCCGCTGCCTGACGGGGCTCGGCGCGCAAGCCGCCTTCAAGAAGCTCGAGGGACCGAAACCGCCGGACGTGTCCCGCGTGCGAGCGCTCGCGCAAACCGCGCGCGGCAAGCTTCGCGCGAAGATCGAAGCCGAAGCCGAAGAAGAAACGACATTTCGCATCGAGACCCTTCGCTCGATGAATGCGACCGAGCGCGAGGCGTTCACGGCGGAGCACCGGCATTGGTCGAAGCCGGCGATCGGCATCAGCCCAGGCGGGCTCTACGTCGTGCAGACGACCTGCGGTCACGGCACGCTCCTCGGCGCTCTCGAGACCATCGAACTCCATCACCGACGTCTCGCGAACTGGTTCGGGAAGGACCCATTCCAATCGCGTCCTGGCACGATCCGAATCGTTCCGGATCACGCAGGACTCGAGTCCGAAGACAGTCCGTTCTGGTGGGCAGGCGGCTTTCAGAGCGGTGACTTGACGGTCGTCAAGTTCGCTTGGGGCTCTGTCGCCGGCCTCGGCCGCACGCTGACGCACGAACTCACGCACCGCTTCGACGGCGTCCTCGAGCCGTCCTTGCCGTCCTGGCTCGGGGAGGGCCGCGCCGTCTGGACCGCGGGCGCTTACGGCAACGCGAACGACGAGCGCTTCGTCGACAACCATCTGAATCCGTACGACATGCAGACGGCGCTCGTTCGCGGCTACGGAGGCGGCGGCAAACTGCAGCAGCTCCTCGAGGGCACGATCGACGACTACCGCGACAACTACCCGGTCGGCCACGCTCTCTTCGTCTTTCTGCGCTCATGGCAGATCGAGAAGAAGCGCGTGTTCGAGAAGCGACTCGACGCCTACATGCGCAGGATTCGTGCGGGTCGAAAAGACCCACACAAGTTCTTCTTGGAGCACTTCGCCGACGGGAAGCAGGGTCGACCCGACGGCTGGGATGCATTCTTGAAGGAGTGGAACGAGTTTCTCGGAGGCTGCTACAAGAAGGCGTGGAACGAAGAGGTTGCGTGGTTCGACGAGCGCTACTCACGCGAACTCAGTCGTCCGACTCGCGGCGCGCGGGTCCTCGATCGCCCGACGTTCACGTGGACGCGCAATCGCGCCGAGCCTTGGTTCGGGCAGGAGCACGCGGCCGAAGCCGGCCCTGTGCTCGCCGAAGCCGGCCACCGACGCGAGGCCGCCGCCGCGCTGCTCTGGAGCCTGCGCACGGATGGCTTCGTGTTCGAGAACGCAAGACTCCTGAAGAGCCTCCTCGAAGAACTCGGACAGGAGGATGCTGCATGGGCGCTCGGCTATGAGCTGCATTATCAATCGACATCCGCGTCCTCGCCCATGCTCCCGCCGTTCGCGGCACGACTGTCGCGCTTGTTCGCCTACGCGAAGGATCTCCAGGATGCCGCGTCCCGTGCAGCCGAGGCCAAGCACGGGGCGATTGCTCGCGTACTCGCGAACGAGTCTCGATGGCTGCACCGTTTCGTCGGCGGTCCGTCCAAGCCGATTCCCGATGCGACGACTCCCCTGGACCTGGCGCTCTACCCACGACTCGAAGCTCCGCGGAGACTCGATCTCCTCGGGTTGACCGAAGAAGGACTCACCGGCTACGAAGAGCGACGCGTCGCGAACCTCTGGTTCATGGATGCCGATGGCAACCTTCATGTCGGTCGTGAGAAACCACGAGACAAGACGGGCGTGTTGGATCGCTCGATTCACATTCGGGATGCGTATGTCCGCGCGAACCAATGGCAACAACCGGGGCAGTACGTGTTTCGCACGCGCGTCCACTTCACGACTTCATACGTGTCCGGCGCGATCCTCCTAGGCATCACGCGACGCGATCGAAACGTCCGCGTGAGTTTCAACGCGGGCGACTATCTATACGCGATCGGTCGATCCGACGAAGTCAAGAAGACGGACTCGATGCGAATCGGAGTCGAAGGACTCTGGGATCGCGAAGGTGGACTCGGGATGTCGAGTGGATCACGCAAGTTCGACTTCGCGCGCCCGGCGACGAGCTTCACGCTCGAGGTGCGAGTTGACGGCCCCACGGCCTGGATCTCCGTCGACGGTAGACGCCTCTGCACGTACACCACGCCGAGCCTCACGCCGATCGAGGGCTACATCGGCGCGGCCATGCACTCGGGCGCCGTGCGCCTGCAGGAGCCAACGGTGCAGCGCATCGACCGCGGCGCCATGGCGGGTACCGCTTCGTCGACGGGGCTATCCCTCGTGCGCCCGAGCGAGAACCTCCATGCGATTCTCGGCGCGCCCACCGACGGCTTCCCGACCGCCACGCACGGAACGGTCGTCCTTTGGCTCCCCACCAAAGAAGGCGAGAAGTTCGAAGGCAAGAGCGAGGCCATCGGTCGACGCGACATCGACAAGCTCATCCAGGGCCCCTTGGAGTATCCCCAGAAGTGGGTCATCGCCTACCCGAAGGCTTGGTCCTCCGCACGCAAGGACAGGTTGAAGATCGACAGCGCCGGCTACGGCCAAGGACGCGTCGAACTCGTCGAGCACGACAGCCCCGCGCCGCTCGGTGAATCACCGTGGCTACTCTTCCTCGACGACGTCGGTGTCTTGCGCGTCGCTGAGCGCTTGACCATGAAGCCTGGCGGACTCGGAACGCTTCGGCGTTGGATGCGACAGTTCCGTGCGCATGAAACGCGCGACTGAACAGCGAGGGTTGCGTCGCGACGCAGCGCAACCGCCCGTCTCCTCATGCCGCTGTCTGTCCGTCAACTTGCGACGCGCAATGCACGCTTCGGCCCCCGTCAACGCCGCAGCTGACGGACCATCAACCGGCGAAGCGCCAGGTCGGCTTCGCCGACTTCTCGAGCTTGGCGCCCGTGAGGATCGCCCTCAGCAGTTCGATCGGCAGCGTGTTCTCGCGCAGGATGCGGTCGTGGAAGTCGCGATCACTCCACGCACCCTCGTTGCCGGGCTTGCAGAGCTCTTCGTGCAGCGCGCGAAACTGCAAGCCGCCGAGTAGGTACGCAGCCTGATAGAGCGGGCCGTACGCACCGCCGATCGAACGGCGCACTTCGGCCGTCGCGTTGCGCCGCTCGTGTCCGACTTCGGCAACGAGGAAGTCGATGCACTTCTGAGCGTCCCAATTGCCGAGCTGGAACTCGAGCGAGAACACGATGCGCGCACAACGATGCGCGCGCCAGAAGAGCATCCCGATCTCGTCTTCCTTCGTCTTCGGGAAGCCGAGGTCGAAGAGGTGCAACTCCCACCACAGGCACCAACCCTCGATCCAGAACGGCGTGCCGAACATCGAGCGATACGGCTTGTAGCGCGCGTTCATGAACTGTTGCAGGTGATGCCCGGGGATGAGTTCGTGCTGCACCGTCGCGCGCGAGAAGGCGGGGTTGTTGCCGCGCATGCTCATCAGCTTGTGCGCGTGGTCCATCGTGTCGGTCGGATAGCTGACCTGGATCACTTCACCACCGAGGAAGTACGGACTCACGAGCTGACGTTCGGGCGACAACATCGTCATGCGCCACGTCTCGCGAGCGAGCGGCGGAACCGTCACGAGATCGCGTGACGTGACCCACTCGATCGCCTCGTTCGCGAGCGAACGAATGAGCTCGGGCTGTTCGCCGGGATCGACGTAGCTGTCCTTGACCTTCTCCTGCGCTTCGCGCCAGTCGTCGAAGCCGAGCGCCTTGGCGGCCTTGGTCCGCAGATCCTGCACGATCGCGAACTCGCGCCGCGCGATCTCGATGAGTTCGCTCGCGGTGTACGGGATCCACGCATGGCGCAACGCCTGCGTCAGAGCTTCGTCGCCGATCGGGTCACCGATCAGAGTCGGATCACCGCCTCCCGTGCGATCGCTCGTGGACCGCAGCGTGCCCGCGAGCCCGCGCAGCGCACCGGCCGCGGTCTCGTACGGCTTCGCCACCCACCACGAAAACTGCGGGTCGTAGCCCGCGCGGAAGCGGTAGTACTCGCCCAGTGTTCGCGACGTTCTCTCGGTCAGGCGCGCTGCGCGTGCACGCACGGTCTGTGGCAACGACTGCAGCGTCGCCGCGATCGCCGACGCCGCCGTCACGTCGAGCGCGAACGTATCGATGCGCGCGGCGACGTCCTTGGCATGGACGGGCAAGACGTCTTCGCGCGCTTCGAAGAGCGGCACGAGGTCATCGAGACATGGCAGCGCATCGAGCACTTCCCGCACCTGCTTGTCCTCGAGCCGCAGCAGATCGCGTCGATGCACGAGTTCGGAATGGAGTGCATGCCAATCGACGCGCCCCGACACGCCGAACGCGTCGTAGTCGAGTGCGGCGAGTTCTTGCAACTCGCTGTCGAAGAACTCTTCGAAGCGCCGCATGCGCCGTTCGCTGAACGGCACGTCATAGCGGCGCTCGAGGGCTTGTTCGTCGGCACGGATGCGCGTGATGCGCGCTTCGAGGGCGCGGTCGTGGTCGCCGTTCTGGGCGGCGGCAAACGACACAATCGCGAAGAGCGAACAGACGAAGGCAATACGGGCAACAACCATGGGGCCATGACAGAGACCCGACGTGCAGAGCACAAGGGGCGATGTGATTCGCGGATCGCTGACCGTCGACGGCTGAACGATTCGGAATCAGGACGGATCATCCAGCGTCGAGGTCGAGGCGAATGACTTCTGGCCCGTCACCAGTCGGGTTCGGCACGCGTTGGACGACGATCTTCTCCTCAGCAGTGCGTCCCACCGTATCCCCTGTCGGCAAGTGCTTCTCACGATCCTGGAGCATCCAAGACGCCATGTTCAGGATGAAGTCGACGCCCCCCTTCCCATGCCGCGATGCCGTGACATAGAACTCCTCTCGGCCGTACCGAACGAGCCCATGGGTCAACATCGAAATCCGCTCGTCTCCTTCCGATGCAAACGTCACGTCGACACAGACCAAGAGTGGACAATCCGAGGACGACTCGACTGCATTGGCGAAGAACTCCGCCTTGTGGAATACGACACCCTTGCCGAGCATCGCCGCGATCGCCGGACTCGATCGTAGTATGGCCGCCGTGAGCTTCGCGAGGCGAACGTCGCGCTCGAATGCATCCTCGCTCAGCCCGGTCGCTGTCACGATGTAGTGCGCGACCATTTGGTCGATCTCCTCGTCGCTCGGTGAAGCCAACCCTTTGCGCATCCGCGCCGCGTCGGGATGCGGGAAATCAACGAGCATGATGAGCAGACTTCCGCCGCCATCGAGATCGAACGATGAGATCTCGCGCTCAGAGCCAGAGTCGGCCGTGACCGACTCTCCCAACGCGGCGGCGGCGGACACGAGCAGGTCGACATCGGGAAGCGCAGCTTCGCTGAGCAGCACGAAAGAGAGTGAAACGTCATCGGCCATCGCCCGCATCCTACGAGCCATCCTGAGATCCGACTTCGAAATGCGGGGTTCTCCGCTATCAGGCGACCATCGGGATCGATGCGAGTGCGTTCCGGCCGGCGAGGTGCGCCGGCCCCAGTGCGACGGATGGCCAGGCTTTCACGCGCGACTTCGGCGGTCGCCTATGCTCAGCGATCATGATCTCGCATGCACGATGCCACCACGCGCTCACCTGGGTGGCCCACATCTCAGGGATGCTCGCGCTCGCCACTGCTGAGCCATGCCATACGCAAGAGCCTCGCGACTCCACACGCGTCCCTCTCTTCGGCCGCATCACGCCGCGCGAGGGCACGACGTGGACGGACGCAACGGTGCACGTCGTGTCGATCGGTCCGCCGTGGCGCGTCGATGCGAGCGAGGACGTGCTCGCAATTCCGGCGAACGAAGATGGACGCTTTCGCGTGCAAGTTCATGCGGGACGCAGATACTCCGTATGGGCGAGCACGAAGACCGCGACGGGCGCTCGCATCACCGATCTCGTGCGCAGCGCTCGTGCCGGTGCAGCCATTCGTCTGCACGAACAGGCTCCGATCGTCGCGTCGAAGATTCGCGTCGAAGGCTTCGATGCGTGGCGCAACGAGGCGGAACTGCGGTATCACATCGTGGTGCTCGGCACGAACGCCATTGCCACGGGTCCACTGCGACTGGACGACGAGGACAGCTTCGACGTGCCCGTGTTGCCGCCCGGGCGCACATTCCTGAAGATCGTGGATGCGACGGGCTGTGACGCGCTTCCACAAACGCCGCTTCCGACGAAGTCGGTCACGCTGCTGAACCCGCTCTCTGTTCGTTATCGCATCGTCGATCGGGACGACGGTTCGCCGATCGCGCATGCGACGTTGCTACGGCTCGACGACGTCGATCGACGCTGGCGCGAGGTCGGGATCACCGACGCGGACGGAACGTGCGTCGTTCGCGACGCGGGTCCCCGCAGCTATGGACAAGCAGTCTTCGTGCACGCAGCTGGGTATCGCGAACTCGCGAGCGTCGAAGCCGGCACGCGCGACGACGCTGGTCGTCCGATTGCCGAGGTCGACCTTCGGCTTGCGAAGGCGGAAGCGATCCGTGGTCGACTCCTTCTGACGAAGGGCGTCGCGGCGAACCGAACTCCGCTGATCTTCGCGGCTCCCGGTGTGTTCGAGAATGGTTATGTCGGCGGCTGGGAACGCACGGTCGCGACGAAGGACGATGGGAGCTTTCGACTCCCACGCCCTGGATACAGCGAAGACTTGGGGAGTCCTCACCAGTTCTCGCTGTTCGCGGCTCTACGCACGGACGAACTCGAACGCCTCGACGTCGCGACGCGAGGAGCTTCGCAAGAGTCGCCGCTCTACCCATACGTGCCGCTCGTCTTCCAGTCGGTTTCGAAGGACCCGGCACTTCGCATCGATCTTGGCACTGCCTGCCTCGCGGAATGGTCACGCATCGACGTCGTCGCGATCACATCCGACCGTCGGCCGGCTCGCTTTGCGCGCCTCTATCTCAACGTCGCGGAGACGAGAAGCGGCAATCGAACCGGCCTGCCCGAACCGGCGATCACCGACAGCCGCGGTCGTCTCAGCATCCTTCTGCCGCCCAAACACTGGATCCTCGGTGTCGCGGCCGAGGGCGAGACTCATGTCTCGAACTTGGACCTCAGCAAGGTCACCACGTCTCTCCGTAGAGAGCTGCGCTGCAACCTGAGCCCTCCACACGTGGTCGAGGGCAAGGTCGTCGACAACGAAGCAAATCCGATCGAGTCCGCTGTCGTGAACTGGCGCTGCAAGGACACCGAGTATCGCTACGGCTGGCGGCACGTCGTCGAGTCGATGGCCCACGTCGCACGTAGCGACGCGACCGGTCACTTCCGACTTTGGATCCCTGCCGCGTGCGATGCATGCTTGGTCAGCGCCTACCTCGGCAATCGGTACTCGATGCCCCTCGAGATCGACCTCCGCAGCGACACGCCAAAGGACTTGCAGATCGCGCTGCCGAAAGACGGCTAGCGCGTAGCGATGCTAGCAAGCACGCGTCCTACGCGACGACGTCCCCGCGGACGAAGCTGAACACGCACGCATCGTGCATCACGCCGTTCTGCCGAATACGGCGCCGTGCGATCCCTTCGAAGATTGCGCCGGCCTTCTCCGCGACGCGTCGACTCGCGACGTTCTCGACCGCGGCCACGATCTCGACGCGCTCGAAATCGCCGAGTCCGAGCGCGAAGCGCGCGAGCAGCTTCGTCGCTGCGGTCGCGTAACCACGCCCGTGGTGCTCCGTACACACCCAGTAGCCGAGGTTCGCGCGGCGGTGGATCGTGTCGATCTGGTTCAAGCCACAACAACCGACGAAGACGCCTTCGACCTCGATCACGAAACGATGCAGGTCGCCGAACTCCCCCGCGATCCAAGCGTGTGCGGCACCGAGGTCGTAGTCACAGGTCGCCCACGGCATCCACGTCGAAAGGTCATCGATCGACGCGTGCACGGCAGCGACGACGATCGACGCGTCTTCGGTGCGAGGTGCTCGCAAGGAGACGGTTGGGATCTCGGCAGTCATGCGAACAGAGTGCCACAATCGAACCACTCCGAGGCAGTAGCGGTCGTTCGCAGCCTGCCATGCACCGACGCGCGAACGCGATACGCACTGCTCGCGGACGTCGTCGGCAAACATACCCGAGTCGTCCGACTCGGGGGCTCGATCACGTCGCTACGCTACTGGCCGTTGCAACGAGGTCGTGACTCATGCTGGCATTCTCGAAGCTGATCGGGGCGCTGTCGCTCCTTCTCTCGACGCATGGGGCCACCGTCATGGCTCAAGACCGGGAGCCTGAACCACCGAAGCTCCATTTCGAACAGCTGGGGAACAGCGTCCCGCGAGGCAGCGACGTCGCGATCATCGAGCGCAGTCACGGCCACGCGTCGACGTTTCGCATCTTGAAGCTTGGCGCGAACGGGCTCGACGTCGAGCTTTCACCGATCCGCGACGATGCAGCGCGAACAGCGGTGTTCTTCGTCGTCGGTCTCGGATCGCTCGCACAGTTCGAGGAGTTCCTCGAGCATCCAGAGCGCTGGCATTGGACCCAGTTCCGTGGCTCAATCGAAGCAGGTCAGATCCGACCGTGGCGTTCGCGCTTCGTACCACCGGGCGACGCGCCGATGTTTCGCGGCAGAGTCCTCGACGTTCAAGGCCAGCCCCTTCGATCGTTTGGGTTGCGCGTTTGGGCCGCGCAAGATTCTGAGTCTCTGCGAGAGACACGAACGCCGTTCGACTGGGGCTATGACCCCGTGACGGGTCGATTCTGGGCATCGCAGCCTTCGACCGCGACCAAGCTCGACGCGCGGTCGCGCTTCTTGCTCGACCTCTTGCCGCACTCGGAATTCGGTTGCTCCGAGCCTCGAGAACTCGTGGCGCGCCTTCGCTATCCGTGGAGGCGTGACGCCGAAGAGACGGTCCTCCTGCCGCGGGCAGGAACCGTTCGGGCCCCTGTCGTCGGGTTGTCGAACGCGCGGATCGTCCGATACGAGATGACCTTGTCACCCGAGGCAGGCACGCATCGTGCGCTGCGAACCAAAACCGCGTCGATATCGGGGTCGGAGTGCACGGAGTTCGACGACTTGCTTGCAGGCAGCTACGCCCTCGACGTTCACATGGCGGGTTCGGATCGATCCCTGCATCGCCAATCCGGGATTGCCGTCGCTGCGGGTCAAACCGTCGAGCTCGCCCCCATCGATCTCCGCGACCAGCTACGGAGCATACGAGTCCGGGTTACGGATCCCAATGGCAAGCCCGTCAACGCGCTCGTGGAGCATGTCCGAGCAGGCAGAGCCTCGCTCGCTTGGAGTGGACGCAAGACTGGGAAAACCGGCATTGCGACCGTAGTCGTACCGAAGTCTGGCGCCTCGCTCTTGGTCGCGGCACGTTTCTTTGGATCCCGTCTCTTTACTGACGTCCACCAAGATCTCGACGTTCAGCTCGAGTCGCCTCACGAGATCACGGTCCGTGTCGACGAAACACAAAAGATCGACTCGGAGATCCTCGAGAACCTCTACGTGGTCGCGAGCCCATCGTCGGTATCTCCCGCATGGGCGCCACGATTGTTCACGCAACACGAGTACTGCCACAACCGGTTTTCGAAGCTCCGACGAACGGTGTGGACCAACGTCACGCGTCTGAGCAAGACGGAACCTCGAGTCATGGACATCCCTTGTACCGGTGCATGGCACTTCGCGTTGGTGTACTCGCCGAGTCCCAATTTTTCGGATACCCGGACAATCCCGCTCCCGTTTCGTCAGAGCATTCGAATCGACCAATCCCGCGAACTGACGATCGAACTTCCGGTCACGAAACTGCAGCGAGTCGTCCGTGAGCAGGCACACCGCAAGGACGAACCTCGTTGAGACTCACGAACCTTCGCGAACGGAGAGGAACGACCTGGGAGCATTGGGAATCGCATCTCCACGAACGAAGCTGAACACGCAAACGTCGTGCATCACGCCGTGAAGGCAGAATCCGTTTCGCGCGATTCCTTCGAACGTGGCTCCGGACTTCTCGGCCACACGTCGACTTGCGAGATTGCCGACGGCAACGCGGATCTCGACGCGTTCGAACGCACCGGGACCGAGCGCGAATCGCGTCATCAGCCGCGTCGCCGCTGTCGCGTACCCTTGCCGCGTGCGATCGGTGCGGACCCAATAGCCAAGATGGGCGCTGCGGTGCAAGCGGTCGAATCGACTGAGGAAGCCACAACCGAGCAACTGTCCGCCCGTCTCGATCACGAAGCGGTGCGATGCACCGAACGCGCCGTCAATCCACTGGATCGCGGTGTCGTCTCCGTAGTCGGCAGTGGCCCACGGCAGCCAGACCGAGAGTTGGTCACACGAAGCCTGCACCGCCGCGACCAGAGCCTTGGCGTCTGCCGCACATGGAATTCGAAGCGATACCGTTTCCCGATTTGCGCCATGACGCATGCGTCCTCCTCACGACCCCTGAACAGCGCGCGTCAGCTCGACTTCCATTGTGTGGCTTCGATGTGGTGCGTCCGTCGCTGAGAGACCATGATGGCGGCCACCTGAGCACTCGTGCATCCGAATTGCGCCACACGAACTCGTAGCAGGTCCCCATGCAACCAACCTTCACCTTCCCGCGACGCGCTGCACTTGCGTGTTCGCTCTTCGCGCTCTATTCGCCCGTCGCAGGCCAGAGTGCAAAGCACCCGATCGGCCTGCACTTCAAGCAACTCGGTGACCTCGTCCCCGAGGGAAGCGACGTCGCGACGATCGAACGATGTGCCGGGCGTGAGTCGAAGTTCGAGATCCACAAGTTGACTGCACGTGGGTTCGATGTCGACGTGTCCTCGACGCCGAACGTCGATATGCAACGCACGATGTTCTTCGTCGTCGGCATGAAGTCCCTCGCGCAGTTCGACGAGTTCCTCGAACACCCCGAGCGTTGGACGTGGACGAAGACGACGTTCGGGCTTCTCCAAGGTGAGATGAGCATTCACTCGCGCTTCTTCCCGGCCGGTGACCCTCCAGTGTTCCGCGGCAAAGTGCTGGACCCGTTCGGAAAGCCGCTCCAGTCGATCGGCCTCCGCGCTTGGGGGATACCGCCGTCGCAGCCCGACCGCGAGATCCGTGTCGGCTTGAACTGGGGCTACGATCCTGAGACCGGTCGCTTCTGGGCAATGCCGAACCTCGCCGGTAAGAAGGCCGACTACGAGTACAAACTCGACGTCCTACCGCACGCGGAGCACGCCGCATTGGATGGCTTGAATCCCGATGCAGCGACACTGGCGCCGCGTCTTCGGTATGCATGGCCGCGGTACGAGGATGTGACGGTCGTGCTCCCGAAGGGTGGCAACGTCAAGGTGAACGTCATCGGGATCTCGAGCGCGCAAACCATCGAGTATTCGGTGCGACTCCTGCACACCGAATCCAAAGCCTCGTTGCAGCCTTTCCAGCGTCAACCGAGGTCCGAACACTTGGCGTTCTACGGTATCCCGGCCGGTACGTACACACTGGACGTTCGTGCGGGCGATACGGAGCAACCGCTCTACCGCACCGCACCGTTCTCGGTGCGCGCCGGCGAGACGTTCGATGTGCCACGAATCGACCTTCGAGACCTCGTACAGGCGATCCAGGTATCCGTTGTCGACGCACACGAGCAGCCCGTCGATGCGCATGTCGCGCACGTTCGCTTGGACACGAGTTCTGCGCAGGAATACTCCGGCTACACTGGAAGCAAGACTGGCCCCAGTGGTTCCACAACCCTTCTCGTTCCAAAAACCGGCGCTTCCATCCTCGTGACGGCTCCCGGTTTTGGCGACCGTGTCTACGACGCGGTGCGTGAAGACCTCGTCGTACGCTTGGAAAAGCCCCACAAGGTCACCGTGCGTATCGAGACGGAGGATGTCGATGTGACGCTCCTCGAGGATCTCTACCTCGTCGCTCGTCCCACAGCCGGCTTCCCACGATGGGCGAACTCACTCTTCCTTCAGCGCACCATACCGCACCGTCGCACATCGGACGCGACGAGGAGTCCCTGCACAACCGTGGCATCCCTCGCGGGGCAAGGCGAGCACGCGATGCTCATTCCGTTCTCCGGAGCCTGGCACTTCGAGCTCGCATACATGAGGCATCGCGGCCTCGTCGCCGCGCAACGCATCACGCTCCCGCTGATGGATGCGATCCCGATCGAACGGTCGCGCGAGTTGACGATCGGCTTGCCGGTCAAGAAGCTCCGACGTGCCGTGCAGGAATATGAGGAGGCACGACGTCGAAGATGATGGATGTCACGCTTCAAGTTGCGAAGCCAATGCCATGGCACCACGTCGATCCGCTTAATGAGTTCATCCCCTCGGTCGCGAAGGCGCGGTCATCGGGCGCCCTGGTCACCGCACTCTTCAGCCTGCTCTGCTGCGTATCGATCGGCTGCGCTTCGCTGCACACGCGCTTCGAGCCCATGGCGCCGGACTACGTGGTCTATCCAGGCTTGACGGCTCTGTTCGCCGGATCCAACACATCGCCCAAGAAAGGTGCGACAGCGGCCTCGAACACGAAAACCCAATCGGAGACCAACGAACTCCTGATCGGACTGGTGATCGTCGACATCCCGTTCAGCTTCGCACTCGACACCGTATTGCTACCGGTCGACCTCCTGATTTGGACGACCGGGAAGAACAACGGGCCGGACCCAGCCGTCCCACCGGACTGACGTCGACGACGTGACTGACTGCGTGCGGAACGACCCGGACCCGCCCCAAGAGGATCACGACAGATCCACGACGGATGCGCGGGCAACTTGGATCTTCGCGGCGGACGCCGGTGCGCTATACAGATCCGGCAATTTCGACCCGGAACACGACGGCGGCCGCCCGCCAGTGGACACGCCCTGGAGCCTCGACCGTGACTCAACCTCCCGAATCTTCGTCTTCAGGTCGAATCGTGTCGCTCCATTCCTTCCGAGGCGGCACGGGGAAGAGCAACGTCGTCGCGAGTCTCGCGTATCTCAAGGCCGCCGCCGGCAAGCGCGTTGCGGTTCTCGATACCGACCTTCAGTCTCCGGGGATCCATGTTCCGTTCGGACTCGAGGACGAACGTGTCATCCACACGCTGTCAGACTTTTGTCTCGGGCTCTGCAAGATCGAGGAGGCGGCGTACGACTTGACGGCGCCGCTCGATCTCGAGTCGAGCGCGGGACGGCTCTTCCTGCTGCCGTCGAGTATGAAGCTCGACCACATCTCTAAACTGATCGCGGAGGGATATGACGCCAGCGAGCTCAACGCCAAGATTCGCGAACTGATCGATGTCTTGGAACTCGACTATCTCCTCATCGACACGCATCCGGGGCTCAATCGGGAGACCATGATGACGCTGCCGATCGCCGACCGCGTGCTTTTGATGTGCCGTCCGGATTCGCAAGATCTGCATGGCGCGGAAGTGGTCTTCGAAGTCGCGAAGAGATTGCGCGTGCCGCGTGTCGAGTTACTGGCGAACAAGGTCCCCGAGGATCGTCGCGAAGAGTTCGAAGCCGAGCTCGTCGAACGCTTCGACGTCGACGTGATCGGCGTCTTACCGCTCTCCGAAGACGTCTCTCGGCTCGGCAGTCGCGGCATCTTCTCACGACTCTTTCCTTCGCATCCGGTCACCGACGAACTACGCCGCATCGCCTCGTCGTTGCAAGCAGAACGCGGTCATGATTGAGAAGCTGCGCTTCGAGCCCCTGGACCCTGGCAAGTACACGGCGTTCCGCCGCCTGTTCGACGACAGCAACAACAAGATCTGCCTCGCACTCGGGGGAGGAGCGGTTCCCGGCCTTTGCGGAAACGTCGCGCTCGTTCACTTCCTCGAAGAACTCGGTCTTCGGGACCGAGTCGACTCGATCTGGGGGACGAGCGCCGGGGCGATCGTCGCGGCTGGATGGGCGACGGGCACCAAGGCCTCGGAGATCTACCGCGGAATCGCGAGTCTCGATCGGCGCGGTGCGCTCGACGTGCGTTGGTTCGAACTCGCGAAGTCGTTTCTGTTGCGTTTTCTCGGCGCGAAGCTTCCGGATGCTTTGGTGCGCGGACGTGCATTCCGTCGAACGATCGATGCGGGCCTCGCCGTCAAGACGTTCGAGGAGTGTTCGATCCCGCTGCGCTGTATCGCGTGCGAAAGCGGTGAGAAGACGCGCACCGTGATCTTCGACGAGGGCCCGCTGCTGCCGGCGATCCTCGACAGCATCGCGATCCCTGGAATCCTCGCGCCGGCCGGCAAGCGCGACTACTACGACGGGGGCCTCGTGGAGAAGACACCGCTCCTGTCCCCCATCGCCGAACATCTGCGTCAGAACGATGGAAAGCGACTCGTGATCGTGTGCACGCACTATCGTCCGAGCGCACACCGCGGCCGTGTGCGCGGGTTCATCGAGCGCTTCATGACGACGATGTACGTGCTCGAAGACCTGACCTGGGAGTACCAGCTCGAACAAGCACGCAGCTACGACGACGTCGACCTCTTGATCCTCGAGCCCGGGATCGACGACCCGCGGTCCTTCGATTTTTCTCGTGTTCCACTCAGTACACGCGAGGCACGCACGTCGTACGAAGAACAGCTGCAGGACGCGAAGATCGCCCTCGCGTTCGGGCTTTCGTAACCGACCGCGCAGCCTGGTGCACGACTGAGCACCAGGCGAACTGCTATGCTGCCTCGATGTTTTCGTTCTTGGACAAACATCAGCAGGGTCACGGTCAGCAGATTCACTACCTGAGCACGATTCGCGGCGTGCTCGGAATGCTGCGCGATCCCGAACACACCGAATCCGTGTTCGATATCGAAGACGGCTTGCGAGATCTCGAAGCCACGCAACTCGCGGTGGACTACCTCGACTCGATCCCCTCGGTCCGTGCGATGGCAGAAGAGCGATACCTGCGTGAGGTTCCGGACGTGGATCAGCTCGCGTCGCTTCGCCCCGGCACTCTCGGACACTGCTATGCGCTGCACTTGCGCGCGCACGGATTCGATCCGGACTACTACCGCAAGGTCGATGTCGAGTCCGATCGAGACTACTACGCGATGCGCGTGCGTCAGACACACGACATTTGGCACGTCGTGACGGGGTTCGATCCATCCGCGATCGGGGAGCTTGCCCTGAAGTCCGTCGAAATCGCGCAGCTGCGTCGTCCGATGGCCGCCGTGATCGTCGCTGGCGGCATCTTGAGGTATCTCGTGAAGGATCCACACGACCTCCAAGCCATGCTCGAGGCCGTCGATCGCGGCTTCCGGATCGGCAGCGAGGCGCAACCGCTGTTGGCGGAGAAGTGGGAAGAGCAGTGGGACGAGCCACTCGACTCGATCCGGACGCGCCTAAACGTCAACGCCGCGGACTACGACCCGGAAGCGAACGCACCGGCCTGACCCGAAGTCGTGCCCGGAGTCGACGGCGCGACGATCAGTCGACTTGCGTTCGTTCGCCGATTCTCGCGATCTCGCGGCGTAGACGGCCCGTGATGCCGAGCCAGCACATCTTGAACTCCGCGAGAAGCGAGTAGAACGGATACTCGAACGTCGCCGGGTGGTTCTTCTCGGCCCAGTAGTGACCGCTCCACGCGAAGGCGTAGCCGATGATGGGCGCCGCTGGCAGCCACCACCACCGTCCGGATACGAGCGCGAACACGAGGACCGACGTTGCTGCGATCGCCCCGAAGTAGTGCAGGACGCGGCAGTAGGTGTTCTTGTGCGCGTCCATGTAATAGGGCCAGAACTCTGCAAACGTGGAATAGCGACGGCTCATGTCTGTTCGAATCTTGCCTCGGGGAAATTGTGGGCCGGATCGACGACGACACAAGTTGCGGACTTCATGGCGGGCTGCTTCCGCTCACAGAAGCCAACCTCTCACGAACGCGATCTTCGTCGTCCACTGGTTCCTGCGAAACCGAAGACAAACCGACCGAGTCTCCTTCCGAGAGCAACGACGACAGTCGGGATCGACAGCTCTCGAGCTTTGGGTCATGATCCAGGACGAGGTAGACCCCATGCAATTGACGCAAACCGCGTTTCGTGTCTCGCTCGTTCTTCTTGCAACCTCGTGCGCACTCCTCGAGGCTCAGTCCACCCCGGTGCGACTCCTCGACATCGAGACGACGCCGGGAATGCCGGGTCGGTACGACTGGTCGTCGTATCCAGCGGAGTTCACGCCAGTCGGCGGCGCGCTGGTGTTCTCCGCAAACTCTTCCAATCTCGGGCGCGAGCTCTTCGTGACGAAGGGCACAACGGCGACAACGTCCTTGGTCAAGGACGTCAATCCCGGAGCGCTCGACTCGAACCCGCGAGAGCTGGCGGCTTTCGGTGCTCAGTGCCTCTTCACGGCCCGTACCGAAGCCACGGGCTACGAACTCTTCAGGACCGATGGAACGGCCGCGGGAACGACCCTCGTCCGTGACATCGTGCCAGGGAGTGCTGGGTCGAATCCGATCGGCTTGACCACGTTCGGCGGATCCGTCTACTTCTTGTTGGGCGACGGATCGTGTGACTTGTGGAAGTCGGATGGTACGTCACAAGGAACGGTCGAGGTCGCGAAGATCGGGGCACGAACGACTTGGGCTCCGAAGATGGTGGCGACCGGGAACGGAAAGCTCCTCGGGTTCACCGTCGGGAACACCATGTGGCTCAGCGATGGCACTGGGGCTGGCACGCGGCAGCTTCTTACATTCCAAGTGTCAAGTCCGTTGGCACTGACGCTCGCGAGCACGAATCTGTCGGTCTACGTGGGCGATGAGGTCTCGGTCTGGCGCTGCGACGCGGCGGGATCGCGAGTCCTCTTCAACGGTCGTATCCACAAGGCCATCGGGGACGTGGTCTACATGACCAAGGACAGCAGGCTCTGGAAGGCATGGGACACCGGCGCGACGGGCATGAATCTCGTCGACATCATCGCGGGCGAAGTGAACATCGCTCCGGAAGACGCCGGCGGTCTTTACTACGGATTGCGGTCGACGACTTCCGCGTATCCGATCTGGCGAGTCGATGCCAAATCCAAAGCCTATGCGTTGACACTTCCACACTCGACCGCGGCCATGATGTTCGTGCACCGAGGAACTCTGTACTCGATGCCGACCTCGATCGTCACGAACACGCTCTACGCGACCGATCTCACCACACGGTCCACACTGGCGCTCGCAGCGGTCAACCTGCGCCGGTTCGACAACGGACCCCACGAATGGACTCCGTTCGGCAATCAAGTGGTCTTCTACGCGTCCGACAACGCTGGAGGCGAACCATGGGTCACCGACGGCAGCAGGGCAGGCACGGGAATGCTCGCCGACCTCTGCCGGCCTGATGCCGGTAGGACTGCCCACTCGTTCCCACATCACTTTTTGGATGTTGGCGGCGAGGCATTCTTCTACGCGACGCGGCCCGGCCAGGACAGCGAGTTCTACCGCACCGACGGTACGGTCAACGGGACGACCCGTCTCACCAACATCGTCACCGGTAGCGGGTCCGTCGTCGACGCCGCGATGGGTCGTCTCGGGAACGAGCTTCTCTTCGATGGGGACGGTCGGTTGTGGGTTTCGGATGGTACCGCCGCAGGCACTCGCTTCCTCAGCAACGTCGCATCGCCGCAGAACTTCGCACAACTCGGCGGATACCTCTACTTCAACTCGGGTGGAGACCTCTGGCGAACGGATGCCACGGCCGCTGGCACGACGCTGGTTCGCGCGCAGACGCTGGTTCGGAGCGAAGCGATCGGTGGCTCGCTCTACCTGAACGGCAACGGACCCCAAGGCTGGGAGCCTTGGCGCTTCGACGGCACGACGTTCACGCTCGTCGGCGATGTGAATCCCTCAGGTGACAGTTCGCCGGATGGATTCGTGCGCGTCGGGGATCACGTCGTGTTCGAGGCCGATGTACCCGCGCTCGGCCGTGAATTCTTCACCGTGCCGCTTGCCGGCGGCACGCCGACGGTGCTCAAGGATCTGCACCCGAACGTCGCGAGGCAAGGTCTCGGCAATTGGACTCACTCGACTGGCGACAAGATGTTCTTCTGGGACATCGTGACTGGCGGTGCGCGCTTGTGCGTGACCGACGGCACGTCCAACGGCACCCTCGTGCTGCCGGTCACGACGTTGCATCTCTACCGATTCGGTTCTTGGGGCGATGGAACGGCATTCGTGCAAACAGATCATTCCGTCTGGAAATCGGATGGCACGATCGCGGGCACGCAAAAGATCTTGGAACCGACGGGCGATCTCAATTTCCCGATCGAGTTCGAACCGCGGCGTATCGGGTCGCGGAGAGTCGCGTTCAAAGCCACCAGCGGTCCCCACTACGGCTACGAGTTGTGGACGAGTGACGGAACGACCGCTGGCACGCAGATGGTCGCGGATCTCTTCGCCGGTTTCGGCGATGGTTGCAGCCCGGAAGGACTTGGCAGCGACCGGTCGGTCGTCTCGAACGGTCGCTTGCTGTTCGCGGGTGACGATGGTCGGTCCGGAGAAGAACCGTTCGCGATCGAACTCGGGGCAGTGTCGCAGCAAATTGGCGTGGGCTGCAAGGCCAGCGGCTTCGTTCCGGTGCTTTCCGCCGAAGACCCGGTTCTCGGAACGTCCTTCGCAATCCGCATCGACGACGCGACCGCGAACACCACGGGTGCTCTCGTTCTCGCTGCTCCTCTGCTCGGACTGAAGTCCGCGTATCTCGGTTCGGGTTGTTCGCTCTACGTCGACACTGCCGCACTCCTCCTCGTGCACCCACTGGTCACGGATGCCAGCGGACGCTGGTCCTTGCCCGGCATGAGCGTTCCGAACAACCCCGCCTTGCGAGGCGTGCGCTTCATGATGCAAGCAGGAATCGGTCCCTCGTCGACGGCACCTTTGAGCTACGACTTGACCAACGGCGTGTTGTGCGTGCTCGGGACGTGACAGGGCGGGCTGGTGATCCTCGATATCTCTTTCAGCTTCGCATTCGACACCGTGTCGCTGCCGGTCGACCTGCTGCTTCGGGCGACCCGGAAGAACGACTGACTGGACCACGCCACGCGCGATATGCAAATTCGCGGTACGACGATGCGACTCACGACGACACTGCTGACATCTCCGTCGAGCCGAGCAGTCGTCGCCCCAGTACCTCGCCAACGATGCGGTCGAACCAGCGCCTGGAAGCCCACGAATCGCCGATGTGCTCCCCGAAGCCCTGGGACCACAGATCCTCCCTACCGTCGCTGAGTTCTCCAAGCGGCGCGACGCGCAGGTAGACGCGAACTCGGCGAGGATCTTCGGGCACGATCTTGGCTCTCACGTAGCACTCGACGCGAGAGAGCAATCCCGATGACTCGAGGGCCGGCATCAGGCTCGCCAAGAATGCGACGAGGCGATTGCCGCGGACACCACGCAATAGGAACGTCCTCTCGAGGAGGCGATCCTGACGCAGCGCGAATCGATGCGAAGCGAGGATGTCTCGCAAACCCTCGTAGACATCACGAAAGGAAGACGCGGGAATCTCGAACCTGACCGTGCACGCGCCACTCATACGAGAACCTCCCTTCGAAAACGCCGATCGAATCACGAGTCTGCGTCACGGAACGCCGCAAATTCGGATTCTCGCGAACGCGCCACGGCCTCGGGGCCCTTCTCCTCGCAACACAGCCCCAGGAGGACCCCGATGAGATTTGTCCGTCACCACGCGATTCGCGTCGCCTTCGCGACGCACGCGCTTGCCTGCCTGACGCTCAGCGCGGGATGCGCGCCGTCGAACGCATCCCAGCCTGCTCCAAGGCAGAACCACAGTCCGCAACGAAGCAACGAGAACACACAGCAAGGCGCCACGAGCGCCGCAAAAGGAGCCACCATGAACCAAGCCACACTCGAAAAGACCGACGAGCAAGAAACGAAGCTCACCCAGATCGCACTTCCCCACCCGAAAGTCGAGCTACCGGAAGTTCCGTATGACAAGGACCAGCTGCCCGAGATTCGCAAGCTCGACACGATGATCATCGACTGCGCCAACCTGCGCGCAGCCGTCGAAATCGTCAGCGGTCGCTTCGAGCGCATGAAGCAAGCCGCGTCGACGTCGTGCAACGGCACCGCGACGGAACAGATTGCCGGACTGATGAAGATCCTCGACGCGATCGACGAGTTCGACAACGCCGGCGTGCCGCTCGCAAAGCTCGCGCGCAAGGCCTTCATGTCGAAGCACGCGAGCGATGATGAGTTCTCGTCGTGCTACCGCGAGACGTACTCCGCCGCGGAAGAAGGACTCGAAGACAAGATCGCGGACCACAAGACGCGCCGCGCGGTGGTCTCCGTGATGATGAACGAATACCGCTACACGCCGCGGACCAACCTCGACTACCTCGAGCAGATCCTCAGCGAAGCACAGAACGCACGCGACAAGGCCATCGAACAAGTCGTGAGCGGCGCGGAGACCGACATGATGGTCGCGGACTTCAAGAAGGGCCGCGCGCTCGTCGATCTGCTGCAGTCGACCCGCAACAAGCTCACACTCGTGCGCCGACTCGACCCGAAGAGCGAGAAGATCACCGCGATCCTCGAGATGGTCGACGCGAAAGAAAAGAGTCGTCAGAAGGAAATCGCCGAGGCCCGTGAGTCGACACGCTTCCCGGAGCGATACTCGGCAACGAACGCACCGAAGGACGCCGCCGGTCTCGAAGAGAGCATGCGTAGCGATCTCGAGCACAGTGGCTTCCAGGTCGAGAAGGTCTGCATCGCGAGCTCGTGGATCGCGGTCCACTCGCCGCTCGGCGTGCACCTCTACAACCAGATCGACTTCCACGTCGCCGTGCACAGCTCGATCGAGGAAGAAGCGAGGGTGGGTGTCCTCGACATCCTCTACGTGACCGGGAAGACCGGCACGCCGAAGCTGACGGTGCCGTTCGCGCGCCGCTCGACGGGTCGCGTCGGCCAGATGCTGAAGAGCAACCTCTGATCGCCGGCTAGCAGCGCGAGGAACAACGCGCCGCTAAAGATGTCGGCTCGTGCGCGCGCCTCAGCGCGGCGCGAGGCGCACGCGTGGCGTGACGCGCACACCCGTGTCCGGCGCTCGGTTCGCGGGGAAGTCGCCACTGTGATATGCCGAGAGGAGCTTGTCCACATCGCTCGTGACCCACGCAAGCTCGGTCTTGCGGAACGAGATTGCTCGGCGCGATATCTTGGTCTGCCATGGTGCGAAGAATCCTGGCAACCATCAAGACCGATCGGTTCTCGACTCGAGTGGCGACGCTCGGAGGCTCGGCGCTGGCGATCACGATGGTCGACCCGCGCATGCGTCTGCGGGCGGCAGTAGCCACCGCGGCGCTCGCGATTCTCGTAATGACCGCACAGAGTTGTGGCGGCAATGCGAGCGACCAGCGACGCGACATCGCTACGCAAGAGGACACCGCCACCTCGGCAGCCACACCCGCCCCACCTCACTTGAGCGCAGCGCTCGCCGACATGGAGGAAACGGGGCGCGCTGGCATCGTTCTCCTCGTGCCGGACGACCCTGCAACGCAAGGGCGGTTGGGTGGCGCGCTCTATGCGCTGACCGAGTCGATCCGAGGTCGAGTGCCGTGGTTCGATGATGGTCTCTCGAGGTACACACCGAAGAAGTATCTCGAGCATGACACCAAGACGATCCGAGCCGACCCGAGTCGTTGGTGGTACCAAACCGAGATTCTGCACGCGCTTGCAGTGCTCGTAGCCCTGCGCATCGAAGACGCACGAACGCAGTTCACGGCGACCGACGGAGACGCGATCCTCCTGCTCCATGCCGATGGCACGCTTGCGTCCCGCCACCGGACAGGACTCATCGCGGACGACGAAGCCAACCTGGCTCGACTCCTCGACCTCGTTCGTGGGAAGGACCTGCGCACCATGCGGGGCATCGCCAAGGCCGCAATGGCGCGGCTGACCAGCGACCAGCGAGCGCGATTCGAAGACGACTACCGAGCGATCCAGAGTGGGGACCTGACGTGGGCAGGACGCGTCGTCGCAACGGAGCGATTGCGACGCATGACGCCGCTCGTCCTTCCGCAGATCGTGCTCGATCTCGAGATAGCTCGCACGAACGCGTGCAAGGCGCTGCTACGACGCCTGCATCGGAACCTCCGAACACCGCGGCCGAAACGGAAGTACACGATGCTCGAGATCACCTTGCCGTCCGAAGTTCCACCGTTGCCGTATGGAACACGAATGCCCGATCCCGACGACGAAGCCGCAGCACCCGCGTTCAGTCGAACGCTTTGATTCGTCCTAGACTGAAAAAGACGATCGTTCGCAGGTGCATGTAAGAGCGAGGGAGTGTCAACCTAACCGATAGATACCGCGGTCGGTTCGACCTTCGCATCGAAGACAAACTCAATCGCGCCAAACCACGCCCAGTCAATACTTCGCACGCACGCGAAGCGACACTTAGATTGAACTACGAATATCACTTATCGCCATCGCCAGGAATATACCAACCCCGGAAACAACTGTAGTACAAACGAAGCACAACAGCGCCGCAGAAGTGAATATCGGGCATCGAGCCGGAAAAATACCTGCACCCGTTGAAAACCACGCAAGCCCACAGGTCACGCCGATCGCCACCACTCCAACAAGCGTAATCCAGCTCACGCGGCCATAGCCACACTTAGCCCTATATTTCATGACCCACATCGCAACGTAAATACCGGCGATGACCGTCAACATCACCGCCATGATATCGCTAGACGAAAACGGCTCCGACTCAGTTGCAATGCCAGCCAGCAAGAAAACTGTAAGGCTCGCCAACACGGCGAGACTACCCGCAAGGGTCATCAAACATGCATTTTTCATGCGCGAACTCTAATCTGCAACGGTCGAGTCTATCGACCTTCGAAGGCAAACACTCGAACATGCCGATGCCACGAATTAGCATACCTGCGTTCGAGTCGTTGCAACGCGCCAACTGGGCATCCAACAGGTGCAGGCTACCTTAGAGCTTCGACTACGCGCCTCTGCACGTTTTCACGGATGCGCCGCGCTGTCGGTGCATGGATAGCGAGCATGGGCTGCGCCCGAACAGTCCACGGATCGACGCTATGGAGTATCGTGTCGATCGATGAACCACCCAAGCCTTCGAATCTTCCTCGCGGTCGCGACGTCGATCGGTGGATCTGCCCGCACGGCTCGGCGTGACGATTCCGAAAGCACCGGCATTGCAACCTTGGGGGTTGCGTATCGCGTACGTCGTGGATCCGACGGGAGTGCTCTGGCACGTCGCCGAACGACGTCCGGGCGTTACGCACGATCGCTGACTCCCACGGTTCGGTGAACACGCGCGTCATCATCCCGAGAGGGTCCAGATCGCCATCAGATCCGCCGGACTTTGCACGTTGACGGAGCCAATGGTGCACTATGCTCGCGGCATGCCACACCCGAGCATCCACACTTGTCTCGTGTTCGCAGCGCTTCTCGGCGGGAGCCAAGTCGTCGCCCAAAAGAAGCTGCACGAATACCGATCCAACGTGCAACGCGACCTCCTCGGCTACAGCGTCGCCGGGCTCGGCGACGTGGATGGAGATGGAGCCGACGACTTCGCGTTCGGCAACTTCTACGACAGCACGGTCGCGTTGGATGCCGGCGCGGTCTTCATCCATTCGGGCAGGACGGGTGCACGCATCCGAACACACTACGGAGACGCAGCCGGGGACTGGGTCGGGCATGCGGTGTGTTCCGCTGGCGACTTCGATCGCGATGGCGTTCCGGATGTTCTCGTAAGCGCTTACGGCAGCGACAAGGCGCATCGTGACGGCGGCCTCGTCCGCTGCTACTCGGGCAAGACCGGCGCAGTCCTGACGGAGGTGACTTCCGACCGAGTGCTCGAAGAGTTCGGTATTGCGCTGCGGAAACTCGGCGATGTCGATGCAGACGGCGTGACCGACTGGCTCGTCGGTGCGCGGCGCACTCCATCGAACGCCGGTGCCGTCGTCGTCGTGTCTGCCAAGACCGGGAAGCGCCTGCACGAAGTCCCCTGGGCACCAGCCTATCCCTATTACCCCTTCGACTCCATTGATGTCGTCGGCGATGTCGACGGCGACCTGGCACCTGACTTCGTCGTGGGGAACCCGGCTGAAGATACCGGGCCATGGGCCATCAACGAGGGATCCGCACGACTCTATTCAGGACGCACAGGCAAGCTTCTACTCGAGGTTTTGGGCGATTGGGACAATTACGCGCTCGGCAGTCGCGTCGCGGGGATCGGCGACGTCGACAAGGACGGAACACCGGATTTCGTCGTTAGCCACATACAACGCCAGCCACGTCCGCAGCCCACGCTGATGACGATCCGTGCGTTGTCGAGCAAGACTGGCAAGGGACTTTGGTCCTACCGAATGACATGGGAGACCCTGTCGAGTTTGGTTCAGGTCGAGGACATGACGGGTGACGGCGTCCCGGACGTCTTGTTCGGGATCACGAATAGTCGGATCAACGACTGGGTCGGATACGTCGCGTGCCTCGACGGCGTCACGGGACGCAAGCTCTTCTCCATCGACGGTCCCGAACGCACGAGTTCGTTCGGTTACTCGGTTGCCAGCCTAGGAGACGTCAACCGCGACGGTGTCCACGACTTCATCGTCGGAATGGCTCGATGGACGCCGGGCGGCGGAGTTCAAGTTTGGTCCGGAACACCCACGAACGTGCGTGGCGGCTACTCGTTCTTCGGGCAACCGTGTCGTGATTCGACCGGCGTGCTTTGGTCTCTATCGCCGCAGGACTCGACGGTTCCGCACGTACGCGGTGGTGCCATCAAAGTTCAGGCGAGCGCGCCCGTGGTTTTCGTGCCACCAACTGTAGCGGTCTGGATCCTGGGAACCCGAAACGATTCGTGGGGCACCATTCCATTGCCGACTGCACTCCAGGCCCCATTCTTGACTGGCTGCTCTCTCAGCATCGCTCCACTGCTGACGTTCGCAACTTCAGTCGGAAATCCGAAGTCCATCTCGCTCACGATTCCGCTTCCACAGTCGTCGTCGCTGATAGGCCTGGACGTCTTCATCCAGAACGCGCTCTACGCGACGTGGCAATCGGGAACTCGAACGCTCTCCGGCCTGCACATGACGGACAGCGTGCGAGCGACGATTGGTCCGTGAGGAGTCCAACAGACTTCCTTTGCATGCTCTCGATCCTCGCTCTCGTCGCACAGAGTTGCGGCGGCAATGCGAGTGACTCAGAGCAACACGCGGAAACTCGAAACCCGTCGGCTGCAGCGCGAACGACACAACCGCCGCCGCACCTCGACGCGGCGCTCGCCGACATGCACGCAACCGGGCGCGCGGGCATCGTGTTCGTCGTGCCAGATGACGTCGAGGCACGAGCGCTTCTCGGCAACGCGCTCTACGCCTTGACCGAAAGGGTCACGGGGCCGGCGAACGCAGGCTTCGATCCGCTGGTCGTGGCCTATGGTCGAAGGGACGACTCCTCCACGTCGCAAGCTGCCCGCCGAGAGGACCCGAAGCGATGGACGCGCGACAGCCAAGTGCTGCACGCACTCGCCGTGCTCGTGTGCATACCGCAGACCGTGGCTCGAACGCGCTTCGCGGCGAGCGACGACGATGCGATCTTCTTGCTCGCTGCGGATGGCACGGTCGTATCCCGACATCGATCGGGGCTGACGGGAGACCACGAGTCCAACCTGTCCCGCCTCGTCGATCTCGTTCGCGGACGCGACTCGTCGATGCTGCAGAGGATTTCCGAGTCCGCGATGTCGCAACTGACCGAAGACCAGCGCAACCGATTCGACAGCGCGTTTCGCGCGGTCACGAGCAGTGACGCGTCCTGGGCGACGCGCGTCGTCGCGCGGCAGCACTTGCGCGAACTCGGTCCACTCGTGATCCCACGGCTCGTGCTCGAGTACGAGAACGCACGGTCGAACCCGAATGCGGCCGTACCACTGACGGCCGCGCGAGAGGTCATGGAGAACCGCTTCCAGCTATTCCGAGCACTGAAGGCCGACTGGCCGAGACGCTCGTATCCGACTACTGGCGACTCCTACCGCGTGCCACCCCTACCGTACGGCACGAAGATGCCAGCACACGACACCGGCGACGCAACGACGTCGAGCATCCGCACATTGGGATTCACGACTCACTGAGACACGCAGCCGTCGCACGAAACGGCAAGACCATGACCGGCACGCGAATCCCGCAAGGCAAAAGAGGCGCAGCAGCGAGTCCAGCGAGTCGCGCGCCGGCGAACAGCCCACGCGACAGCAGTCAGCGCGAACTCAGCCCTCGTACGCTTCGGCCAAGTGCGCGAGCCGCTGCCCCCACACGTCGAGCATCTCTTGCACCGCCGACCCACCATCGCCGTCGAACGTGCCGACTTCGATCAGCGCTTCGAACATCTCCG
>JAGQQW010000268.1 GCA_020426005.1 Planctomycetota bacterium | reverse complement strand
GTAGAGATAGGCGCGGATTTCGTCGCCCCGACGCTGCAGAACATCTCGAAATGCCCTCCGTGCACCTTCGTTGCGGCGACAGCGCAGCAGTGCACGCCCCGTCTGGAGCATGACGAAGGCGCGCATGTTGCGGGCAAAACGGCGAATCACGGACGGCAGATTCACGGGAGTCGTGGGGGGAGCGGCCTCGGCGGAGCCTGCGTCTTAGCATTCCCGCGCGGCGTCCACAAGGGAGGGATCCCTTCGGAATCGTCGCGAATTTCGCGGCACGTGATCCCCGAGCTACCGCGGTCCTGGCGCATTTTCGGGGTCGGCATCAAGGCCGGCCCGCGCCGCTGGCCGATAGACCTCCCAGATCTCGCCTCGGCGCTGCCGGGGCTTCATGGTGCATCACGCTCGAGGATATCCATGGCGCTCAAGGGCGACCTCGCCAGTGTCGGACTCGCCGACGTCTTCCAGATGCTGGCTCACAATCAGAAGGTGGGCATCCTGTCGATCCACGGTCGGCAGTGCTGGAAGGCGTTGTACTTCGATCGTCGGGGCGTGACGCTCTACTACAACGAGCACACGTTCCTCGATCGACTACTCGACTTGCTCGCCCGTCGGAACTACGTGACGGGGGATCTGCTCGATTCTCTGCGCAGGCAGTGCGCCGGCGACCCGATCGCGACGGTCGAGTCCCTGCTGAGCGCCGGGCTCGTGCAAGAGTCGATCTTCCTCGAGTCGTTCCGGAGTCAGATGGAGGAGGAGATCTACGATCTTTTCCTCTGGGAGAAGGTGCACTGGGAGTTCCTCGAGGGGGAGAAGTCCGTCGAGGGCAACGAAGGCGTCGTCAACGAGAACTTCTTCTTCGCCGCCGACTCGTTGATCATGGAGGCGGCACGTCGACTCGACGAGTGGGTCTTCATCCGCGAGCTCGTGTCCGGACCTTCGGAGATCTTCGAGACCGTGTCGTCCTATGCCGCGACGGAGGTCGTGGGGCTCGAAGAACAAGAACTCAGCATCCTCGACCTGATCGATGGCAAGCGGAACGTCGCGCGGATCACCGAGATCGCACAGCTGACGTCGTTCCAAGTCCACAAGAGCATCTCGGTGCTCGCGCAGAAGGGCTTCGTCGGGGTGTTGCCCGAGGCGAAGTTACTCCCGAACGCGTCCGAGTGCATTTCGGGCGCGCGACTCGAGGACGGCATTCGTCTCCTCGAGCGTGCCGTTCAGGTCGGCGCGGGAATCCCGGACGCTCATCGAATGGCTGCTCGTGCCTACGAGATGCTCGACGAAGTCGCGAGCGCGACGTGGCACTACAAGAGTTTCGCTGCCTACAAGCTCGAAGCCGGAGAGGTCGACACGGCCGTCGAGATCCTCCAGCACGTCGTCAAGCTCGTGCCGACCGACCTCGAAGCCTGGGAGCGCTTGCTCCAGGCCTTGATGCGGCAGGCGACCCCGGCGCTCGATCCGCACGAGGTCGGCACGGATCTCACCGAGCTCTACCTCGAACTCGAAGAGGTCGAACGCGCTCGTGATGTTCTCGAAGGGCTCCTCGAGTCGCGGCCGGCAGACATCGAACTCAAGAAGACGCTGATCACCGTCCACACCAAGGCCGGGGATACCAAGCGCGTCATGGAGCTCTACGAATCCATCGCCGACGACCTCGTCGCTTCGCGCGACCCGATCGGAGCCGTGCGCTATCTGCAGAAGATCTTGATGATCGACCGGAACCGCAAGGAGGTCTCGGATCGCATCAAGCAGCTCTACGTGATGGACGAGCGTCATCGTTCGCGCCGTCGCAGCGTTGCGCTGATCTTCGCATCGATCCTGTGCTTCGGCACGCTCGGGACGGTCTATTGGATCTACGAGAAGCACGTCCGCGAGGAGTTCGCGAAGCTCGATCCTGACCCGTTCCTCACCGAGCAGGATTTCGATGGTGCGGTGCAGATGTACGAGGTGTTCTTGGCGAGTTATCCGCTGAGCCTCGTCGAGAGCGACGTCCAGAAGGAGATCGAGCGCATCAAGGGGCTCGCGTCGATCGAAGAGTCGAAGCGCATGGCCATCGAGCGCGAGCGCGCGGCGACGGCTCGCAAGCACCGCAACGACTACTTGAAGATCTGGCGCGACTACGAGCGTGCGATCAACGACAAGATCGACATGCGTCAGGCCCTCGAGCAGCTCGAGGACGTGCAGCGACTCGCACTCGCTGCCGGCGAAACACGCGATCGCGACTTCCTCGCGAAGCACCAGATCGAGAAGACCATCCGAACCACACGCGACTATCTCGTGAAGAGTCAAGATCTCTACCGCGAGGTCGAGGAACTGTGGGGTGCGGGCGAGAGCGAAAAGGCGCGCGAGCGTGCGCTCGCGCTGCATCGCGATCATCCGTTCACGCCGGCGACCGAGAAGTGCACGATTCCACTCCTCGTCGATACGACACCCGGCGGCGCGAGCGTTCTCGTCGGAGGCGATCTGTGGCTCGACTCGGACGGTCGTCCGGCGAAGACGCCCGCGTGGGTGCGGTTGCCGTACGCGACGAAAGCATCCGTTCGCGTCGAGCGCGACGGTTTCGAACCGTCCGAGTTCCAGCTCGAGGGCAAGAGTCCGTCGCCCAAGAAGATCACGATGATCGTTCGCCCGGATCGCATCTTCGCGATCGACGGCAACCCGATCACCGGGCTCGCACTCGGTGCAGCGACATCCTTCGTGGGACTGACGGGGGGCCGCTACGCGTCTCTCGATCCGCGAACCGGCAAGGTTGCGTGGACCGCGCAGCTCGATGGGCTCGACGAGATCCGTGGCACGCCGCACGTTGCCGGTGGCCTCGTTCTCTTGATGTCCTCGCTCGGTCGGATCCACTCGATCGAGCCCGACACCGGCGCAGCGCTCTGGTCCCGAGAGATCCCAGGAGGACTTTCCGGACCGATGGTCGTCGTCGACGGTGGTGTGGTCGTCGCGAACGAGAAGGGCGAACTGGTGTTCGTCGACACGCGGGACGGCAAGGCGCTGTGGCGCTTCGACACCGAATCACCGATCGCCCTCGCTCCGCTCTGGGACGGGAACAACCTGTTCTACGCGAACCGGAGTGGCCTGCTGCTCTGCTTGGACGTCCAGGACGCCGAGACGCCGATCTGGAGTCGGCGGGATACTGCAGGTGCGCTCGCGACACCGATCCGGGCCGGTCGGCAGATTCTCGTGCTCGGCCGCGATGGCAAGGTCCATGGCTACGAGCAGAGTCGTCCGGGGCGAGAGACCTTCGCCGTCGATGCCGAGATTCGGTCGGAGCGCGGTTGGTTGCTCGATGCGCGTGGAGCCTTCTTCGTCGTTGGCGGTGAGGGGCAGGTGCGTCGCATGGAGTTCAAGTCCGACGGTGGGGAGAGCGAAGCGATCCCCGCCGTGCGCGCCACGCGCAACCTCGATGCGACGATCGTTCGCGAGCCGGTGCGTACCGACGCGGCGATCTATCTGTTCGCCGGTGGCGAAGGCACGGACGTGCACGTGCTGAGCCTGGATGCACGCGATCTGTCCCTGCGATG
Organism: Planctomycetota bacterium; assembly: GCA_020426005.1. GTDB lineage: Bacteria > Planctomycetota > UBA1135 > UBA1135 > JACKHW01. The sequence continues at coordinate 3,207 of JAGQQW010000268.1, read as the reverse complement.
GGACTACGTGCTGCCGGGAGGAATCGCCGGGGATGCCGCCATCCTCGGAGACCGCGTTCTCATCGTCGGTGCCGACGGAAAGCTCCGCGTGCTGCGATGAGGACGACGGCTCAACTCACGAATCCGAGAGTCCGATACATGTCCTTACGTGTCCGTGACGTCCGGATGCGCTTCGGGATGGAGGCAAGGTGAACCTCTTCAGGTTGATCAAACTGTCACGCGAGCTGTCGCGAATGGAGAAGAAGGCGAAGGCCAACCCTTCGCCCTCCACGTTCGTCGACCTGGCGCAGGTCTACATCAACCTCGGATGGCACGCGCACACGATGCGAGTTGCCGAAGAGGGACTGCTGCTGTTTCCCAAGTCCGAGGAGCTACGCAAGGTCCAGAAGTTCGCGAGCAAGAACCTGCAACGCGAGCGTGTTCAGGAGTTGCGTGACAAGATCGAGAAGGCTCCGACTGCCAAGCTCTATCGTGAGCTCGCCGAAGCCTACGTCGACATGGGCGATCAAGGCAGCGCGGACGGGGCTTGCAAGGAGTGCCTCCGTCGCTTCCCGGACGACGTCGAGACCCACCTGCTCGTGGCCGAGGAGAAGGTCAAGGCGTTCTACAAGTCGCTCTCCGCAGGCGACGGGCGCGACGCCGTCGGTTGTCTGCTCAAGGTCCTCGAGATCGACCAAGGCAATCGCAAGGCACACAAGCGTCTGGCCGAGGTCTATTTCAGGATCGGCGCGGGTCGTCACGCTCGCGAGCACCTCGACTTCCTCCTCGAGCGGTATCCCGACGACGAGGAAGTGCAGACGCTCGATCGCGAGATTCGCGAAGGCAAGGGTGGCAACCGCGACGTCGCGAAGGGACTCGAGGACGTGCAGAAGCAGGGTGCCCTGCAGAACGATGCGCCCGAGGAACTCGCGAACGCGAGTGCCGGTGCCGAGGAGGCGATCGAGGGCATTCGTGACGGCCTAGCGCGTCTCGTCGGTCTCAACGGCGTGATCAAGGCCGCCTACATCCGCGGCAGCAAGGCCTTGGTCAAAGGGGACATTCGCGACGGGCGTGATCCGTTCCTCAAGACCGTTCGCGTCGTCGCCAAGGCGAGTCAGCGTGCGGCACGTCGCATGGATCTCGGCAACTTCAGCAAAGGCATCGTCGCCGGCAACTTCGGCTACATCTGCATCTGCAGTCTCGGCGATGTCTGCGCAGCCGTGCAGTGCTCGAAGGGCACACGCGTCGAGCGCATCGTCAACGACTTGCAAGAGCTCGTGGCCGGTTCCCTCTACGCGGTGAACAAGCGCTCATGAACGACATGGAAATCGTGCTCCGCGGCCTCAACGAGAAGGCGGCCGCAAAAGGGAGCGTCGTGGTCACCAATGACGGCATGGTCGTCGCTGCCGACATGCGCAAGGAGATCCGCAAGGACATCATCGGTGCGCTGAGTTCGTTCCTGATCTCGGCCACGGATCGGTGCTTGCGGCAGGGTGAGATCGGCCACTTCGGTCGCATGGTCATGACCGCGACCCACGGCAAGGTCATCATCCAGTCCTTGCACGAGTTCTTCCTCGTCGTCGTCGTCGATCAATTCGCCGACATGGAGCTGGCTCTCGAGGCCGTGACGGTGGCGGGAGCAAAGCTGCGCGAACTCACGCACATCCGGATTTGACGGGCTGCGAACGAGTTTTTCGACACGAGGTCAAGCGCCGGCGCGCCGCGCGCCGATCAAGAAACGGCACACACCGCGGCGACGGGCGCCGCTGACCCGAGGAGCCGGGAACCAATGGTCCAGATCAACTTCGCCTTGAAAGAGGTCAACTGCAAAGTCGTCTTCTACGGACCGGGTATGTCCGGCAAGACGACCAACCTCGAGATCGTCCATCAGAAGGCGCCCGAGGAGCACAAGGGCGACCTCACATCGATCTCTACGGACGGTGATCGCACGCTCTTCTTCGACTTCATGCCTCTCGATCTCGGAAAGATCGCCGGCATGCAGACGAAGTTCAGCCTCTACACCGTGCCGGGGCAGTGTTACTACAACTCGACGCGCAAGCTCGTCTTGCAGGGTGTCGACGGTGTCATCTTCGTCGCGGATTCTGCCGCGGACAAAGTCGAAGAGAACATCGAGAGTTATCAGAACCTGATCGACAACCTCGCCGAGTACGGCAAGGACATTCGCGATCTGCCGCACGTCATCCAATACAACAAGCGTGACTTGCCCAACGCGATGTCGGTCGAGGACCTCGATCGTGCGATCAACACCTTCGGCGTGCCTACGTTCGAAGCCGTTGCTTGCACGGGTGAAGGCGTGTTCCCGACGTTGAAGACGCTCGCGGGCATCGTTCTCGAGAGTATCAACAAGACGGAGAAGAGCAGCTCGTCGCGCGGACGTGGTCGTCCCGAGCCTGCTGCACCTGCGCCTGCACCGGTTGCGGCCGCGGCAGAAGCTCCTTCAGCGCGTCCGGCAGCAGCTCCACGCCCGGCCGCACCCGCTCCGCGCCCCGCAGCCGCTCGTCCGGCGGCACCGGCACGGCCGGCTGCCGCAGCCGCCACGGCGCGTCCCGCGGCACAGCAGGTCACGCGTGGTCGCACGGCCACTGCCTCGAGGGCGACACGGTCTGCGCCGGCATCGGCTGCCACAGCCTCCCCGAAGGGCGAAGGCAAGGGTTTCCTCGTGGCTTTCGTGGTGCTGCTGATCGCGGCAGTCGCGGGAGTCGCGTTCTTGATGATGCAACAGAACTCCTGAGTTCGGAGGACCATCACGATGAAAGCTCCACAAAAGAGTATCTCCGACTCGAAGCTCCGTCACACGCGACTCGTCTTCTACAAGGACGACATCGACCTGATCGACAAGGTGCTTGCCGAGTTCCTCCGCCTCAGCGGGTCGAAGTGCGCCTTGTTGATCGACAAGGAAGGTCACCTCGTCACACGACAGGGCGAGGTGAAGACGATCAACATGGATACGATCTCCGCACTCGTCGCCGGCTCGTTCGCCGCGACCAAGGAGATGGCCAAGCTGCTCGGCGAGGATCAGTTCTCGTGCCTCTTCCATCAGGGTGAGCGCGACAACATCCAGCTCTCGCTCGTCGGTGACCGCACGCTTCTCACGATTCTCTTCGACGACCGCACGACCGTAGGCATGGTCCGTCTGTACGCGAACGAGACTTGCAAGAAGCTCTGTCAGGTCTTCGAAGCGGCGTCAACCCGTGAGCCTGGTGAGGA
>JAGQQW010000267.1 GCA_020426005.1 Planctomycetota bacterium | reverse complement strand
ACTCGAGATGGACCGCGCGGGCAGGCTCGACAACCGCACCATCGCCGTCACCGTCATGAGCAATCTCGGCCTCAAACGAGCCCTCTCGGCTCGCGGCATCGAGATTCGCGAGACCCCGGTCGGCGATCGCAGCGTGAGCGCGGCGATGCAAGAACACGGCCTGGCGCTCGGCGGCGAGAACTCCGGACACATCATCTTCGGCCCGCGTCACCACTTCACGGGCGACGGGCTCTTCACGACGCTCGAGCTCCTGGCGCTCGTCCAGCAGAGTGGCGGAACGCTGTCCGAACTCGCATCGTCCTTCGAGCTCTGCCCGCAGAAGCTCGTCAACGTCAAGGTCCACTCCAAGCCCGCGCTCGACACGATCCCGGCGATCGTGGACGCGGAGCAGCAAGTGACCCGACTCCTCGGCGAGGACGGGCGCGTCGTCTTGCGCTATTCCGGTACCGAGAAGCTCTGCCGGGTCATGATCGAAGCCATCGACGAGTCGCTCGTCGACCGCTGCGTGGACACGCTCGTCGCCGCCGTGACGGAGTCTCTGGGCGCGTGACCGATGCTCCTCGCGGTGTCGCGACACTGATCCTCGAGACTGCGTTCCAGACGGTGTCTGTCGCCACGAGCGTCGACGGAGCCGTCTTCGTACCGCGCATCGACGTGGCTGCCGCGCGCGCTGCAGCCCTCCACGCGGCGATTGCGGATTGCCTCGAGCAAGCAGATCTGTCGCCGCGCGACATCACGCACGCCCTGATCGACGTCGGCCCGGGGTCGTATACCGGGCTCCGCGTGGGGCTCGCGACGATTCGCACGTGGACGGCATTTCGTCCACTGACGATCGAGGCGCTCTTCTCGACCGACCTCGTTGCAGCGCGCGCGGCTGCACAGCTCGAAATCCCAGGTACGTTCTCGGTCATCGCCGATGCGCGGCGCGGTCAGTGGTTCCACGCGCGATACGCGAAAGGCGCCTCGGGCCTGCTCGAGCGAACCATCGAACCGGATTGCGTCACGACCGCCGAGCTCGTGGATCTCGTGGGCAGCGACCGCGTCTTCAGCGCCGAACCCGCACGACCGAACGAGATCGAGACCATGGTGGTCGGCGTCCCGATCGCGACCGATGCGCTCCGCATCGACTATCTCGCGTTCGCCGAAGCCGAGCCGACGCCTCGCTACTTGATGCCGGCGATGGAGCCGCGCTGAAGATCGTCAGGCGAGCGCACCTCGACGCTTGTTGAACGACCGAGCCAAGTCCCGCGCCACGATCTCGGAGATGATCGTGCGTGCGAGTGGGAAGACGTGCTCTTCTTCCTCCTTCATGTGGTGCCTGAGGACGCGAGCGAGGCTCTGGAACTTTTCCAGCCACTCGGGATTCGCCATGTCCATCTCGTCGAGTCGCTCGATGGCCTCTGCAGCTTCTTTGTGCTCCATCATGCTGAGCCGTGCCCGCTCCAGACCCGACGGGCTCGCCTTCAGCTGTTCGTAGAGAGTCATCTCTTCGGCATCGGCGTGGCAGAGCGCAACGAGGCGGAACTGCTGCCAGAGGCGACGTCGCGACTCAAGGCTGCCCGTCGAATCTACAATCCGCCCAAGCAGCACGCGCTGGCGGTGATGATCTTCGATGAGGCGTTCGTAGATAGGCATGGTTCCTCCCCGCTTGCTCGAGCCCAGAGCGCGGCTGACGCACGGGTAATGCTTCAGGATCGGGCCGAGCCCAAAGCTCGCCCTCACCCTCGTTCTCGTACGCCAAGTCCGCGTGGAATAGGCACCTGCAACTCAAAAGACTACAAACGACTCCTGCCTGGCAAGAATCGCGCCATGCTGCGCTCATACGCCCGTTCGCACGGGCGCATGCGGGGCGAGCCGGATTCCCTGCTCCAATCCGGCCCCCGCGGTGCCGATGAAGAGGACGGCGTGCACCGAATTCCGCCACTCGGCCACTTCGAACCATCCTTTGGATCACACGGATCGCGACAACTCGTTGGTGACCAACACCTTGGTCGCACGCCGCCGCCGCGCACGCTCAGCGTTGCCGACGCTCGGAAGCCGCATTTTCTTCGCCACCGTCTTCTTGACCCTCGCAGCCCTCGCAACGGCGTGGTACGGCATCGACACGGGTCTCGACGGATTCGCGATGCGGAGCAACGAAACCCGCCTACAGGATGCGCGTCGAAGCCTCGATACCGCGCTCGACATGCAGGCGCGCGTGCAGCTGGGGCATGCACTCGCCATCGCGAGTCGGCGCGAGATTCACGAAGTCCTCGCTCTCCCGCGTGAGGCTCGCACCAAACCGGCCGTGACGCTCACGATGCAGGCCCTCAACGCTGCGACGGGCCAGGACCTCCTCGTCCTGTTCGACGAAGGAGGCACGTTCGTAGCGGCCTCCTCGCACATCGCGCCACGAGACGCGACCCTGAGCGGTACCACGATCGCGAACCCACGCCAGAACGCCAGCGAGGTCGCGCGCGTGGCTGGACACCTCGCCCTCGCGACACGCCGAACGATCGAGCAGGACGGCTCGTATCGAGGGTCGCTCGTGTGTGTCGATTTCATCGACCGTGACTTCATCGGGGAACTCGCGGCAGCAGTAGGAACCGACATCACGATCGTGTCCGACGGGAAGATCACGTGGCGTGCCGGGTCGATCGCCGGTGTTCAGCTGTCGCCGAACGATGTCGCGACTCTCGTGAGCATTTGTGACCAAGATTGCACGCACCGCGTTCGCATCGACGACATCGAGTCCTTCGCGATCGCAAAAGAGGTCTCCGCGGATTCACGCTTCGTCCTGAGTCAGTCGACGGGGGCGCTGATCGAGCTGTACGCGAATCTGAAAGGCTGGCTGCTGCCTGCGGTCATCGTCATCGTCATCGCGACGCTGGTGACGAGCAGGTTCGTGTCCCGTCGACTGTCGGCGCCCATCTCCGCCCTTTCGCACGCAGCCGACGAAGTCGCGAGCGGTCGCCTCGATGCAGTCGTGCCCACGGACGCGAACACGGCAGAAATCGCTCGGCTTCAAGACGCGTTCGGCGAGATGACCACACGCCTGCGAACCCTGCTCGAAGACGTGCAGAACAAGAACGCCGCACTCGCTTCCCAGCGCGACGAGCTCGCGCGAGCGAATCGGGCCAAGAGCAACTTCCTGGCGACAGCGAGTCACGAACTGCGCACGCCGATCTCGAGCATCAAGAGCTTCTCCGAGATCCTCCTCGGAGGTGGAGCGGACGATGAGCCCGAGGAGACGAAGAACGAGTTCCTCGGGATCATCCGCGGTGAAAGTGAGCGCCTCGCTCGTCTGGTCGAACAGCTCCTCGATCTCGCGACGATCGAATCGGGGGTTGCGAGCTGGCACAACGAAGACGTCGATCTAGGAAGCATCGCCTCCAAGACCTTGCGTGCACTCGCGGGCTTCGCGGGCGCGCAACACGTGCGCCTGAAGCTCGACATCGATGAGGACTCGTTGCCCTACCGTGGCGACCCGGATCGATTGCAGCAGACGTTCACCAACCTCGTCGGCAACGCGATCAAGTTCTCGCCGAAGCAGGGCTCCGTCACGTTGGGAATCCGCCGCGACACGTTCGGGTTCCAGATCCGGATCGACGACGAAGGGCCCGGCGTTCCCGAAGCGGAACGCGGCAGGATCTTCGAGAAGTTCGTGCAGAGCGAAGACATCCTGACGGACAAGCCGCAGGGCTCGGGGCTCGGACTCGCGATCGTTCGAGAGATCGTGCTCGTGCATGGCGGACGGGTTCGGTGCGAGGCCGCTCCGTCGGGCGGAGCTCGCTTCGTCGTCAGGCTTCCCGAGCCGCACGCCCTGCGTCCGCTCGACCGCTACGTTGCCGAAGCGAAGGATGCACGCGAACGAGAGGCCGCCGACGAGACGACGCTGATCGAAGAACCCGCAACCGCCTGAAGGCATGTGGCAACGCTGCGTCCGGACTCGTAGTGTCTCCGCGTGCGAATCGAACGTCACAAGACTGGAGCCCGACTGATCCAGGGCGGAGCGATCCTCAGCGAGATCCTCGCGCGTCCGGGCCCGACCCACAGCATCTTCGACGTCCTCGCCGCCGCAGTAACCCTGCACGATGCGGCCGCGCCGCGCGTCGCGATGCTGGGATTTGCCGGGGGCGGCATGATCGCCCCGTTGCGAGCACTGGGTTCGGCAGCGACGATCGAGGCGTGTGACCTCGACGCAACCGGCTTCGAACTCTTCGAAGAGCTTTCCTCGGAGTGGCGCGGCGACGTGAAGGTCGACGTTGCCGATGCGACGGATTGGATTCGGAACGGACGATCGAAGTTCGACGTCGTGATCGAGGATCTCTCTTGCCTCGGTGAGGACGGAGAGGAAACGAAGCCCGTCGTGTCGGTCACCAACCTACCGCCGGCGATTCAGCGCCGGCTCCGGCAGGATGGCCTGGTCGTCACGAATCTCCTTCCGGTCCCAGGTGTCTCGTGGCGCTCGTTGATCCGCCAAGTCGCAGAACCGTGGGAACGCGGTGTCGTCGTCGAGTTCGACGAGTGGGAAAACCGGATTCTCCTCACGGGACCGACGATCGGGCGCGCGTCGGACATCGGCCACGAACTCGGTTTGCGACTCGAATCCCTGGGATCGGAGTTGGCTCGACGCTTCCTCACGAAAAATTTTTCGACTCCATGAGGTGCGAGGGTGGTGATTCTTCCGAAGGGAGCGACTACTCAACGTCGTCCTGATCGATTCGGATGCCGATCCCTACCAAGAAATACGTACGCCTCGAGGCGAGTTCCTTCCTTGCCGAACCGAGTCGCGACCGCGAAGCGACCGACCTCGAGCTCTTCCTCACGAGCTGCAAGCTCCACGCGGGCATGCGCGTGCTCGAGATCGCGTCCGGGCGCGGCGCGGTCGCGTTCCTGCTCGCAGCCGAGGGGATTCCAAACGTCGTCGGCGTCGACCTTTGCGAGCGCAATCTGCACGAAGCCGCTCGCGCTTCGACCCGTGGCGGCGGTCCGCGCTTCGTCTGCGCCGACGCAAGCAGGCTACCGTTCGACGATGGCTGCTTCGATCTCGTCGTGACGCGACGCGGGCCCCATCACTTCGAGGATCTCGGCGCCGTGCTCGACGAGGTGCATCGCGTGCTCGCGCCGGGCGGCCGCTTCGTCGCGCATGATCGCGGCATTGCCCCGAACACCGATGCGAACGCAGTCTGGAGAGAAGTCGACCGCATCCTCGAACAACAGGGAATCGAATACACGCCGAGCTTGTGGCGTCGCCTGCTCGAGTCACGCGGCTTCGAGGTCGAACGGCTCGACCCCCTCGAACGCGAGCTGCCGATCGACCTTTGGTTCGATGCACGGATCGACGACGCCGCGCGAAACACGCTCGATCGAATCGTCGCCAGTGACGCACGACTCGGCGTGCGCCCGCGACTTCGAGAGGTCGACGGTGTTCGTTTCTTTCGTCACGACTTCGTTCGACTCTCGGCAACGAAACCCGTGACGACGGAACGCGATCCGTAGCGGACGTCACTCGCGAATCGAGCGGATCGAAAGCGAGCCATGCATGAGTTCTCGGAATCGTGCATGATGTGCGCATGACGATTCGCTTCTTCACACCTGCCCTCGCAAATCGCACGCTTCCTCTCGTGCGAAAGATCGTCGAGGACATTCTCGCGAAGGGGAAGGAGCTTCGTCGCCTCGCGGCACTCCGCACGGACGGCAATCACGCAGAACTCGAGCGTCTCGGCAACGAGATCCGATTGCACATCGACGAGCTACGCGCGATCGGTTGCGACTACAAGGACTGGAGCTTCGATGTCGGCATCGTCGATTTCCCGGCTCGCATCCAAGGACGCAGGGTCTACCTCTGCTGGCGCAGCGACGAAGATCGCGTCGAGTTCTTCCATGGCGAGGACTCGGGTATCGCGGGTCGCCGGCGCATCCCGCGCTTCTTGCTCGAAGATGGCCTCGAGGATGGCAGCGGTCTCGAGAACGACCGGCAATCGGTGCGCGAAAACGAAGGGATCGAAGCGTCCGGCGAACGCTGAATCGAATTACGCCGCATGGGCCAGGGCCCTTACGATGCGGCCATGAAACCTCTCGGCGAACTGCTGCAGTCGGAGTTGTCCGACGACGATATCGACCGTCTCGGTCGCACCATCGGCACCGATCCGCGCAAAGCACGGGAAGCGGTCGATGTGGCGCTCCCCGAGTTCTTCCGTCAACTCCAGAAGAACGCGAGCACGAAGCAAGGATACGAGTCCCTCGAGCGCGCGATCCAGCGTGACCACGACGGCTCGATCTTCAATCGGCTCCCGCAGCACCTCGACAGCCCCGACGAGCGGGATGGAGAGGCGATTCTCGGGCACGTCTTCGGCAACGACCAGAACCGCGTCGCGCAGAAACTCGGGGCCAATCTGGGCATCGACGCCGGCACGGCGATGAAGCTGCTCATCACGCTCGGCCCCCTGCTCCTCGGGGCGCTCGGCAAGGCCAAATCCTCGGGCGGTGGCGGTCTCGGCGACATTCTGGGAGGTCTCGGCGGCGGCAAGAGTGGCTGCCTGAGCATGCTCGTTCCGCTGCTCGGCAAGTTCCTCGGAAAGCGCTGATCCGCGCACGCGACGGGTCGCCTATAGCGCGATGGGCGACCCTACCGTAGCGTCTCCGACTGATGCCGCGCCGCGATGATATCCAGAGCATCTTGCTCCTCGGTTCGGGTCCGATCGTGATCGGTCAGGCCTGCGAGTTCGACTATTCGGGAACCCAGGCATGC
>JAGQQW010000266.1 GCA_020426005.1 Planctomycetota bacterium | reverse complement strand
GCTCGCGGGCGGCGACGTGACATCGCCCTGGGTCACCTCGGTGCCGGTCACGGTCTCGGTTCGCTGACGGAAGCGTCGCTACGCGGCGACAACCGCAACGAACGCCTGACTCAGCGCCCTACCGGAAATGGTTACCCCGCCTGGACTCGAACCAGAACTAGCAGAACCAGAATCTGCTGTGCTACCAATTACACCACGGGGTAGAAGGCCGAGGATCCTATCGGCTACGGGGAGGCGGTCAAGCTCAACGATCCCTCGCTGCCTCCTTCGCGCGCTCGACGAGGGAGCTGTCCAACAAATCGGCATCGCGTAGCGCGCGATCCGCTTCGTCGCGCGCTTCGACGTCCCGACCGGCAGCACGCAAGGCCTCGGCGTGGAGCACACGCAGCCGCGCCACCTCGGCCCGCTCGTCCCCGGGAGTCTTCGACGCAGCGGAACCACCGGCCCCCGCCATCACGTTGTCGCCGCTCGCTCGGCGGTTGCGATCGAGGTCGCCATGAACCGCAATCGCGATCCCAAGACAGAACGCCGCGTCCGCGGGTCGCGCCTTGGCCGTGTAGATCTCCGCGAGACGCTCGTGCAGCGCTCGATCGAACGGGTCGATGTCGCGCGCGCGCTCGAGACACACGACTTCACGCTCGACCTCCCCCTTCTCGTGCCAATGAGCAGCCAGCAGAACTTGCGCCTGATAATCCTTCCCGACGATCTCGGCGTAGCGGACGAGTTCGTCGATCGCCGCTTCGTCGTTCCCTGACTCCTTGAACAACGCCATGCGGCGCATGAACGGCGACGAGTCCCCGCTGATCGAACACGTCGGCCAGCACGCGATGGCACGACCGAACTCGTCGATCGCCTCCTGCGTCTTTCCCGCGGTCCCGAGGATGGTCCCGTAGAGCATGCGCGAATCGAAGTCGTCGCCGCCCTTCGCGAAGCCCTCGCGCAAATAGTCCCGAGCCGCCTGCAAGTCCTTGCGTCGCGCCGCCATCTTGGCACGCAAGAGCAGCACGTCGCCGTTGTCCGGATCGATCTTGGACAGGGCGGCGAGTTGCGCCCCGGTATCGATCAGGTTGCCGCGTTGTTCGAATCCCTGCGCGAGTCGCAGACGCGTCGTCACGTCGTCCGGCTGCCGTGCCGCTCGTTCGAGCAACGCGACGAGCGCCTCTTCGTCAATGGTCGGGACGATGGCGTAGGAACCCATCCGACCACGCAACCAATCGCGGAACGCCGCGTCGTACTCGTCCGGCCCCATTTCGAGCTCGCGCTCGAAGATCTGCGCTGTCGAAAGATCCTCACCGTAGGCCTTGATGATGTCGACGACCTTCGCGAAGCCCCAACGCTCGGAGATGTGCCGGCAGATCAGACCACCTTGGTAGTAGCCGAGCAGGATCTGCGAACCGCCGAAGACCTTGTTGAGTTCGTCGACGCCGATCACTCGATCCAGAACGAGAGCCGAGTAGACCTCACGCTCCATGCGCCGGTCGTAACTCGGATCGAGCGCGATCTCCTCGGCGACCGCCGCACCTTCGGTCAACCACCGAGGCACACGCGCGCGACTGAGCTGCAGATGCAGGACGTGCGCGAACTCGTGCCACGCCGTCACCTTCCACGAGAACTGCGACCGCAGCTCCGGCGCCGCAGGCGACACCGACGTGATCAAACAACCGAAGCACGCACCGAGCGCGCCGAAGCCCTTGAACCCGACGGTGCGCACCGAGAAATCCCCGAAGCGCCGGAAGTTCTCGACCTGCACTTTGCAATCCGGCGTCGTGCCGTATTTCGTCCCGAGCACCTTGCGCGCCTCTTCGTACTCTCGGCTCAGATACGGAACGAGGACGTCCTTCTCGCTCGGATGGATCTGGAACACGAAGTTGCCGATCTCGACCTTCTCGTAGGTCTCGTCGACGCGCTCCTGCAGCATCAGCTGGTTGTCACGCCACGGATTGACGAAGCCGCGCTCGAGTTCCTTGGTCTTCGCGAGCAGCGCGGCCCCTTCTTCGGCACGGCCGGCGTAGATCAGCGCGCGCCCGAGCGCGAGCATCGCCCGCACGTGATCCGCATCGCCAGCGCGCGCACGCTGCAGGATCGGGATCGCATCCGCGAAGCGATACAACGCGACGAGGTGATTGCCGAGCACCGCATCCGGCTCGACGGTCGACGCATCGACGGCTTTGGCGCGATCGCGGAAGACCTTCTCGTCTTGTTCGCGATAGAGCAGATTGCACGCAGCGGCCATTTCGGCGAGCGCCGAAACGTCTCGCGGATTGACCGCGAGCGCCTGCTGGAGAATCGACCGCGCGGCACCGAACCGTCGTTCGTCGATCAGTCCCCCGGCTCGCGCGACGAGCGCCGGCACCGAGCTGCGGTTGACGGCGAGAGCACGACGCAAGTACTCGTCGGTCTTGTCGCTCTCGAGCAAGAAATTCTCTTTGCGCGTGCGATAGAGCGCGACGAGCGCGTGCTCCTGTTCTCCGCAGTTCTCGAGGGCGCGCTTGTATTCCGACTCGCCACTCGGCAACCCGGCCGCCTCGTGATAGACGCGGAAGAGCAGGTTGCCCCGCTCGACGTACGCATCCGCGAAGAGTGGATCCGCCTTCGTCACCTCGATGAAGAGCCGACTCGCCTCGTAGAGTCGATCGGCACCACCGAGCTCGGCGAACGCGACCGCGGTGAAATGTTTGCGGCGCGGATCCGTCCACTGTTCGTTCTCGAATTGGGCGACGACGGCTTCGAATGCCGCCTTCGCCTGATCCCGCTTGCCCGTTCTGAGCCACAGGCGCGCGCGACGCGTGCGCGCTTCGACACCGAGTTCGCTCGCCGGCTCGGCCTTCTCGAGGATGCGGTCGTAGGCGCCGAGCGCCGCGTCGTAGTCACCCACGCACGTCGCGCTCAGTGCCGATTCGAGGTCGACTTCGGGAAGCAGGGCGAGCGTCCGCGCTTCTTCGGCACGCGCAACCGCATCGTCGTATTTCCCGAACTCCCGGGCAATGCGAGCCAGGCCGACCTTGGCGAGAGCACGCTCGGTCGGCGACGGCCGATCCTCTTCGTACTCTTCGTCGATTCCGGCGAGCACCTCTTCGAAGCGCGTGCGCGCGGCCTCGCGCCGGCCCTGACGCAGATAGCGCGTCGCGGACTGCAGCACGTCGGACCAGGCACCGTCGAGGGGCCCTGGATCCGCGTCGTCCTGCGCGGTGGCAATGCCGCTACCGATGATCGCGGTCAGGACGCATCCAAGGAGGTTTGCGGGGCAGAACGGGACCGTGCCCATCCGCAGTCGTCGATATCGCTTCATGGTCTCCCTACACGATACGTGAGTCGGCCATCCTCGGACGAGTTGCAAGAGTACTTGTCGATATGGAATCAGCAGGCGTCGAGTCGGCAGGCGTCGAGTCGGCAGGCGTCGAATCGGCGGGCGTCGATTCGGCGGGCAAGGAAATGGAGGCCGCAGAGTCGTAGGGCCGGGGCGCCCCCCTGTTACCATCTTCGGCATGAAGCACCGCCATGCCTGCGCGACTCACGCTGGAATCGCCCTGAGCTTGTTCCTCACGTCGTTCGCGACCCAGGGAACCGCCGCTGCCCAGTCCGTGCGAGCCACCAAGTTCGTGCTCGACAACGGCCTCCAAGTCATCTTCCACGAAGATCACTCCCTCCCGATCGCGACGGTCAACCTCTGGTACTACGTCGGGAGCAAGGACGAGCGCGAGGGGCGCTCCGGCTTCGCGCATCTCTTCGAACACCTGATGTTCATGGGGACGAAGCGCGTGCCCGGCAGTCGCTTCGACGAAATCATGGAAAAGGGCGGTGGCGCCAACAACGCGTCCACGTCGTCCGATCGCACGAACTACTTCTCGTGGGGTCCGTCCGAACTCCTGCCAACGCTTCTGTGGCTCGAAGCCGACCGCATGGAGGACTTCGGCAAGGCCCTGACGCAAGAGAAGCTCGACAAACAGCGAGACGTCGTCCGGAACGAACGACGGCAGACGACCGAGATGCGGCCCTACGGCGTCGCGGACGAACTCCAGGGAGAACTCTTCTTCCCGCCGGGTCACGGGTACCACAAAAGCGTCATCGGCAGTCACGAGGACCTCGAGGCCGCGACTCTCGACGACGTGAAGAACTTCTTCGCGACGTATTACGTACCGAGCAACGCGAGCCTCGTCGTCGCCGGTGACTTCGATCCGAAGTCCACGCGCGAACTCGTCGAGAAGCTCTTCGGTTCGCTGCCGCGCGCGCCGATCGTGCCACGCAAGGAGCACCACGACGCGCCGCTCGGCGGCACGCACCGATGGACCGGCTACGACCGTGTGCAGTTCCCACGCGTCACGACGATGTTCAAGACCGTCAAGATCTTCGGCCCGCTCGATGCCGAACTCGATCTCGTCGCGGGCATCCTCGCCGGCTCGAAGAGTTCTCGCCTCTACAAGCGCCTCGTCGTCGACGAGAAGCTCGCGGTCCAGGTCACGGCGTATCAGTGGTCCCGTTTCCTGGGTGGACAGTTCCACATCCAAGTGATGGCGCGTCCCGACGCCGATCTCGCACGCATCGAGGCGATTCTCACCGAAGAAGTCGCCAAACTCGCCGAGCAAGGACCGACGGAGGACGAACTCGCACGACAACGCACGTCGACCGAATACGGCTTCGTGACCGGGCTCGAAAGCCTGCGCGATCGAGCCGATCGGCTCAATGCTTACAACTTCCACCTCGGCACGCCCGACGGCTTCGCGACCGATCTCGATCGATATCGCGAAGTGACGGTCGCGAGCCTTCAGCTGGCCGTGCGTGCGTTCCTGACGACGGACGACAAGCTCGTGCAGACGGTACTCCCGATCGAGCGCGAGCCCGCGGGCGATCGCGACACGATGCCTGAAGTCGGCAGCGCGGATTCGTTCACCTTCACGCCACCGGCGACGTTCACGCTCGCGAACGGCATTCGCGTGCACCACTGGAAGCGGGACGAGATGCCCTTGGTCCGCATCGCGATGCAGATCGGACGCGGCGCGCTCGTCGACGAAACATCGAAGAGCGGGCGCACGTTCTTGATGGCGCGCATGCTCGAAGAAGGCGCGGGCGAGCGCGGCGCGTTCGCTTTCGCCGAAGCCCTGCAGTCGATCGGTGCAGAACTCGATACTCGCGCGTCGCGCGAAACCGTGCGCGTCGAAGTGCAGAGCCTCGCCTCCAGACTCGACGAGGCCGCTGCCCTCTGGAAGGACTGCATCGTGTCGCCGCGATTCGAAGAGAGCGATTGGCAGCGCGTGCGCCGTCTCCACGCCGACAACCTCGAGCGCCGACAGGACGACCCCGCACAAGTCGCGCGCGAAGTCGCTTCGATCGCCTACTTCGGTGCGAATCATCCGTTCGGGCAACCGGTCGACGGACGGAAGGAAACGGTCACGGCTCTGACGCTCGACGACGTACGCATGGCGTATCGCGGACTCGTCCGCCCCGAACTCGCCACGATCTACATCGCGGGAGACGTCGACGAGGCCCGCGCCAGAACGCTGCTCGAGGGCCTGCTCGGATCCTGGACGACTTCCGGAGACGCGATCGCGGCACCCGCGGTACCACCGGTCACCGCGAGCGGCCAGCGTCTCTACATCGTCGATCGACCGGGTGCAGTGCAGACGGTGGTGCGCTTCATGATGCCCGGCCCGGTCGCGAAGGACCCGGAGCGCTCGCGCTACGAGGCCATCAACACCATCGTCGGTGGCAGCTTCACGAGTCGCCTCAACAGCAACATTCGCGAGGAGCACGGCTACGCCTATGGCGCGGGATCGGGATACGCGATGTGGCCACAGCTCGGGTGCTTCATCGCGTCCTCGAGCGTCCAAGGCAAGTTCACCGGACCGGCGCTGCGGGAGTTCTTGAAGGAGTTCACGCGCCTGCGTGGCGGGGACATCACGGCGGAAGAAGCCACGAAGGCGAAATCGACGGGCAAGCAAGAGCTCGTCTCGAGCCTCGGCGGCCTCCGCGGCCTGCTGACGATGGCCATGTCACTCGATGCGGACGGCTTCGACTTCGGAGAACTCGGACATCGCATGATGGCTCTGCAGACCATCGATGCTGCGGGCCTCAATGCCATCGCGAGCCGAAGTGTCCGTCTCGACGATGCGAGCATCTTGCTCGTCGGCGACAAGGACGCCATCTTGCCCCAGCTCGAAGGTCTCGGCCTGCCGGCACCGATCCTGCTCGATGCGAGTGGAGAGCCGGTTCCTGGCCACTGAACGTGCGATACCGCCGATTCGACGCGCTCCGCGCTCACGCGAACTGGTTCGAGAATTGCCACGAATCGCTACAGAGCTGCAAGGTGCGCGTTAGGTTGATGGTCGATCCTGCCTGAGTCGCGCCGGGCAGCGGAGTTCCCGTCACCGAACTCGCGCCGCCGGCGAATCCGACATGCATTTCTCACGAGCTTCACCGCTCGCGTATACCCCGATCGCAAGTCGAACCCGTAGAGCCCCATACGATGTCCACGATTTCCCGCACGCTCTTGGCACTGGGTGCCGTCACGGCCGTCGGTGTCGGCGGCTATTTGTTCCTCAACACGGGCGGCAACGGCGCCGATTCCCCGTTCGTCGGCTTCAAGCTCGATGACGTGACGAGCGTCGACGACAGCACGGCCGAGCTCGAAGCGATCGACCAGAGCGTCGAAGACGTCGCGAGTCGAATCGAAGGCGACGCGACGGCCCAGGTGATGCCGGTCGCGGGCGAAGAGCTCGAAGGCCCGTCTGCGACCCTCACGCTGA
>JAGQQW010000265.1 GCA_020426005.1 Planctomycetota bacterium | reverse complement strand
CGAGGAATCGCCCCGTACTCCCAGTCGAAGCGCTGAACCCAACGCCCGGCGTGCGGCGGCGTGCATGAGATCGGCCACCCGCTCCGGATGCAGACATCGGGTCTTTCGAGCATCAGGTCGTCACCGGCGACGATGCGCGCAGCGAGTCTTTGCTCGAGCATGCCGTCGAACGCGGCGGGGTCCTGTCCGGGAAGCGGCGATGCGACGCTCTCGCGAAGCTCGATGTCGCACATGCCGAGGTCGAGGATCGCGGATGCCAGACTCCGAGTGATCCGCGCATAGGACGACGATCCGAGCAGTGGGCCTTCGAACCGGATCGTCGGGCGACTCCGGACACTGGGTTTCGCGACCCGCTTCCAGTCGACGCGCAGCTCGGAGAACTCACGCGCCACGTGCTGTCTCGCCCGCGCGCCGAGGTCGCGAGCTCGCTCGGGATGCTCGTGGATCTCGCGCATCGCACGCGCGATCGAAGACGGATCGGGTTCCAGCCAGCGGTGCTGCCCGTCGGGACTGCCGGTGTCACGGCTCGGGGTGAGGGCGGTGTTCTCTTCGACCGAATCGTCGCCGACGGGGACGACGCGTCCGTCGATGATGTGGGCGACGCCGGTTCCGCCCAGCAAGTCGGCACAGCCACCGAACGCCGTGGCGATGACGGGGAGGCCGCTCGCCATGGCCTCGTGGATCGGCCTCCCCCAACCCTCGCCGCGCGAGGCGAGGACGAAGGCGTCCATCTCCGCGTAGACGCGAGGCATCGCGCTCGGGGCGAGCCCGCCCTGGAGCAGACGGAGATCTGGCGCCGCGTGACCTGCGTCATCCGCTCCTCGTCGAAGCAGTGCACGCGCACGCGTCTCGAGCTCTTCGGCTGGGATCCCGAGGCTGCTCGACATGAGGAGCCAGAGTTCTGCTTCGCCCGCGGAGAACGTCGCGCCGAAGGTGCGCAGCAGGAGTTCCGGTGCCTTTCGTGTCGACCAGTCGAAGATCGAGAGGAAGCGCGTCGCGCCTTCGCGTCGACGCTGCGGTACGGCGAGGAACTCCCTGGATACGAACTCGGGTACGCATCGGATGCGCGACTCGGGATAGACGCGCCCGAAGCTGCGCAGGTGGAATGCGCTCGGGACCCAGAGTTCGTCGGCTTCCTGCAGGTGCGGGGCCCACGTCGCAGGCACGGCGTCGGTCTCGAACATCGTCCGCAAGATGTTGGTGCGCGCCGCGGGGTCCGGCCGGAACTGTCGCGGAAAGACGAGGTGGATCGCGTCGTAGTCGCCGCTGGGCGTCCGCTCGCTCGCGGTCCGGACTGCTTCCAAGAACTCGGGGTCTTCGTCACAAGGCAACGCGCCGAAGCGCAGTGGTCGCAAGCTCACGCAGATGCGGGGATCGCGCTCGAGAGCGAGGAAGAGCTCACGCCCTTCAGCTGCGTATCCCGACGGGCCGAGAACGGGTGCCGTCAGCACGACGTTCCTCGAAGACGATGCTCCGAACGTCGATATCCCGCTGTCCTCGCCGGCCAGCTCTTCGAGCAGTCGAGTGGCGAACGCCAGAGGGTCGTCGAGAACCGCCGACGGTCGTAGCAAGCGCAGCCCCGCGCCTTCGGGCACGAGTGCTTTCGCATGTACAGCGAGCTCAGGCGACATCGTGACGACGAGACTGCCGCGCGGGACGCGGCACGTCGTCAGCCGTTCGATCCGCGCCAGAGCCGGAGCGTCGAGCGTCGTGTGCGCATCGATGCTCCGCCGCCCGGCGACGAGGCGAATCGTCCGACCGGCAAGGGCGGTGCTACCCCGTGCCGCACACGTGTTCCAAAACCGCCGCGGCTCCATGCGGAGTCCGGCATCGTCGAGGATCGGCAAGAGCGCTTGCCACGCACGGGCAGCCGGACTGCTACCGAGCAGATCGCCGAGGATGTACACAGGGGGGAGCTCGCAAACAGCCAGGCTCACGGTCCGTACTCATCGAGTCTTCGGGGTGCAGGACTGAAATCCGCAGCTCCGCAGCTGCCGACAACAGAAGGGCGGGCGACAACTCGACCTGCTACGATCCGCACCAATGAAGCGAGTGCCCGAAGTCGAGTGCATGGGGACCCCCGACGAGGCTCGGGAATACGCGGCCATGGACCACAAGGACGCCAACGAGTCCTTCGTCGCCGCGTTGCTCGAGCACGGCTGCGACCGTGGTGAGATCCTCGACATCGGGACGGGGCCGGCGGATATCCCGCTTCTCCTCGTCGAGAAGGCCAAGGGCGCCAGCGTCACCGCGATCGACCTTTCGGACGAGATGCTCAAGATCGCTCGCCTCAAGGTCGCGCATGCGGGTCATTCGCTTCGGATCCGTCTGATGCATGCGGACGCCAAGGGGTTGCCCTTCGCCGACCGGCATTTCGATGGTGTGTTCTCCAACACGATCCTGCACCACGTCGAGGACCCGATCGCGTATTTCAAGGATGCGCGGCGTGTGCTCCGCGGTGGTGGGGCTCTCGTCATTCGCGATCTCGTGCGGCCCGACGACGACGAATCCGTCGAGTTGCTCGTCGACCGCTACGCCGAGGGCGCAACGGAATACGCCCGTGGCCTGTTCCGCGACTCGTTGAAAGCTGCGTACACGCTGGACGAGGTTCGTGATTTTCTCGACCGGAGCGGTCTCGACGATGCGTCGCTCGCGATGACGTCGGACCGGCACATGACGATTTGGATCGATCGGCGTTGACGATCCGAAGCGACGAGATCCGCGTGGATGTCGGTGCGTGTATGCCGGGTTCGGTATCCGCGATCGAGCGTCTCCAAACGGCCTTGCAGGGCGCCGGGCGAGGAGAGGTCGTGGATTGCCCCGAAGCTTGGGTCGTGCCTTGGGTGCAGCAGCTGCAGCCGGGAGCGCGCCTTCGCGTAGGCTCGATCTGGTGCCTCGTCGACCCGTTCGTTCATCCGAAGTGGCGGGACGTATCGACCAAGCTCGCCCGCCTATGGTGTTCGCGCGCCGAGGGTGCGACCGCTCTGCCCGACTCCGCGCTTGGCGAAGCGCTGCAGGTCGACATCGCGCAACGCGCCGCACGGGTCGGTCTCGGGATCGAGAGTCGGCGGCTCGCCTCGAAGTTGGCTCGAACGCTCGCTCTCGAGGATCTCGAACGCATCGCCCCCGTCGTGCTGCCTGCCTTGCACCCGGTCGCCCTGGGGCTCGACGTCGATGCCACACTCGCCGGTCGCGGTCTCCTGCGTGATGCGTGTCGAGCCTTCGGTATCCGCACCGGAGTCGAACCGATCGAAGATCCGGGCATCGAACTTCCCAGGAGGGTGAAGTCGCTCGCGCTGGGCTCGGACGACTTCTCTGCGACCTGGAGTCGGTCGGCTGGCTTGCGATGGCGGCCCGGCGCGGCGCGTGAAGGGCTCGACCTGTTCGCGATCGAAGTGCAGGCCGACGCTTCGCCACTCGATTCGTTCGTCGCGCTCGCTCCACCACGTCCACGGCGATTCTTGGCGTCCGACGCGCACCCCGTGCGTCGAGGGCCATCGAAGCGTTCGGTCGATGCACGCGAGTGGTTGCGGCTCGAGCGGGAGTTTCGCTTCTCGGCCGACCCGTCGGATCCACACGGTCGCAAGCGCATTCACGACGCGACGCTCGAGGTGGTCTTGGATCGCGAACGGCGACGCCTCGACGTGTCCGTGTGTCTGCGGGGGACCCTTGCCCGGCATCGATATCGGCTGTGCGTTCCTCTGGTTCACTGGCCGCGACCGGCGAAGTTTACGGTCGGCGGTAGCGAGCGCGCCGTCGAAGGCCCAATCGGCACGACTCCCGTCGACGGCACGATCGAGTTTGCCGGTCGTGAGACGGCTCGCAGCGACACGTTCGTCACGATCGACGGAGACGACGTGATCGAGGCAGAGGTCTACCCGCAACGGAACGACATGGTGTGCGCATTGACGCTGTGTCGTGAGTCGGACGAGGCACTCGAAGTCCCGTGCATCGAGCGAAGCTTCTCGATCAGTCTTTCGCGAACTTCTCCCGGATCCTGACGGTTCGCTCCAGCTCGTCCAGCACCGTCAGGAGCTTCCTACGGACGTCGATGGGTAGATCCTTTCGGCGCTCGAGAAACTTCTCGACGGTCTCCAATGCCGCGCGGCTCGAATGCGCATTGACGAACGCATCGAGCCAGCTTGGCATGAAGAAGATGCGGCGCTTCTCCTTGACCCACAATACGGCATCGAGTGCGCGCTCGAGATACGGCAGCGTGAGTTGTTCCTGTCCGGGCCAGTGGAAGAACGAGAGACTGCCCGTGATCCACTGCTCGGGCGGATCGGTCTCCTGCATGTAGGACGAGAACACACGCGCCTTCGCCTCGGGAGTCGCATCCGCGGCGTGTGCCATGTACGCGTACTTGCCGACATCGCTCTTCGCCGCCTCTTCGAGTCGTTGCAACGGTTCGCGTTCTCCATGCGCGAACAAGCAGGCAGCACAGCGGAAGCGGTCTTCCATGCCGACGTCGAGCCCAGCGAGTTCGATGGTGCCATCGCACACGTTGCGAACCAGCTCGAGACTCTTCGTCGAAGTTGCGATGCGGGTTAACGTGCGGAGTGCCATGCGCTTCTTCGTGGCCGAGTCGGCGTCCGTCGCGTCGTCGTCCGCGAGGATCGTGACGAGCAGAGTCTCGAGTTCGATACAGCGATTCTGTTTTGCGGCATTGCCCAGAAGCCTGAGGGTTCCGTGGGCGACAGAACCGAGGATGCGCCCGAAGGTGATCGCATCCCGTTCCTGCCGAAGCAGCTTCACGCCGACGTCGACGAACGTTGCAGGATCGAGTTCGGCTTCGAGGAGTGCGTCTTCGAGCGCTCGGAACGCGATGGCACGCAACAACGAGTCCGAGAACGCGCCAGTACCTGCAGCTACATCGAACTTCAGGAGCTCGTTCGCCAATGCGGCACGACTCCGTTCGTCCGGCAAGAACTGTCCGTATGCCGCATCGTCCGAATTGAGCAACACCCAAGCCGGTGCGGCGCGTGATTCGAGCTCTGGAACGCGCACTTGGTCTCGATCGAGCGTCACGAGACGGCGCTCGATCGCACCGGATGCGCCCTGGGCGAGGAGTTGGAACCGCAGGGGCCAGCACGAGGGCCGTTCGACGCCGTTCGTGGACCATGGCCGTGTCGACCTACGCTGCATGACTCGCGCTTCGCGAACGACTCCTTCTTCGATCTGCAGTTCTAGGCGGACCTGCGGAATGCCGGCCGTTTCGATCCAGCTTCGCGACCAGCCGTCGAGATCGACGTGCGCAGTGTTCGCTTGGTTACGGGTCGCCGACTGCAGTGCACTCCGGAGTTCCTCCCAGGATGCGTTGCCGAACGCATGGTCGTGGAGGAACCGTGCGACTCCGGCGAAGAACGCCGCCGAACCCATACGTGACTCGAGTTCGCGCAGCACTGCCGGTGCCTTGTTGTAGACGATCGGTCCATACGCCGATTTGGCGTTGGCGAGGTTGTCGAGCTCCTGCGAGACCGGAACGGTGCCGGCAGTCACGTCGACCGCGAGCGCCGACGGCTTGACACCTTGAAGGAATCGCAACCACGCATTGCGCGTCGGTTCGAGTGCTTCGAGCGCAGCGAAGCTCGCCCAGGTTGCGAATCCTTCCTTGAGCCAGACTTCGTCGAACCACGGCATCGTGACGAGGTTGCCGAACCACTGATGCGCGACCTCGTGGTAGATCAGCGTGCTTCGGCGCAGTAGCTCGTCGCCGCTCGGTTCGTGATCGAACACGAGGGACGTCTCCCGATAGAAGATCGCGCCTGCGTGTTCCATGCCGCCGTATGGAAAGCCGGGGCAGAGCACGATATCGAGCTTCGGGAACGGGTACGGCGCATCGAAGCGTTGCTCATACCAAGCGACGCTCGATCGGTGCATCGAGCGAATGGCATCCGCGTCGAGGTGGTCGGTCTTTTCCTTGCGCACGAAGACGCGTGGCTCGTTGCCCACGACTTCGAAAGGCCCTGCTGCAAACGCGAACAGATAGGTTGGCAGAGGGGGCGTCTTGGCGAATCGGACGTGCTTGCGACCATCCTGTTCGACGACATCTCCGGTCGCTGGCATGTTGCCGACGGCTTGCCATTGCGCCGGTATCTCGAGTTCGAGTTCGAACGTCGCTTTGAGATCCGGTTGATCGAAGCACGGGAACAGCCGGTGACAATCGGCAGGGACGACGAGCGTGTAATAGTAGTGTTCGCCGCTAGCCGTGTCGTGGTAGTGCGTGAGCGGTGTGCCGGTCGCGCCGACAGCAGAACGAAACGAAGCGCGCACGATGTTCTTTCCATCGCGCACGTGTTCCGCGGGCAACATGACGTGATTGGCTTCGACGGTGCATTGGGACGCATCGATCGCGGTGTCGTTGACGACGATGCCGTCGAGCGCCTCGCCATCCCAATCGAGGGCGATGCCTCCTCGTGGTCGCGTGCACGTGAACTCGATCGTCGCATCTCCGCGCACCTCTCGCATGGCGTCGTCGAGCTCGAAGCGAAGCCGATAGGAGACGGCATCGATCTGAGCGCGTCGCGTGGACGCGAGGGTGCGCGAGATGCCCTGCGCCAAGAGGGTACCAGCGTCGACCGTTGAGTTCGCGGAATCCTGAGAAGTCATGACGAGCAGCGAAGCGAGGAACAGGACGGACATGTGGCCAGTCTACGGCCGTCCCGTCCGTCATCGCCGTCTCGAGCTCGGCTTCTCTGCCGGGCTACGACTCGGAGTTCTCGTCCGCGGGGTTTTCGTCGGCGGGGTT
>JAGQQW010000264.1 GCA_020426005.1 Planctomycetota bacterium | reverse complement strand
CAGAGGCGAAGGCGGCTGCGCGGGCGGACCTCATGGCGTATCTCTTGGGAGACGCGGAGAAGCGCGCGATCTTCTTGGCACACGGTGAGGCTGCACGGGACGTGCAAGCCGCATTCGGCGACAAGCTTCAAGAAGTTCGACTCGAGCAGCTCCGCGGGGCGATCGACGCGTTTTCGGCCAATGGCGCTCGATACATCGGGCAGTACCGCCGACTCTCCGAGTTCGGAGACGATCTGCCCGAGCTACTCCTGAAACTGGTGGAGGAAACCAGCCAGATTGCGCTGCGTCGTCGACCACAAGTCCTGATGGCGCTACGCGATTTCATTCGGGACATCAAGAGCGACAAGCGACTCGAGCCTTGGGTCGAGTTGGCAGAGAACGAGTTCGAGGATCCGCAGTTTCGGCTCACGTTGATCGGCGTGCTCGCGTACGGCGGTCGGACCCGCCTGTACGACGCCAAAGTCGAGCAACTGAACAAGATTGCCGAGGACGAATCGAAGCTACTTGCGGCATGGACGCAGCTCGTCGAGCTTCAGTCGGTTGCCGAGCGCAACGACGAAGCATGCGCGACGTACCGCAAGGTCATCGAACATCTCGAGCCGCTCGGGGATTCGCAGCAGCTCGGCGTGACGTACTACAACCTCGCGTGTTCGCTCGAGAAGACGAAGAAGAGGGACGAGGCATTCGAGGCTCTCGAGTCGTCGCTGCGACTCGCGGGAAAGGCGCTTGCCCAGGGAACACTGTGGCAAGACATGGACATCGCAGGGATGCGCGAGGACGAGCGCTTCCTGCCGCTGTGCAAGAAGTTCGACCTGGAACCACCACGGCCAGCGAAGGGCGACGCGCGCAAGTGAGCGCGAGCGACCAGCGGTCCCCGACGTTTTGATCCTCCCCTCTCGATTCTTGGTCGGCTGCGCCCTCCTCGTGTTGGCGCCCGAAGTGCTCGGCCCGCGGGCCCCCCAAGCGGCTGACGACGCGCTGCCCGCATTCTCGCTGTCGATCGCGATCTTCTTTTCGGTCTACGGCGTCTTCTTGGCGCTCGATACCGCTGCACGAAGGACACGATCGGTGCGACTCGGTTCGTTCTTGCGACGTGTCCTCGGGTTGCGCAGCCTGCTGCCGCTCGTGCTGTGGGCGGTATTGCTCGGCGTCTGGCGTTGGGATACGTGGGTCGAGTTCCGTTTCGTTCGTCATGGCATGACGGTGCAGTCGTTCATGCTGCTGCTGCCGTTCTTGACCTACGAGATCCTGTCGGTCCTCGGCGAAGTGATGCTGAGGGGCAGGATCGGTCGAACCGCCGAATACCTGCGGAGCACGATCTTCATTGCACCGATGCTGTTCTTCTTGACGGCATTGTTCGACGTCGCCTCGTCGTTCGAAACGACTCGTGTGCTTCTACAGGAGTTCACGATTGCGCGATACGCACTCTGGGTCCTTGGATTCGGAGCGCTGTTCCTCGTCTTCCCGCTGTGGTTCGCGTTCGTTTTCGGCGCCAAGCCACTCCAGCCGAAGTCGTTGCGCGACGAGCTTCGCAGTATCGCGGCAGACGACAATCTTCGCGTGCACCGCATCCTCGAGTTGCCGACGCGCGGTCGCACGCTCAACGCGACGCTCGTCGGGCCATTTGCGTGGACTCGGTGTGTCGTGTTCACCGACTTGATGCTCGCTAGATTCGGCGTCGACGAGTTGCGCGGTGTCTTCGCCCACGAAATCGGCCATGCGCGCGGCAGGCACGTTCTGCGATCGATCGCATGTTTCGTGCTGCTGCCATTGGTGCTCGCCGAACTCGCGGTGCGCATTCTTCGTGCTGAGACCGAGTGGTCGTGGGCTCTGAGTGTTGCGTGCGCGTTCTCCTTGATGGCTGTGCCGTTCTTCTGGTTCCGTCGACGTTTCGAACACGAAGCGGACCTGCATGGCGCTGCGATCCTCGGGAGCACGAAGGACATGATCGGGGCGCTCGACACGGTTCGCGTGCTGGCGCCTCGAGCGTCGAAGCGTGGTAGCCTCATGCATCCGAGCACCGATCGACGCATTTCCTTGCTCGAGTCCTCGGGGGGTGAGCGCGGCGCGTTGCGATCGTGGATGCGAACGTCGATGCTCGCACAAGGGGCGATGTTCTTCGCGCTGGGAGCCGCATGTATGGCATTCGTTCCATACGCAGTGGACGACTTCGAAGACGATCTGCCCGGGTACCTGCTTGCCAGTGGGGATCCCGAATCCGCTTGGAACGCGTTCGAGAACCGCGCTTCGATGGACGAGAAGCGCAGGGCGCATGGGCTCGACGAAGCGATGCGCGCGAATCTGATCGCTTACGACGGAGAAGACGACGTCGCTGTCCTGGCGCAGCGTGCCGTCCTTCGCGGGCAGCGCGCTGCACGCGACGAGGATTGGAAGGCGGTGCGTGGTTGGTTCGGCCTCGCCCTACGCTTCGGCGATTCGGATCCGCTGACCGGTACCGTGTGGCGCTACTTGGTCGCCGTCGATCGCGGGGACGACAAGACGATCGAACGCGAAGCGCTGTGGATCCGTTCGCTGTCCGTGCCCGAAGAGATGCGCCGTCCGCTCGGGCGCCTGTTGGCGCTCAACTGATCCAGCGCTCAGTAACCGTTGGCTTCGATGGCCCATTCGGCGGGCAGGCGTCTCAAGAGCGTGCCGTCGCGACCGTAGATCTTCACGCCACCGTCTTCCGCGACCATCGTCGTGCCGTCGGGCAGGCGGTCGGCGTCCCCAGGCATCGTGAGCTTCTCCAGCTTCCAGACGGTCGCGCCTTGTTGGTTGACCTCGAACACCATGTTGGGGGAACGCCGTGTGATGAGTGTGTTGCCGTTGGGGAGGCGGTCCGCATCGACGAGGTAGTCGATGCCCTTGATCTCCCAGACGATCTCGCCGGACGTCGTCACTTCGATGACGCGCTTGTCGCCTTGGTCGGTGATCAACGTGTTGCCGTTGGGCAGTCGATCGGCGTCGTAGGGCTTGAACTCCTTGCGCCGCGCCTCTTCGAGACCGAACTTCCACACGATGTTCTTCTCGCGATCGACTTCGATGACGCGGTTGTTCCCTGGATCCGTGATGAGAGTGTTGCCGTTGGGCAGGCGGTCGGCATCCATCGGATTTCCGAGGTCGGTGAATGCCCAGATCTGCTTGCCGCTGCGGTCATACTCGCGCACCGCATCATCCGCTTGTTCGGTGATCAAGATCGTGCCCGTCGGTGTGATCTCTGCGTCGAGCGGATCGAAGAGTTCTTCGAGCTTCCAAACGACACGGCCTTCGCCGTCGAGTTCCATGACCGACGTGTTGCCGAAGTCGCACACGAGAGTGAAGCCGGTGAGCGCGCGTCCCGAGTTCGAGAGGTGCATGCGAGCGACATCGGTGAGCGCGACGTCGACGCAGCCGATTCTTCGGTCCGCGATACGGATCGAAGCGCCGTCGAGGTCGACGAGGTAGCCGACCAGGCGCTCGCCGTTCGCCAGGTCCACTTGTACGAACTGACCGATATCGCCGGTATCGCCCATCGCGCGTCCGGTCCCGTCGAGGCGGAACAGGAGCGCTTCGACGTCGTTCCAAGCGATCTCGCGCGACTTGTCGCCGGTCTTGATCGTCAGCGAGTCCGCGGTCAATGCTTCGAGTGTCCCCTCGATCACGCGATCTTCACCTTCGCGAAGGCGCACTTGGTCGTGCTCTCGACTGCCGCCCAGAATGCGTCCACGGGACGCGTCCGGCAGCACGCCGCGCAGCATCGCCTTGGGAATCGTCAGATCTCGGTCGAGCGCGTGGAACGACACACGGTCCCCGTCGAGGGCGAGCTTGTCGAAGCGAAGCGACGTTCCGCTTTCGAGGAAGATTCGCGCGCCCTGCGCATCGACCGCCTGGTTGTTCGGGTTGCTGATCGCATCCACGGTCGCACGCGGCACGTAGATCGCCGAACCGCCAGTTGCCTTCGGTCCGGCAAAGCGGACGTTGGCGCCGTCCAGGCCGACGATGTACGTGCCTTCGAGTTTGCCGCCGTCTTCGAGTTCGAGGTTGACGGCAGCGCGCTGGCGCTCGGCGTTCGGGGCGCGAGCGAGGCAAGCTGCAATCGTGCGCAAGAAGTCCGCTTCGTCGTCGCTCAGTTTTGCGAGTGCCTCGTCGAGCGTGCCCTCGATGTCCTTGCGTCCGTGGAGAAGGCGAAGAGCGAGGATGCGATGGCTCGGCGAGCGTTTTGGATCACTGAGCAGTGCAAGGAGCCAGTCGCGACTCGCGGGAATCTGCATGGCGCCAATTGCCGTGGTGGCGCCGTTGCGTACTTCGAGATCACTGCTGTCCGCCATCGCCTGGATGCGCTCGAGGAGTTTTGCGCCCGAACGAGTCGCGAGCTCCGGGTCGTGCATCTGCACGCCGGCGGACCGCAGCGCAGCGAGGCGCACGCGCGAATCCAAGTAATCGATCGCCGACAGGAGAGCGTCGATCTCGACGGCGCCGGACCGGTAGGAGAGTGCCTCCGCGAGCCCGCGTGCGATGCACGCATTGCGCTCGATGTCCTCTTTTCCGGCCTTGCCGAGCTCTTCCTTGACGCGTGTGAGACGAATGCGAATCTCGAGGTCGTCTTTTGGGGGCAGGTTCTCGAGAATCGAAAGGATCAGTGGACCCTTCTCGATGAGTGCGCGCTGCGCTTCGACGCGCGCCGCGTAGCGGACGTCACCGAGGGTCTCGACGAGATTCCTGACTTCGAGAATCAGGCGATTGCGCTCGCCTGTGAGGCGGGGCAAGACGCGGTTGACGAACTGATCCTCACTCATCGCGCGAATCGCCGGTGAGACCTCGAGGCGACCGAGCAAGCCGACGTTGCTCACGTACGGTGCGAAGAGCACGTCATCGTCGGCGGGGATCGGCGCCTGGGGCGGATCTTGCTTCGTGTGGTCGTCTGCGGACCGATCCTGCTTCCCTGTCTCCGTTCCCTCGGCGGTCGCAGGCTTCTCTGGTTGGTTCGGGCTCGGCTGGTCCTGGTTCTGCGGGCGATCCTGGCAGGCGGGCAGGATTCCGCGCGCGAGCGCCCTGCAGGGTTCGATTGCGCGGGCCGAATTCGCGATCGAGCCGGCGGACATCACCGCCGCGAGCATGCAGATCGAAGAAAACGCCGGTCGGAAGGGTGCGGACATGTGGAAGGTTTTTCCTCGTCGTGCGTCGGGGATCGGCACGAGCATCGTGATCGAAGCTCCATTCGGGTCGGTCGCGCTGCGTGAGTGCATACGGAGATCGTAGGATACGCGACGATCGCGAGTATCCTCTGCTCCCCGAAGATCGCCCCCGAAGATCGCATCCCCGAAGATCAGATGGTCATGAGTCGACACCGCAGTGCCGCTCTCGCGACAGCCTACGCGCTGGGTTTCGTCGTGATGGGGGCGAGTTCCGAGGGCGTCTTGCAGGCGCAGGCGAATGCGAAGGCGCAGGTACAGGTCCAAGCCCGCCTCAATCAGTGGATGGCGGCTCGCGGTCGTGTCCTCGGCGACGATCCGCAAAATCGCGGCGACGCACCGCCGCTGGCGCTCGCCGAGAGCGAAGATCTCAATCGCGTGCTTCGGAAGGTGACGGAGTTCTTCGCGCAGACACCACCGAAGTGGGACGAGGGGGCGCGACTCCTGCAGGATCTGCTCGAAGGAAAGGTCTTCGACGAGACCGTGGCGGACGAGCAGATGCTCGATCCGTTCCGATCCGTCTACAGCTCGGACCGCAGACTCTACGTCCCGTTCGCTCGCTACTGCCAAGCGCTGCTCTGCACGCTGCCGCCCGAAGGGCTCGAGTCGTATCGCTTCTTGACCGATGGGCGCGCTCGTGCCGCGTTCGAGCACGCCGCCGAGGGGCTCGACGTCACCGAGCTCCAACGGATCGCGGAGCTGTTCTTCGCCACCGAGAGTGGGGCCGACATCGTCGAACTTCTCGCGGATGCCGCCGAACTCGAGGGCAGGCTGAGCCAAGCGATCCACCTGCGCCAGCGTCTGCTGCGCGAGTACCCGGATCTGTCCGACCCGCGCCGAGAAGCGCTCCTGTTGCGGCAGATCCACGCGACAGGGCTGCTCGGCGATCGCGCGGCGCACGATGACTACTTGCAACAACTCGAAGAGCGGGGGCTCGATCGCAAAGTCTCGGTCGCGGGTGTCGAGATCGGTGTGCGCGCCGTTCGCGAACACCCGTCGTTCGCTGTGCGGACGATTTCGACCATTCCCGACAAGGTGGAGGACGTCGCAGCCAACGTGGGTTCGGTGGCGCTGCAGTCCTTGTGGCGCTTCGCGTTCACCGAGCCGGATCCGTACGGGCTTAGGCCGAAGGACAAGAAGACCCAGAACGGCGGCATGGTCTGGTTCGGGTCGATGCAGTCGCTGGCGCTGCCGAGCCCGCGGTACGATCGGCCCGGCACTCGCGTTCTCGTCTGGGAGCAACGTGGACAGCGCGGCGCGGATCTACGCGTCGCGATCAAGGACCATGACTGTCTCAACGTGCTCGGCGTCGTCAGTGGGAAGGTCCGTCATCGCGGCGATGGCAAGTCGACCCCGTCGGTCGTCCAGAACCAGACGCTGCGCGTACGCACGCCGCTGACCGACATGGCGCTGATGAGTGTGTCCACGGACGGGAAGTCGCTCTACGTGACCGATGGCAATCGCAGCACGCAGGCGCAGAACGTTGCGCGAAGCGATGATTTTGCCTACTCCAACGAGCTCGTCGCGACCGACGTCGACACGGGCTCGGTGCGATGGTCGACGAAAGACGACGACGAGGGCAAGCG
>JAGQQW010000263.1 GCA_020426005.1 Planctomycetota bacterium | reverse complement strand
AACGTGTCTGTGCAGCGCGATGACGACCCGTGGTTGCGGCCGAGGATCGGCGGCTTCAAGCTTCTCTCGCATGGAGCCTCACTCGTGACCGGCACGAATGCTGGAACGCATACGATTCGACGTGCCGCGCCGTGGACCGATGCCGCGATTCTCGCGCTCGGCTCGCTCCTCCTCTACGCGATGCTCGGCGAGTGGACGTGGTACAAGATCGACGGTCAGATCACGATCCTCCGTCTCGCGGAGGGAGGCCCCGGACATCCCCGCCATCTGCTCGCCGACGAGATCCTTCGCCTCTTCCTAGCATGGATCCGCCCGCTCGGTCTGTCGACGTATGCGGGCGTTCGACTCTTCTCAGCCGTCACGGCCGCGGCGGCAGGGTTCGTCGTGCATCGGTGCACGGCGCGACTCGGCGTGTCGCGTGCACGATGCGCAGTCGCACAAGCCGCGTTTGCTGCGACGCCGTCACTCGTCTTCTACGCGAGCATCGTGGAGTTCCATGCTCCGTTGCTCTTCTTCGCCAGTCTCGCCTTCTACGCGACGACTCGTCTCGGGTCGTCGAACCGTCACGGTGTCGGCTCGGCGTTGCTCGCGGCAAGCTCGGGCGTGCTATCGGGATTCGCGTATCTTCAGCATGCCTCGGGACAGTTCTTGCCTGCGCTCCTCGTCCCGTGGCTCGTCGTGCTCCTGCGGGACGGAGGTCGCACAAGCGGCAGAGATCTGCGCAAGCAACTCGAACCGACCTCGATTTCGGCGCGTCCCTGGCTCCCGTCGATCGTCTTGCCAGCGGTTCTCGTGGCGTTCCACTTCGCGATTACGAAGGGAGTTCCATTCGCCATCCGCCATTACGACCTCTTGCCTCGCTTCGCACCCCTCGCGCCAACCGATGCGAGCGCATTCGGCTACGTAGCTTGGCACTTCGAATCCTTGACCCTCGCCGAGTTCCGTTTCGTTCCGATCACACTCACCCTCGAGTGGATCGTGCCGTTCTTGCCGCTCTCGGTACTCGCCTGGTTCTCCGGACCGCGCAAGCCGCGGGGCGCGCGTCGAGCGCTCGCGATCGCACTCGTGCCCTATTTGGGGATCAGCTTCTTGTTGATGCGTCACGAGAACGAATTCGGCGCGTACACGATGCCGTGCGTTCTGCTCGCGACCGTGCTCGCTGCATGGTCGTGCCCCCCACGTCTGCTCGTCATCGCGACGCTCGTGACCTTGTTCGCGAGCACGGTCCACGTGAGGCTGCACGACGCACAATCCTCAGGCCTTCAGCTTGCAAGAAGTCTCGAATCAAGAAACCTCGAGAGCCGCATCGTCCTCCTCGTCGCCGGTGAGACCGAGCGAGACGACGCCCTCATGGCACTGCCGAATCGAGACTTCGCGCAGTATCTCTGGCTCGAACCCCTCCAGGATGGCGTGACACCCGAGCTCCTCAGATCATGGCTCGTCGATCAGGAGAAACACGAGCGACGCGTGCTCGCGACCGCGCGAACCGTCACATGGCTCGAGAGCGTCGAACGCCTCCGAGGCGTCTATACGACGGAGGATGCGCGCCTGCCCGAGCTGCCCGGCGCTCGCTGGATCGTCGCTCGCTGAAGCGCGGCGACCGACCGACGCGAAGGTGACGAGAGGCGGCGGCAGGTCCTTCTAGTGATCGAAACCGGCGTGACTCGCGTCGAGCGTGGTCATCCGACTCGTCGACTGGATGCGGATCACGCTCATCGGGTGCTTCTCCGTGGGGTCGGCGAAACTCAGGATGCCGATCTTGCTCCCTTCGAAGTAGTAGACCACACCGAGACGGTCGCCGATCACGAGCAAGCCATACACGAAGTCGCTGCGTCCGTCCCGTCGCAGCAGCGCTTGATGCACGATGGGCTCCACGCCGTAGGCATCCCGAAACGCGTCCTTCACGAACTGCATCAACAGCGGCTGCTCGATGTAGTCGACTCGAGTCGCGTCGAAGTGCTCGGGCCCGAAGTCCTCCAAGAAGTCCATCAGGATCGGCACGAGATTCTCTCCGTGGAGCAGTCGTTGTTCGAGTTGGCGGGGATCGGTCATCGTCATGGCTCACCTCGTGAATCGAGACAGGCCCTGCGCGCGACGCACGAGCCGTCCTCGTCCATCACGCCAAGAGCCACGACTGATGCAGTGAGCCACGGGAAAACGGCGAACGATCGGGCAGAAACGAAAAACGCGCGCCCCGTGGAGCGCGCGTTTCTGATGCGATCCGAGCTGGCGGCGCGGGCCGCCGGCCGGCTCACTGCACGACGATGTGCGCCGTGTTGGTCCACGCCCACGTGTGCGGGAACGCGGACGCCGTGTCGAAGGACAGGCCCTGGATGGCGATCTTGCCCTTCAGCGACGGGTTGTTGGGAAGCGTGAAGCTGATGCTACCGGTCTGGTCGGCAGTCGTGTGCGCGATCGCGCCGAGCATGATGAAGACCGACGCGTTGAGGCCGAGCGCCCCCACGTCGAACGGTGCCGGAAGCGTCACGGGTGCGACGACGGTGTCCGACAGGAAGACCAGCGTGAGCGCCTTGTTCGTCTTGCTCGGTGCAGCGGCACCGATGTCGACCGTGCCAGCCGTCATTTCGACGTCGCCGGTCAGCCAGCCGCCTTCGAAGTCCTGGATCGCGGCCGAGCGCACGTAGATGAAGTGCGCGCCCGCGATGCCACCGTTGTTGGCCCACGACGGGTAGTCCGCAACCATGATCGGGGCATCCGCAGGATCGATCCCCGCCTTGAAGTACAGGTCGGTACCCGTCGACTCGGCGCAGAAGAGCCCTTCGATGTCGCCATCAGGACCGACGATGGGCGACGGCGAGTGGATCGAGCCGGATGCCTGCGTGCGGTTGGCGATCGCGGCAGCCGTGCCGACGACCTTCGGTGCGGAGAGCACCGAGACGTCGAGCTCTTGCATCATGATCGACGTGCCGGTGGTCCAGATCAGTTGGAGCTTGCCACCGTTGTAGGCCAGCGCCGGGTCGACGTAGAAGCCCGACAGCGTGATCGCGACCTTGACCGGCGCGGCGAACGCGACGCCAGGGCCAGAGCGCGAAGAGAAGTAGACGCCGTCCGCACGGTCGAAGACGCAGTATTTACCGGTCTGGTCGAGCATCAGGCCGAAGTTGCCCGAATCCGGGTTGAGGGCTGCGGCTTCGGTCGTCGCCGTCCAGGTGCCATTCGCCTGATCGTACTTGCCGATCAGCAAGGTGCTGCCAGACGTGGCCGAACCCGTCCACACACCCGGGCCATCGCCCGCGAGCTTGACGAAGTTGATGTTGCCGGGACTCGTGATGGCGGCGAGCGCCGTGACCGCGGCTTCGGCGCGGGCAATACCAGGAGCCGTCTGTGCGCTCGCGATACCGGCGAGCATGGGAAGGGTGAGAAGGAGATTGCGGTTCTTCATGGAAACCAGGGGTCGCAATTGCAGGTTGTGATTGTCGAAACAGTTTGGCAGTTCGGTCGCGACGAGCGCGAACCGGCCCATCACATTACGCCAAACCATCGCGCGTGTATCTGCGGCGAAGTACGGAATCCTGAAGCGGGCAAGCTTCCCGGCCGGCGAACGGGCGACGCCTAGCGCGCGAGTTCGCTCGCGAGGAACGGAGCGGTCATCGAGGTCGCACACCGAGCGACCGCTTCGGGCGTACCTTCGATCACGACCGTGCCACCGGCGCTTCCGGCATCGGGCCCGAGGTCCACGACCCAGTCCGCGGCGGCGGCGACTCCCATGTGGTGCTCGATCACGATCACCGTCGCTCCCCCTTCGACGAGCTTGTCCAAGACCTGAAGAAGGCGCTTCGTGTCCTCCATGTGCAGCCCGGTCGTCGGCTCGTCGAGAAACAGCACGCGCCCGGGCCGCGGCGGCTTGCACAGTTCGGCAGCCAGCTTGAGGCGTTGCGCTTCGCCTCCCGACAGCGTGTGCAAGCCTTGTCCGAGCGACAGGTATCCGAGACCGACGTCGACGAGTGTCCGTAGCGGCGCGTGGATCCGTCGCTGTGTCTGGAAGAGCTCGAGCGCTTCGTTGCACTCGAGTGCGAGCACATCGGCGATCGTCTTGTCGCGGTAGCGCACTTCGAGCGTCTGTTCGTCGAAGCGTCGTCCATGACACAGGTCGCAACGCACCCAGACATCCGCGAGGAAGTGCATCTCGATCTGGAGTTCACCGCGCCCTTCGCACTGCGTGCATCGCCCTTCCTTGCTGTTGAACGAGAATCGACCGGGACCGAAGCCCTTGCGCCGCGCCACTTCGGTCTTCGCGAACAACTCGCGAACCGCGGTCCAGATGCCGACGTAGGTCGCGGGAGTGCTCGTCGGAGTCGCGGCCAGGGCCTCTTGGTCGACGACGATCAGATCCTTCACACGCGAATGTCCCGCGATCTTCCACGACCCCTTCTCGCCGCGCAGCGCGGGCACGAGCGCCTCGAGCACGAGACTGCTCTTGCCCGAACCCGAAACACCGGTCACGCACGTCATCGCGCCAAACGGGAAGCGCGCCGAAACACCGCGCAGATTGTGTACGCGCGCATCCCCGATGGTCAGAGCCGCGCCGTCACTGCCACGGCGCATCGTACGCACGGGCAGTGCGGCCTCACCGCGGAGCCACGCGCCGGTGAGGGACTCCTTCGACTTCGCGAGCGACGCCGGAGTGCCTTGATGAACCACACGTCCTCCATGACGACCTGCGTGCGGACCGATGTCGACGACCCAATCCGCACGACGCATGACCGTCTCGTCGTGTTCGACGGCGACGACGGTGTTGCCGAGTTCCTTGAGTCCCAAGAGGCTCTGCAGCAAGCGTTCGGTGTCCCGCGGGTGCAGCCCGACCGTCGGCTCGTCGAGGACGTAGAGAGTTCCGGTGAGCTTGCTGCCGAGTTGCCCCGCGAGACGAATACGCTGAGCTTCTCCGCCCGACAGGGTCGCAGCACTTCGATCGAGTTCGAGATATCCGAGACCCATCGCGTCGAGGAAGCCGATGCGCGAGCGGATCTCCTGCAGCACCTGTTCGGCGATCTTCGTTTCTTCGCTGCCGAGTTCGAGACCGTCGAAGAACTCGACGAGCGACTGCACCGTGCGTGACGAGAGATCCGCGATGTCGGTCCCCGTGATCGTCACCGCGAGCGCTGCAGGATGGAGCCGAGATCCCCGGCATGCAGCGCACCGTTCTTCGCGGAACACCTTCGCGAGTCCCTGACGCAACGAGATCGAATCGCTGGTGCCGTACTTCTCCTCGAGGAACGGGCGCAAACCCTGCCATGTCTCCTCGAGTTCGTAGCTACGCGTCGAACCCCCGTGTTGCCGACGGATCTTCACGGCAAAGCTCTCGTCGCCGGTCCCTTCCATCACGAGTCGGCGCTGCGCTGTCGAGAGCGCATCCCACGGCGTCTTCGCGAGATCGAAGCCGTGCGACTCCGCCATCGCCATCGCCGTTCGCGCGAACGGACGCCGCGGGTGGAACAGGAAACTCGGCCCCGGACCGAGATCCGTGCGGAGCGCTCCACCGAACAGTGGCTTGGACGGCTTGGCGATCAGGAGTTCGGGCTGCATCGCCAACTTGGAGCCGAGTCCCTGGCAGTCGGGACACGCACCACGATGGTGATTGAACGAAAAGAAGCGCGGATGCAGATCGAGCGGAAGATGGAACCCGCATCGCGTGCACGAACGCTCGAGCGACCATGTCGACACGACGCCGTCGCGCGGCGCGACGGCAACCAGACCTTTCCCGTGCCGACCCGCGAGTTCGAAGGCTTCGGCGAGCCTCGTGCGTGACTTCGTACCGAACGAGATGCGATCGACGACGAGCCACAAGCCCTTGCGCACCGCATCGAGATCGATCGACTCACCAAACGCGACTTCGAAGATCGTGTCCTTCGGACCCGCAACGGCCAAGCGCGCGAAACCGTCCTCCTTCCACTCGCTCACGCGCTCGTCCGTGAAGGCGCGCAGATCCTTGTCTTCGAGGCCGCGCGGAACCGGGATCGGCGCCAGCACCCACCCCTTCTGGCCATCGAGCTCACGAGTCACACGCCCAGCGAGTGTCGACGGACTGTTGCGCACGAGCGCTTCGCCGTGCGTCGGGCAATGCGGCACACCGACTCGAGCGAAGAGCAAGCGCAAGTAGTCGAGGATCTCGGTCGTCGTGCCGACCGTCGAACGCGGGTTGCGGCCCGCGCTCTTCTGATCGATCGCGATCGCGGGAAGCAACCCTTCGATCTTGTCGACCGGTGCGCGGTCGAGTCGACCGAGGAAGCGCCTCGCGTACGTCGACAGACTCTCGATGAAGCGACGCTGCCCTTCGCGAAAGAGCGTGTCGAACGCAAGCGACGTCTTTCCACTGCCACTCACGCCGGTCACGACCGAGAACGACGCCGCAGGAAACTCCGCGTCGACCGCTTGCAGGTTGTGCTGACGCGCACCGAACACACGGAGTGCTTTCGGCTGGTTCTTCGACGGCGCTCGCGGTTTCGCCTTGGCGAGCGCACGCCGACGGCGCGGCAGGACGTAGGGCGCGAGGGCCTTTCCGGTCGGACTCGCCTTGTCGCCCGCGACGTCTTCGGGTGTCCCCGCCGCCACGAGCTGTCCGCCACCGGCACCGCCGTCCGGACCGAGCTCGATCAACCAGTCGACACTCTTCAGGACTTCGAGGTTGTGCTCGATCACGAGTACGCTGTTCCCTCCTTCGACGAGCTGTTGCAACGCGGAGAGAAGGCGCTCGATGTCTTCGAAGTGCAGCCCCGTCGTCGGCTCGTCGAGGATGTAGAACGTCTTGCCCGTCGACGGACGCGCGAGTTCGGT
>JAGQQW010000262.1 GCA_020426005.1 Planctomycetota bacterium | reverse complement strand
GGGAGAACCGAATGCAACATCGCAGTCCAAATGCCGCATTGCTCGTCGTCGTTGCCGCACTCGTGGCAACGTCCTCCGCCGTCAGTCAGTCCATCGTGCTGCCGAAAGGTCGGGGTGTTCCGAATGTGCTCGATGGAACCGAAGGAAACAGCGGCCTCCATCTACCAGGTCGACAAGCTCCGAGTCGTGTTCTCACGATCTATCGCGGTGCCGATTTGGGATTCACCGGCCCGACGTTCACGATGCGCTCGATTGCGTACCGTCGTGATGCACAACGCACGTCCGCGTTCAAGGCGCACAAGTTCAAGGTGACGATCGAGCTGTCGACGATCGGTGTGCCAGTGCCGGCAATGCTCGCTGACGACAGCTTCGCCGCTGCACATGGTCGAAATCGAACCAAGGTCGTCGACAACAAGACCGTCGACTGGCCCGCGGCGCCGCTTCCGGTCAACCCGCCTGCGCCGTTCGCGCCCAAGATCGTGTTCGATTCGCCGTTCGTGCTCAACGCGGGTCTGAACCTCTGCGTCGACGTGCAGTCTGCCCCCCTCGGCGCGAACGCCGAGTCGCACTATTGGTATGTCGATGCCGAGTCCTTCGATCGAAGCTCGGTCGTCGGGACGACGAGGAATCTCGGCCGGGGCTGCCCGATCGGATTCCAACTTCGTGTCGCATCCCCTCAGATCGATGGCGAGACGCCGATCCACGCTTGGACATGGACTCGCGCCACGACGTCGAGTCGCACGTTTCTCGCGCTCGGGGACACGAGTTCGAAGTGGAATGGCCAGAACCTGCCATTCGATCTCGTCGGTGCCTCCGGATGCCGCCTCTACATGGCTCCGCTCGTCATGGACATCGCGATGAGTGGCAAGGACTCGCGTGGCACGGCGCGTTTCGGAATCCCGGGGCCTGCGGCGAGAGACGCGCGATTCGTCGGCATGACCTTGCACTTGCAGGCGTTCGTCGAGGACCCTTCGATCGGTCCGCTGGGCTTGCGCGCGAGCAGTTGGGTCGAAGCCAAGCTCGGACAACTCGGCGAACCGCTTCCAGCGCGCACGATCTACGACTCCGGGCCGGTGGTCGACGACGTGCCGACAGCGAGCCTCGATCTGGGCCCGGTCATCGAAATCGGAACCTGACGGCGCACGTCCTGGCTACTCTGGAGCCATGGGCAATCTGTTCGACGAGCTGAAGAAGGCGAAGCTGATCGACGAGAAAAAGGCGAAGCGCCTGGCGCACGAGCAGCGAGTCGAACGGACCGAGAAGGGCGGCGACCGTGCGATGGATGCCGAGAGAAACGCGAAGGCCGCCGAGCTGGAACAACGCCGAGCGGAAGCCCGTGGTCGAGATCGGGAACGCGAGAAGGCGCGCCAACGCGAGGAGCAACGGCGTGCCGAACTCGCGATGATCGGTCAGCAGGTCGCGTCGAAGGCGATTGCATCCACGGGTGGTCGGCGTTGGCACTTCGTCACGCCGACCGGGTTCGTTCCGTACCTTCCAGTCGACGAGACGACGGCGCGGCGCCTCGAAGGCGGCGAACTCGCGATCGTCGTCGATCCGCGAGTCGCTCACGCGCGCTACTTGATCGTGCCGCGCGAGGTCGCGACCAAGCTGGAGGCGCACGTCGCGAGTTCGCTGTGCTTCCTCGCCGGTCGCTGACCCTAGTGTCCCGAGGGACACTAGATCACGTGCACGTCACTTCGTGCGCATGATGA
The DNA here is from genome assembly GCA_020426005.1 of Planctomycetota bacterium. Classification (GTDB taxonomy): domain Bacteria; phylum Planctomycetota; class UBA1135; order UBA1135; genus JACKHW01. The sequence goes on along the minus strand of JAGQQW010000262.1, from coordinate 5,142 downwards.
TGTGGTAGCCGAACTCGGTTTCGATGGGGCCGACGATTTCGCCGACTTTGGCACCGAGGACGGCCTTCTCGAAGTCTGGGACCATGCGTCCGCGGTCGAACTCACCGAGGTCGCCACCCTGCGACTTCGAAGGGCAATCCGAGAACTCGCGAGCGAGCTTGTCGAATTCCTCACCGCCCTTGATCTTCGCGAGGATCTCGGCGGCCTTGGCTTTCGCTTCTTCCTTCGTGAGCTTCGAAGGCGAGCCCGGACCTGCCTTGTGCATGATCAGGATGTGCTTCGCGCCGAGCGGCTCCGGAATGGCGTCACGACGCAAGATGAGGAAGCCGATCGGAGTTTCGACGGGGTCGCTGATCTCGTCGACTTTGAGGGCCGCGATCGCGTCCGACATGCGCGGGAAGAGGTCGGACGGGCGACGCACGCCGATCGACCCGCCGCTGTTCTTCGAGTTGTCGTCGTCGCTGAGTTCGCTCGCGGTCTTGGCGAAGTCGCGCTTCCCGGCCCGTAGTTCTGCAGCCAATTCGGTTGCGAGCTTCTTTGCTTCGTCGCGCGTGCGCTTCGACGTGCCGATGTGTCGTTCTGCGCCGTCGAAACTGATCGCGATGTGGCTGACCGCGAAGCGTTCGGGCCACGGTGCGGGATTGGGCAGACGCTCGATGATGTGCCAGCCGAACTGCGTTTCGACCGGACCCGTCACTTCGCCGTCCTTGATCGCTTGCACGGCAGCCGTGAACTCCTTCACCATGCGGTCGGGTTCGAACTGACCGAGATAGCCGCCCTCTGCTTTGGACGGGCACGAGCTTTCCGCCGCCGCGAGCTTCGCGAAGTCGGCGCCGCCCTTGATCTTCTCGAGGATCTCATCGGCCTTCTTCTTGGCCTCTTCCTTCGTCAGCTCGACCGTCGACTGCGCCGAGCTGCCCTTCCACGGGATCAGGATGTGGCGTGCACGCAGAAGCGTGGTCTTCGGCTTTTCCTTCGGCACTTCGGTCTTGCCTCGGGAATCCGTGTCCTGAGGCGCATCGGAACCATCCGTCTTCTGATCGCCGTCCTGCAACATCGGCGTGGCCCCCAAGGGCATTGCGTGGAGGGGGCTGAGTCCCACGAAGGTGATCGCCGACAACAGGACGCACGGCGTAGAGATGGACAGGAGGGCGCGAGCGCGAGTCAGCATCGATGCTCCGGGATGTGGCAAAGAGGCCCGCAGCGGGGCCATTGGGAATCGTTCCGCTGCCAAACCCCGGCAGCCGAGGGTCGGCGAGCCGGAAAGCGGCGGATCCGATGTCATAGACCCTGCATGGACGATTTCCATCCGGCATACCTCCCCCCGATCGGCCCCGATGCCGTTAGCGCGGCAGTTCCCCGTATGAAGGGAGCATGAGCCTTTGCGGTACGGAGCGAAGTCCTTGGATTTCGAGCCAGACATTCGACACGATCGCGCGTGACCCGGTCCTCTCGCCTCGTTCCCGACTCGGATTCCTCCATGATTCGCATCTCCGCATCCCGTTCGCTGCTCTGTCTCGCGACTATTGGCTCATGCTCGCCGCTGCTGGCTGGCGTTCTTTCAATCGCGTTCCAGACGGGATCCGCGGTGGCCGAGCAAGGCGATCCTCGAGCGACCGTCACGGTGCATGAGGCCATGCACCACCTCGGGGATTCGAAGGTCGAGAACTGGCCAGACGGAGTTCCGGACGATCCCGAAGGGAAGCAGCTCGAATTCTCGTTCGATGCGAAGCGCAGTGATGAGTTGCGTTGCTTCGTGATTCGCCACCATCACGTCGACAACGATTGGGACATTCTTCTCAACGGCAAGAAGGTCGCGTTCCTGCAACGTCGCAACGCACTCGGAGACTACCTGTATCCGATTTCGGGTCGCGCTTTCGTGGACGGGAAGAACACGATGGCGATCGTCCCGCGCAAGCCGACCGACGACATTACGATCGGACGCGTGCGACTCTACGTGCGCCCGTTGCGCGAAGCGTTGCGACTCGGTGTGGTCGAAGTGCGCGTTCGTGACGAGGCGCAGCGTGCAATCCCTGCGCGCATCACGATCACGGACGAACACGGCAACCTTCCAGAAGTGTATTTCGCCGACAGCGATTCGTCCGCGGCGCGTCCCGGGATCGTGTACACGACGGCGGATGCGCAGCGCTTCGAGCTGCCTGCTGGCAAGTATCAGGTCGATGTCTCGCGCGGAAGCGAGTGGTCTCGCGCATCGGCGAGCATCGACGTCGAGGCTGCGGGTACGAGCGGATTGACGCTGTCCCTGCGGCACGAGGTCGACACGCCGGGATTCGTTGCCGCGGATACGCACATCCACACCTATCAGTTCAGCGGCCACGGCGACGCGAGCCTCGTCGAACGACTCGTGACTCTCGCCGGCGAAGGTGTCGAACTCGCGATCTCGACGGATCACAACCACAACATCGACTATCGCCCCGAGCAGGCGCGGCTCGGCTTGTCGGAGTACTACACCAGCGTCGTCGGCAACGAGGTCACGACGAGCATGGGGCACTTCAACGCGTTTCCGCTCGATCCGAAGGACAAGGTGCCGGAGCATCGACTGGCGGACTGGATCAAGGTCGTCGACGGCATTCGTGCCAAGGGTGCGCGCGTCGTCATTCTCAACCATCCGCGATGGCCGGACATCAAGAAGGGACCGTTCGGTCGCTTCCGTCTCAATCGTCTCTCCGGTGAGCGCGCGAGTGGTCCACGTCGATTGACGTTCGACGCGATGGAACTCGTCAATGCGACGACGAAGATGGAGGATCCGCTCTTCCTCTTCCGCGATTGGTTCGCGCTGCTCAACCACGGTGAGACGGTTCTCGCCGTCGGGTCGTCGGACTCGCACACCGTCGGTGATCCGGTCGGTCAGGGGCGGACCTACGTTCCGAGCAAGACGGATGATCCCGCTCGTATCGACGTCGACGCTGCGTGCGATGCGTTCAAGAAGGGGAAAACCACGATCGGGATGGGCATCTTCTGCGACGTGCGTGTCGATAACGACGCGACGTGTGGCGACACGGTCACGGTCAAGGATCGACGCGTTGCGGTGCGCCTGCGCGTTGCGGCACCGTCCTGGGTGCGACCTCGACGTGCTCACGTGTTCGTCAATGGCGAGTCGAAAGCGATCCGCGAACTCCCGGATGCTGGCGGAGCAACGGACACCTGGCTCGATTTCGACGTCGAGACCGCTCCGCACGACGGTTGGCTCGTTTGCGTCGTGACCGGTGACCCGATCCGCGAGCCGTTCTGGAAGACGCTCAACGGCTATACGCTCGCCGCGACCAATCCGGTGTGGCTCGATGCCGATGGAACGCCTGGATACTCGAATCCGCTGGTGACCGCGGAGCGACTGTTGGCTCGCGTCGGGAAGAAGCCCGAGCGGGTTGCGAAGGCGATCGCGAGAGTCGACGACGCAGTCGCGATCCAAGCGCTCACGCTCGTGCGCACGAGTTTTCCCCGCGAGCGACGGTACGAGACGTTCGCAGCGTTCGTCGAAGCGATGGGGCCGGACGCGAGCATCGCGCAGCGGTATCTCGCAACGCTCGTCGCGCCCGAACCCGCGAAGCCCGAACCCGTGAAGCCCGAACCCGCGAAGACTGCGCCCGCGAAGAAGTAGCGCCCTCGGCGCGAGCCGTCAGTCGGTCTCGCCCGAAGACGTGAACGCGTCGTCCGCGTCACCTGGACCGCGTACGTCGAGTCCCTCGTCGACCTCGGGTTCGAGCACCGCACGCGGATGAACCCCCGTGCCGATGCGACGCGCTTCGAGACGTGCGCGAAGGCCGCTGACACGTCCCTCGTCGTCGTCGTTGCCGACGGCGCGTTCGAGCGCCCAGCGCGAACCGACCAGCACCAAGAGGCGCTTCGCGCGCGTCACTGCCGTGTAGAGCAGTCGCCGGTGGAGGAGCAGGTAGTGCCCGGCGTCGAGAGCGACCACGACGGCCGGGTACTCGCTGCCCTGCGCGCGATGCACGGTGATGCCCCAGGCGGGCACGATCTGGTCGATCTCGGGCCCGGTGAGTTCGACGTCGCGGATCCCGAATCGCACGTGCAGTTTCATCGCTTCGGGCTCGACACCGGTCACGCGACCCGGGTCGCCGTTGAAGAGGTCGAGGTCGTAGTCGTTCCTCAGCTGGAGCACTTTCGTGCCGACGCGGAACCGACGCGTACCGCGTACGAGTTCTTTCCCGCGAGGTACGAGGAGGTTGCCGAGTGCGTTGTTGATCGAATCGACGCCGAGTGGACCGCGGTACATCGGACTCAAGACCTGGATGTCGTCGATCGGATCGAAGCCGAAGCGTTTCGGGATGCGGTTGCCGACGATCTCGAGGATGGCGTCGAGACTGCGTCGTGGGTCTTTCGTCTCGACGAAATAGAAGTCGGAGAGCTCGGATGCGTTGCCGGCTTCCTGAGGCAACAAACCGTCGCGAATGCGGTGTGCGCACCGAACGATCGCACTCCCGGCACGCTGTCGAAACACCTTGTCGAGGCGCGCTACGGGCACGAGTCCCGACCCGATGATGTCCTCGAGCACGCGCCCTGGGCCGACCGACGGCAGTTGATCCACATCGCCGACGAAGACGAGGTGCGTGCCCGGTCGGATCGCGCGAACGAGTTCGTAGGCGAGCGCGACATCGAGCATCGAACTCTCGTCGATGACGACGACCTCGGCGTCGATCGGATTGCGGTCGTTCCTCGTGAAGCGCCGGCTCCCGGCGTTGTATTCGAGGAGTCGGTGCAACGTCGTTGCCTCGCGTCCCGTGGCCTCGCTGAGGCGTTTCGCTGCGCGTCCAGTCGGAGCGGCCAGCGCGATGACGTGTCCGGCATCCTCGACGATTTCGGCAAGCGCGCGCACGATCGTCGTCTTGCCAACGCCGGGTCCGCCCGTGACGATCGAGACCGAACTGCCGAGGGCGACTTCGATCGCGCGCCGCTGCCCCTCGGGCAGGCGAACGCGGTGACGCTTCTCGAATTGCGCGAGCGTGCCTTCGACGGCACCCACGATCTGGACCGGAGCATGGAGCGTGAGGCGCGAAAGCGCTTCCGCGAGACCCGTTTCGCTGATCCACGTGCGTAGCGGATAGACGAGCTCTTCTTCGCTGTCGCGCAGGACCGGCAGTCCGGGGCGCTTTTCGATGACGA
>JAGQQW010000261.1 GCA_020426005.1 Planctomycetota bacterium | reverse complement strand
GAGCGTGCGATCGCGATTCCGATGCGGCCGAGTTCGCCCTTCGGGAGACCATCCTTTGCCTCGAGCTTCGTCCATGTTTCGCCGCCGTCGCGACTACGCCAGAGGCCCGAGCCCTTGCCGCCCGAGACGAAGTCGTACGGTCGGCGGCGGAAGCTCCACATCGCCGCGAAGAGGGTGTTGGGGTCCTGCGGATGCTGTACGAGGTCGGCGCAGCCGGTGCGGTCGTCGACGTAGAGCACGCGCCGCAGCGTCTTTCCGCCGTCGGTCGTCTTGTAGACGCCGCGCTCGTCGCCGGGACCCCAGGCCTTGCCGACGACTCCGATCCACGCCGTGTCCGAGTCGGCCTTGGACACGAGGATGTTGCCGATCCGTTCGCTCGCTTCGAGGCCGAGATGCGTCCACGTCCTGCCGGCATCGTCGGACCGATACAGCCCGTTGCCCGAGGCGACGCTGTTGCGGGGGAACGCTTCTCCCGTGCCGACCCAGATGCGCTGCGGGTGCTTCGGGTCGAGCGCGATCGCACCGATCGACGCGACCTTCTGCTCGTCGAAGAGCCGCGTCCAGGTCATACCGGCGTTCTCCGTGCGCCAAAGACCACCGCTCGCGGCACCGACCAAGATCGTGTCGGGATCGTCGTCACGCGCCGCGAGCGCGGTGACGCGGCCGCTCATGCCCGCCGGGCCGATCGAGCGCGCGTGGAGCGCCTGGAGCAGTGCGCTGTCCTTGTCGTTCGGTTTTGGAGCTTCGTCTTGTGCTGGAAGGGAGGCGCAGAGCCCCAAGAGCGAAGAACCGACCACCGTGCACAAGCAATGTCGGAAGAGCAGGGAGAAGGGGCGCGCAGGCTTCATGCGGCGCAGCATAGCAACCTGGCGACACGGGCCGAGATCGAGCCGTCCCGCTCGCGGAATGCTGTCGTTGCGTGGACAGCGGACCGCGGTCCTGGCAGGGTTGCAGTGCGAGGAGATCCCTGATGAAGCCCTTCGTGCCCGCTCGCTTCCAAGTCCCGTCGACGCTCGAGACCGCCGAGTTTCGCCTGCGCATGCTCAGCGTGCACGACGTGGTCAAGGACTTCGACGCGGTCCTCACGAGCGTCGATCATCTGAGGTCCGTCTGGCCCGGCGGCACGTGGCCGCTCGGACTCACCCTCGAGCAGAACCTGATCGACTTGGGGTGGCACCAGAAGGAGTTCCAGACGCGTCGTTCGTTCGCCTACACGGTCGTGTCGCTCGCCGAAGACATCGTCAAGGGCTGTGTCTACATCGATCCGACGCACAAGAAGGGGTACGACGCCGAGGTCTACCTCTGGGCGCGCGCGAGCGAGCTGGAGGGAGGTCTCGAAGAGCGCCTTTACGCGGCAGTGCGCAGCTGGATCGAGCGCGCGTGGCCCTTCGAGCACGTTGCATTTCCGGGGCGCAGTATCGAGTGGAGTGCGTGGACCGAGCTCGAAGACGCGTGACGATCCATAGTCCGTCAGGATCCGTCCGTTGGCCCACGCGCGTGCGTCAAGACGATCGGTTACAAGGGCGTGCATGAGCACACGCAAGAAGCAAATCGGCGTGGTCCTTTCGGGCTGCGGCTATCTCGACGGCACGGAGATCCACGAGGCCGTCTGCGGTCTGCTCGCGCTCGATCGCGCCGGTGCGGAGGTGCACTGCTTCGCCCCTGACATCGAGTTCGACGTCGTCGACCATCGAACGAAGAAGCCGACCGGAGAGCGTCGCAACTGCCTGACCGAAGCCGCACGCATCGCGCGCGGTCGCATCCAGGACATCGCCGAGGCCGATGTCGCGCAGCTCGACGGGCTCTTCCTTCCCGGGGGCTTCGGTGCCGCGAAGAACCTCTGCAACTTCGCGACGGAAGGCAGCGACTGCTCGGTGCACGAAGGCGTCGCCGCACTGCTTCACGCCGTGCACGACGCCGGCAAGCCGATCGCGGCCGTCTGCATCGCGCCGGCGCTGCTCGCGCGTCTCTTCGGTAGCAAGCACCCGAGTCTCACGATCGGCGACGACGAGGGCACGGCTCGCGAACTCGAGAAGCTCGGCGCGCGGCACGTCACCTGCCCTGTCGACGACTGCGTGATCGACCGCGATCTCAAGGTCGTGACAGCACCAGCCTACATGTTCGATACGTGGACGGCGTCGATCGAGAAGGGGATCACCGCGGCCGTCACTGCGCTGCTCGAGATGTGCGACTGACGGGTCGGTAGCGCCTTGCCGTGGTCACGCCGTCATCACGATCGCGTTGACGCAGAAGTGCGCGTGCATGCCAGGCCAGAGGCTGTCGCTCTTCCAGCGCAGCAGGCCGAAGAGCACTCCGGCGATCGCACGGTGCGGCAGCTCGGCGAGGCCAGCGGGGCCGATGACGTGCGCGATCGCGAAGATCGCGGACGTTTGGATCAGCGGGCGCAGCATGGTCGTGCTGCGGCGGGCGATCGCGGTCCAGAGGACACCGCGGAAGAGCAGCTCTTCGGAGTAGGCGGCGATGAGCGCGACGGCTAGCGACTGCCACGCGATGCGCGACAGGCCGCCGAGGCGAATCGGTTTCTCGAGTGCGTTGCCGACCCAGAGTGCGCTGATCGTCAGCGCGACGAGCGCGACGGCAAGACCGATCGCGAGCCACGTGGCCGATGGCCGGCGCCCGAACGCTTCGCTGATCGCGCCGCGGCCGAGGACGAAGAGGCCCGCGACGGCGAGCACGAGGAGCAGGACGGGAACGGGGTTCTTGCCGAACAGCGCGCTCGCCTCACTGCGTGCGCCGAGCAGACCGATGACGAGACCAACGTAGATGACGATCGTCGCGAAGAGCGCTCGCGTGCTCCGCATCCCGGATCCAGCGGGCGTAATCGGAGGAACCGCGCGCGCGAGGGTCTCCGCACGTGACGCCGAGAGGTCACGCTCATGGCTCCGCGGTGTGTCGGGTGGTCTGCCGTCCATACGCCGTGATCTCGCAGGCGGGGCAAACGCGAGCGGCGTCGGCGAGCCCGCGTGCTTCGAGCACTTTGGATCTCGGCATGCACTGAGGCATGTCGTCCCGATTCACTCTAAGGCATCACGCGACATGCTGCGACGAGCGAGTGTGCGGACTGCGATGGGGCGACCAGGCTGACAAGCCGGGCAGCGGGCGCTGTGCATGCCAGCCTGCGTCTGCCCGGAGCTCGGCCTCTCTGCGGGGCTCGTTGCGCCAACGATCAGTTGCCGCGGCGGCCACCGGTCGAGCCGGCTCCGCCGTTCCGAGCACCGCGACCACCGCCGCCCGTGCCGCGCGCGCCACCGTTGCCGCCACGTCGGCCGCCGTTCTGGTTGTTCCCGCCGGGATTCGCCGCGTCTTGTGCTGCACGTCGCGCGTCGCGCTCGGCGCGGCGCTGTTCCTGTTCGGCGATCGCCTGTTGCATCGCGGCTTCGTCGACGACGAGATCGATGACTTCGACCGGAGCCTGACCTTGACCGACGAAGACGGTGCGGATCGTCTCGGTGATGCCTGCGCCTTCGACGCCGACGCTCCAACGACCTTGAGCGAGTTCGTCGACCTTGGCGATGCCGCGGTCGACACGAACGCGACGGAACGAGGGCAGATTGCGCCATTCGGTGAGAGCGACGCCCGTCGTCTCGGACTCGAGCGCCATGCTGACGCGGGCGGTCGACACGGGCTTGCCCTTGCCGTCACGCAGATCGAGTTCGATACCGCCGATGCGGAGATCGAAGTCCTGACGAAGCGTTTGGCCAGCCAGGATGCTCGCATCGACCGAGGCGATACTGCCGCCACCGCCGCCGCCGAAACCGCCCGGACCACCGAACCCGCCGCGACGGCCACCGCCGCCACCGCGGCTGACTTGGACCGTCCAATCCCCGGGCGGGACGTTCTCGATCTCGAAGCTGCCCTTGGCGTCACTCGTGGCGCGAAGGAAGCGGCTCGTCATCCGTGCCATGAAGTCGGCCGGCGTGGCGTTCGGGTCGTTGTTCGTCGGTTGCGCAGTGCGGCGCGGGCTGAGCGAAACTTCGTAACCCTCGGTCGGCACGCCGAGCACGCGCACGGTACCGGTAACCTTGCCCGTGACTTCCTTCGTCGCGTCGACGTCGAAGCGCTGCTTCGCACCTTCGCTGACGAAGACGTCCGGCTGCGCTTGCGCGACCATCTGACGGAACATCGACGCGCCCATGCGGCCGAAGTTGTTGCGTCCACCGCCGCCGACGTCGACGGTCACGAACCAGCCGCCCGGTGTGAGGCCCTTGGCCTCGTAGCTGCCGTCCTTGGCGACATCGATGCGGTGGTTCTCGCCGCCTTGCGCGCTGCGCAGGCGAACGGCCGAACCAGGCTTCGCACCCGTGACCGTGCCGAAGAGCGTGCCGCCGACGCCGAGCACGACACTGCGGTCGGTCTTGCGACCGGCGGCGACGACGACGCCGTCGAGCTTGGTCTCCATGTGGTCCTCGGCCTGCACGACGATGCGCACCGTGCCGGGCCTCAGGTCCGCGACCTCGAACGTGCCGTCCTTGCGAGTGCGCACGCGGGCCAGGCGCGTCCCGTCGTTGTCCCGACCGCCGAAGATCTGACGCATCGGGTTGAAGCCGTTGTCCGTGTTGCCGCCGGTGGACGGCGCCGGGGGCAAGAAGATCTCGACCGACGCGTTCGCGAGCGGTTGCTTGGTCGCACCCGACTTGACGATGCCCGAGAGGATCGCCGCGGGCACGAGTCGGATCGTGCGCGGAGCGGCCTTCGCGCGCTAGGACAGTTCGATCGGGCCGTCGGCGATCGCCGCGTACCCCGGCGCCGCGACATCGAGCACGTAGCGACCCGGCTGCAGATCCGCGGCGACGAACTTGCCGCCCGCATGTTGCGACGGCTTCGGACGACGCTGAGGCGCTTCGCCGCTCGGTCCGAACGCAGCTTGACGGTATTGCTCTTGTTGGAGACGCGCGGCTTCGCGCTCGGCGCTCACGACGATGTGCGGGACGTCCGGATCGTGCTGCGGAACAACGCGCTCAACAAGACCTTCATCGCGGACAACCTCGAGTTCTCCGAGTGGGTGTTGAAGCCCTAGTTGGAGGCATAGTGACACCCTAGGCGGTGTCGTTGGTCGATGCATGGGGCGGCTGGCTGCGCTGGCTGCCCGTGCATGAGAAGCTGACGCTAGTGTTCGCTTACTGGCGCGATCCCCGCCGCTGTTTCGATGTCTGAAGAGCCCGTCCAGCGGTCGCTCGGCGCCGTTCCAAAGCGCTTACGAGTTCGTCGCCGGGACCTGCAGCGTGCCGATGTAGAAATTGGAGCAGTGTCCGTGCGTCGTCTTCAGAGAGCCAGTCCGGACACCAGCCGGTCTCGAAGTCGATGGCTTCCTGCACGACCAAGCTCAACCTTTTGGGGCTCGCGACGACTTCCGCCGGGAACCTGCGCAGGAGGTCCCGCCGATGACGCCTGATCCACGCGGCCTCGGGGAACGTTGGTTCGTCGTCTGAAGCAGCCATCCCAAGAAGCTAACCGACGAGTGGTTGTGGGGCGAGCGTGAGACGTGCGCTCACGTCGGTTCATCGGCACGTGACCGTGGAACCAGCGACAGTAGGTTCACGCAATCTCGACCCGTTGCGTCTAATAGCTGTGCGGAAAGGAGTTCTTTGGCTTGATCGTCGTTTGTCGTCACCTGCGCCTGCTACAGCTTGGGACAGGTGAAGCCTCCGGTGAACTCCGAGTATCGCGTATCGTCGCGGTCGCCATAGACGCTGATGATGCCGACGGCGGAATCGGGCGCCATCCATACATCGAGGATGTGGCGGTGATTCGTAAAGCCGTCTGACCACGTGATGTCGTAGTTCGAGGGTTCGTGGTCGCTGAGGTCCAGGCTAGCGTAGGCCGTGCCGCCTGGCTGCAGGGTGAAGTTGAGCGGATAGCTGGCGCTCAGCGTCCCCTCGCTGGTCTCGATCGTGACTGCTACTTTCACCGTGAGTGATGACTCGCATGGTTCCGACAGCTGCTCACGGGGGCCAATGCGTTCGGCAGTGATCAGCGTTGCGTGATCGTCCGCAAAGGCGAACGCGACGTGTGCCGAGTTCTCGTTCGCTGGAGCTGTGATGGTCGCAACGGGGGATGGGTCCTGCCAGGACCAACTGCAGTCATAATCAGTGAGCAAGGGTCCTAATAGCTCCTCGGTGGTTTGACCAAGGAAGGTCGCTTCGTCTAGGGCTACGGTGGATTCGGTCTTCTCGCAGCGCGCGGGCTCGGGTGCTTCAGGATCGCTCCCGCAACCGGAGGACACGAGGAGCGTGAGCGCTTGGAGAACGACCCGACTTCTAGTCATCGAGCTTGAGCTAGCACTTTGGGCTGCGGCGTCGATAGACATCGATTGGAGCCGCGCGGATCCGTTGCAGCGCGCTTCAAACAGGCGCGTTGGCGCGTAGATCCGATCGATGAGCAGACCTGGACGACGTCGAGCGGGACGACCCGGGCCTCAACTGGGTGTGTGAGTAGGGCCGGGATCCCCGTCGTTGCTCAGCGCTCCCGCAACATGAACTCCTCGTACTGAGCCACCTCAACAAACCCCAATCGCTCATAGCAGGCGATAGCCGCGCGATTGTCGGCGTGCACATTGAGCCCGACGAAGTCGACGTGCTCTAGCAGGGAGGCGCACAATGCCGCGACTGCTCGGCGGGCGAGGCCTTGGCCGCGGTGTGCTGGGTGCGTCGCGACGTTGCCCAGGGCGGCGACCCGGAACGCGCGCGAGTAGACGTGCACGCCGGCGACGCACACGAGCTCGTTGTGGTGTTTAAGGCCGAAGTATTCGCCGGTTTCGAGCATACGCGGGTCGAACCAATTGTTGGGATAGCTGTGTTCGTATAGCGCGAGGATCTCACAGAGTTCGCTGGGTGTGAGCCGCGTCACGCCG
>JAGQQW010000260.1 GCA_020426005.1 Planctomycetota bacterium | reverse complement strand
ACTCGAAGACCCGCGTCGGGAATATCGCCACGCTGCGATCGACGGCCTCGCAGTCCTGACCGAGACCCGGAACGAGCCCCGGCTGAACGACGCCGCGCGGAGCGCGTTCGAACGCGAATCCGACCCCGTCCTGCGCGGTCGACTCTCCGAACTCTTCTGAGTCGCTCTCACAGATCGTCGCCCTCACAGATCCGAACAGCACCAACCGCTCGAAAAGCAGAACGCGATGCGCATCTTCGAACCTCACGCCCACATGTTCAGCCGCGTCACGGATGACTACGAACGCATGGCACTCTCGGGCATCCGCGTGGTCCTGGAGCCGGCATTCTGGCTCGGTCAGAACCGTACGTCGGTCGGCACGTTCATCGACTACTTCGACACCTTGATCGGCTGGGAACGCTTCCGGTCCGAACAGAACGGAATCTGGCACCTATCGACGATGGGGCTCAACCCACGGGAAGCCAACGACGACCGCGTGAACGACGCCGTTCTCGAAGTGCTCCCCCGCTATCTCGAGAAGGACGGAGTCGTCGGCGTCGGGGAAATCGGCCTCGATGATCAAACCGCGAAAGAAGAGAAGTTCTTCCTCGCGCAGCTCGAGCTGGCTCGCGTCCACGATCTGCCCGTGCTCGTCCACACACCGCACCGCGACAAGAAGCGTGGCTTCGAGCGCTGCATCGACCTGATTCGCGACGCCGGCTTCCCGATGGAACGCGTCCTGCTCGACCACGGCAACGAAGAGACGATTCGCGTGACGCGCGATCTCGGCTGTGTCTCCGGGTTCTCGATCTACCCCAACACCAAGATGGATCCGCCCCGCATGGTGCGGCTCGTCCAGGAATACGGGGTCGAAGGCATCGTGATCAACGGCGCATGCGATTGGGGCGTGAGCGATCCGCTCTCGGTCCCGAAAACCGTCCTCCGCCTCGAGGGCGCGGGCATCAGCGATGCCGACATCGAACGTCTCGTCTGGCGTAATCCGATCGACTTCTTCGCGCAATCGGGTCGAATCGACGAAACTGCGCTGCTGCAGCGGCCGCGGCAGGACCGCGCCGAGACGTTCGACGGCAATTCGATGCTGCGGGGTCAGGACCCCGCGACCGCCTGAACACGCGCCCGCGAGGCATACTGTCGCGAAGACCGCTCGCTGTTCCCTCGTCTTGAAAATCGAGAGTCCGTTCCTAGAGTCCTTGCGCCGAGAACGCCAGGGCCGGAGCGGCCACGCGACGAAACTCGCGTCGTGCCACCCAGTTGCGGTGCGCACTCGGCGATCTCGAACTTCAGCCGAACCCATTCACAAGGGCCTTGATGAGCGCGCAGCATTTCAAGATCCGGAAGGGCCTCGACCTTCCGATCACGGGCGCACCGAAGCAGGAGATCTCGGCGGCGCGCGACGTGACGCAGGTCGGACTCCTCGGCGCCAACTACCACGGAATGAAGCCGACCATGCTCGTGCAGATCGGCGATCGCGTGAAGCGCGGCCAGCCGCTCTTCGAGGACAAGAAGACACCCGGCGTGTTGTTCGCGTCCCCCGCGGCGGGTGAGGTCGTCGCGATCCATCGTGGGGACAAGCGCGTCTTTCACTCCGTCGTCGTCCGGTGCGACGGCGACGATGCCGCCGAATACCGCCTGCCAGGCAACAAGTCCCTCGAGTCCGCGACTCGGGACGAAGTTCGCGACCTGCTCGTGGCTTCGGGGCAATGGATCGCGTTCCGCACGCGGCCCTACAGCAAGACACCGGCCGTCGATGCGGCACCCACGGCGATCTTCGTGTCCGCGATGGATACGAGTCCGCTCGCGGCGGACCCACTCGTGGTCATCGGCGCGCGCGCCGACGACTTCCGACTCGGTGTGCTCGCTCTGACGAAACTGACGGCTGGTGACGTCTTCCTGTCCTCGAAGGCAGGTGCGCAAGTTCCGGGATCGGACGTCGCGAACGTTCGGCACGCCTCGTTCGACGGTCCACATCCGGCAGGTCTCGTCGGCACACACATCCACTATCTACGCCCGGCGAGTCTCGCGCACACCGCCTGGACGATCGGCTATCAAGACGTGATCGCGCTCGGTGCGCTGTTCCGGACCGGGACGATCGATGCGACGCGCGTCGTGAGCCTTGCCGGCCCCGCCGCCAAGGAGCCGCGACTGGTCAAGACGATCCTCGGCGCGAAACTCGCCGACCTCTGCGCTGGTGAGATCGCCGACCCGAGCCTCGAGACCCGCATCGTTTCGGGAAGCGTGCTGTGCGGCGACAAGGCCTCGGGCGAACTCGCCGACGTGACGGGGTTCCTCGGGCGTTTCCACGTCCAGGTCACCCTGCTGCGCGAAGGTCGTCAGCGCGAGTTCCTCGGGTGGCACATGCCCGGCGGCAATCGCTACTCGATCAAGAACGTCTACGTCTCGGCCCTGAATCGCGCGAAGAAGTTCGCCTTCACGACCAACACCAATGGCTCGCCGCGTGCGATGGTCCCGGTCGGCAGTTACGAGGCCGTGATGCCACTCGACATCTTGCCGACACAACTTTTGCGTGCCCTGTTGTCGAAAGATACCGACACGGCCCAACAACTCGGCGTCCTCGAGCTCGACGAAGAAGACCTCGGTCTCTGCACGTTCGTCGATCCGGGCAAGACCGATTTCCCCCACCTGCTCCGCGAGAGCCTGACCATGATCGAGAGAGACGGCTGATGCTCGGCTTGCTCGAGAAGCTGGGCAAACCCTTTCACAAGGGTGGCAAGCTCGAAAAGCTCTATCCCGCCTACGAGGCGCTCGACACGTTCCTCTACACGCCCCCCGACGTCACGACGGGCAAGGGCCACGTGCGTGACGGACTCGACCTGAAGCGCATGATGATCGTCGTGGTCTGGGCGCTCGTCCCGTGCGTGTTGATGGCGATGTACAACACCGGGCTCCAAGCCAACGAAGCCATTCGCGCGAGCGAGGCGTTGACGGGAGCCGCAGGCTGGCGCGGTTCGATCCTCGAAGGTCTCGGCGTCGGCTACGACCCCGGCAGTATCTTCGCGTGCTTCGTGCACGGCGCGCTCTACTTCTTACCCGTCTACGTCATCACGATGGCAGTCGGCGGGACGTGGGAAGCGATCTTCGCCCTCGTGCGCGGTCATGAGATCAACGAAGGCTTCCTCGTCACCGGTCTGCTCTTCCCGCTGACCCTCCCGCCGACGATCCCGCTCTGGCAGGTCGCGGTCGGGATCAGCTTCGGCGTCGTGCTCGCCAAGGAAGTGTTCGGCGGCACCGGCAAGAACTTCCTCAACGTCGCGCTGGCTTCACGCGCCTTCCTCTACTTCGCCTACCCTGCCGACATCAGCGGTGAGATCTGGGTCGCCGGAGCGGGCGCGGACGGAGTGAGCGGGGCGACGATCCTCGGGGTCGCCGCATCGAACGGCATGGAGGCGGTGCAGGCGAAGTTCACCCTGATGAACACCTTCCTCGGCTTCATCCCTGGATCGATGGGCGAAACGTCGGTCCTCGCATGTCTGCTCGGTGCCTGCTTCCTGATCCTCACGGGCATCGGCTCGTGGCGCATCATGCTCGGCGTCGTTATCGGTACGGTCGGCCTTTCCGGTCTGCTCCACTACGCGATCGGCTCGCAGAGCAATCCGATGTTCGGCATGAGTCCGATCTGGCACCTCTGCAGTGGCGGACTCGCGTTCGGACTCGTCTTCATGGCGACGGACCCCGTATCGGCAGCGATGACCGAAACCGGCAAGTGGTTCTACGGCATGTTGATCGGGTTCATGACCGTGCTGATTCGCGTCATCAACCCCGCGTTCCCCGAAGGGATCATGCTCGCGATCCTGTTCGGCAACGTCTTCGCTCCGCTGATCGACTACTTCGTCGTCAAAGCCAACGTCAAGCGCAGGATGGTGCGAAGTGCACAAGGATAGCATCGGCAAGATCCTCTTCGTCGCGATCGCGCTCTGCGCTGTCTGCGCGGTCATCGTCTCGATCGCTTCGGTCGGCTTGCGTCCCTACCAGGAAAAGAACAAGTCGCTCGACCTCAAGCGCAACGTCTTGCTCGCGATCGGTGCGGTCAAGCAAGGCGAGAGCGTCTCGGGCGAGAAGATCGAGGAGCTCTTCTCCAAGCTGACGCCTCGCCTCGTCGAGCTCGGCACCGACCACTACGTCGATGCCAGTCCGGAAGAGATCGCGGAGTTCAACCCGATCGAAGCCGCGAAGAAGCCCGAGACGTCCGTCGTCATTCCGCCGGCCAAGGACATCGCTGGCATCAAGCGCCGCGCCAAACTCGCCCGCATCTACACCACCGAAGACGGACGTCTGATCCTGCCGATCTACGGCAAGGGCCTGTGGTCGACGATGTTCGCCTACCTCGCGGTGCAGCCGAACGCACAACACACGATCGACGGCCTCGTCTACTACCAGCACGGGGAGACCCCCGGTCTCGGTGGCGAAGTCGACAATCCGCTGTGGCGCGGTCAGTTCGTCGGCAAGAAGGTCCTCGACGGTAGTGGCAAGTATCGCCTCGAAGTCCTCAAGGGCACGGGGAACAAGCTCGACGAGTACTCCGCCGATGGCATGTCGGGCGCGACGATCACGACGCGCGGTGTCGACAACATGCTCGAGTACTGGCTCGGCCCCGATTGCTTCGGCCCCCTCCTCGCGACGAGCTGAATCGAACTGGACTCACGATCATGACCAAGCCCAAGGAAGTCCTCGTCGAGCCGATCTTCGAGCAGAATCCGATCGCACTCCAAGTGCTCGGGATCTGCTCGGCGCTCGCCGTGACCTCGAAGCTCGCCCCGACGCTCATCATGTGCGTCTCCGTGATCTTCGTCACCGCAATGAGCAACGCGTCGGTCGCCCTGATCCGAAAGCAGATTCCGAGCAGCATCCGCATCATCGTGCAGATGACGATCATCGCTTCGCTCGTGATCGTCGTCGAACAGGTGCTGAAGGCCTTCGCGTTCGATGTCTACAAGACGATGTCGGTGTTCGTGAGTCTGATCATCACGAACTGCATCGTCATGGGTCGTGCCGAAGCGTTCGCGATGAAGAACCCGGTCGGCATGAGTTTCCTCGACGGAATCGGCAACGGCCTCGGCTACAGCGCCGTGCTCCTCTTCGTCGCGGTGATCCGTGAATCCCTCGGGTCCGGAAAGCTGCTCGGCTACACGTTGATGAAGCCGGTCACCGAAGGCGGGTGGTATCCGACCAACGGCTTGCTCCTGCTACCCCCGAGTGCCTTCTTCATCATCGGGATCTTCATTTGGATCCTCAGGACCTGGAAGAAGAACCAGGTCGAGGCGGCGTGATGTTCGAACAGTACCTCGCGATCTTCATCAAGAGCGTCTTCATCGAGAACCTGGCGCTCAGCTTCTTCCTCGGGATGTGCACCTTCCTCGCCGTGTCGAAGAAGGTCGAAACCGCGCTCAGCCTCGGCATCGCCGTGATCGTCGTGCAGACGATTACCGTGCCGGTCAACAACCTCATCTATCAGAACCTCCTGAAGCCTGGCGCGCTCGCTTGGGCCGGCGCGCCCGACGTCGACCTCAGCTTCATCGGGCTGATCAGCTACATCGGCGTCATCGCCGCGATCGTGCAGATCCTCGAGATGGCGCTCGATCGCTATTTTCCGGCGCTCTACAACGCGCTCGGCATCTTCTTGCCGCTGATCACCGTCAACTGCGCGATCCTCGGTGGCTCGCTGCTCATGATCGAGCGCGACTACCAGTTCGGCGAAAGTGTCGTCTACGGCTTCGGGTCGGGCACGGGTTGGGCGCTCGCGATCACGGCACTCGCCGGCATTCGCGAGAAGCTGAAGTACAGCGATGTGCCCGCGGGACTGCGCGGGCTCGGGATCACGTTCATCACGGTCGGCCTCATGTCGCTCGCCTTCATGGCGTTCGGCGGCATCAGCCTCTGAGAACCAACGTCATGCGATTCTGCCTTCTTCTTTCCATGACCCCGGACACGGTGAGGACGTCCCGATGACCGACATTCTCCTGGGCGTCGGCATGTTCACGGCAGTCGTCGTCGCGCTCGTCGCCATGATTCTGCTCGCGCGGTCGAAGCTCGTCGCTTCTGGCGACGTCGAGATCCTCGTCAACGACGAGAAGCGCCTGAAAGTCCAAGCCGGTGGCAAGCTGCTCAACGTCCTCGCGGACGAAGGCATCTTCGTGAGTTCGGCCTGTGGCGGTGGCGGCACGTGCGCGCAGTGCACGGTCAAGATCTTCGAAGGTGGCGGAGACATCCTGCCGACCGAAGAAGCCCACATCAGCAAGCGCGAAGCGAAGGAAGGCTGCCGCTTGTCGTGCCAGGTCGCAGTCAAACAGGACATGAAGATCGAGGTGCCCGAGGATGCTCTGGGCGCCAAGAAGTGGGACTGCGTCGTCCGCTCGAACAACAACGTCGCGACCTTCATCAAGGAACTCGTCCTCGAGCTTCCGCCTGGTGAGCACGTCAACTTCAAGGCCGGCGGCTACATTCAGATCGAGTGCCCACCGCACGTCGTGAACTACAAGGACTTCGACATCCAGGAGCGCTTCCGCGGCGACTGGGACAAGTTCGACATGTGGCGCTTCGTGTCGAAGGTCGACGAACCGGTCGTGCGTGCCTACTCGATGGCCAACTATCCGGGCGAGAAGGGCATCATCATGCTCAACGTCCGCGTCGCCTCCCCACCACCGCGTCAGCCGGACGTGCCGCCGGGCAAGATGTCGTCATGGATCTTCGATCTCAAGCCAGGCGACAAAGCGACGATCTCTGGACCGTTCGGTGAGTTCTTCATCAAGGACACCGACGCCGAAATGGTCTACATCGGCGGTGGTGCCGGCATGGCTCCCCTGCGCTCGCACATCTTCGAACTGTTCAAGAACCGTAAGACGAACCGCAAGGTCAGCTACTGGTACGGTGGCCGCAGCACGCGCGAAC